>JBAUWJ010000247.1:0-29386 GCA_049583715.1 Arenicellales bacterium | reverse complement strand
ACCTCACTGGCCTCATGTACGGTGGCGGTGCGGGCTAGCTGTTCTCGACCACGATGGACGGAAACTTCGCGCTGTAGTCCTTCTTCCGGGACGCGATGGCCGCCGCCACCCGGCGGGCGATGGCCTTGTAACGCTCCGCGACCCGGCCGTCGGGGTCTGACACCACGGAGGGTTTGCCGCCATCGGCATCGATACGAATCTGCATGTCCAGCGGCAGGTCTCCCAGGAAAGGCACCCCGTACTGCTCGGCCATGCGCCGCCCCCCGCCTTCCCCGAAGACATGCTCCTCGTGTCCGCACTGGCTGCAGATATGCGTGCTCATGTTCTCCACCACACCGAGAACGGGGATCTCGACCTTCTCGAACATCTTATATGCCTTGCGGGCATCCAGCAGCGCGATATCCTGCGGCGTAGTCACGATCACCGCGCCCGTCACCGGCACCCGCTGCGCCAAAGTAAGCTGGGTGTCGCCGGTCCCCGGGGGCAGGTCTATCACCAGGTAATCCAGATTGTCCCAGTGCGTCTCCTTGAGCATCTGCTCCAGGGCCTGGGTCACCATGGGGCCGCGCCAGATCATCGGGGTCTCCTCGTCGATCAGGAAACCGATGGACATCGCCTGCAGTCCGTAGCGGGTCAGCGGCTCCATGGACTTGCCGTCCCTGGATTCGGGCTTGCCCGTGATGCCGAGCATGCGGGGCTGGCTGGGCCCGTAGATATCGGCGTCCAGGATCCCGATCCGGGCCCCTTCCGCGGACAGGGCCAGCGCCAGGTTCACGGCCACGGTGGACTTGCCGACCCCGCCCTTGCCGGACGCCACCGCGATCATGTTCCTGACGCCTTCGAGGGGCTTGACCCCCTTTTGCACCGTGTGCGAGAGGATGTCCCAGGTCACTTTGACCTCGACCGTCTTCACGCCCTCGAGCCGGGTCAGCTCCGACCGGACCGCGGCGGCGAGCTCATCGTGCCAGCTCTTCGCGGGGTAGCCGAGGACGATCTCCACCGACACGGCGTCCCCGTCGATGGTGATATCCCGCACGCTCCTGGTGGAAACGAGGTCGCTGCCCATGTTCGGGTCCTGGACCCGCTTCAACGCGTTTTCAATATCTGCCCGATCCAATGAAACACCTGCCTTGCCGGTTTGGGTTCGACAACCCGATGGTACCGATTCCACCGGCGGGTTGTCATGATAGCGTGCCCGACCTCGCCCGGCGACGGGCCACGCCACGCTGGTGAAACGCCGGACGCGCCCGGGTGCGCTGCCGCTAGCGATCCTTCAGGAACGCGTGAATCTGGGCAACGGCGCCGTCGATCTGAATCTCGAGACCCTTCTTCCCATAGGCGACGCTGGCGTGGGTGGGATCGCCGAGAACGCCCGTCTTGTAGAAGTCGGTCCCGCGGGCCAGCTTGTCCCACCTGATCATGCTCGGATCGACGGCCATGGCCACGGAAGTATCCATGATGCCGGCGTGGTAACCGATCGACTGCTCGGTCTCGCCCTGGGACAGGAGCCACTTCTTGAACTTCTCGCCCCGGGTGTAATCGCTGATGAAGTAGACGCGGGTATCGGCGTCGCTCCATTCCTTGTTCAGACTCTTGGATACCTGGGCCAGCGCCCGGAGCTGCCCGCCGCTGTCACCCAGCAGCAGGACGTTCTTGAAGCCCTCGACCTCGAAGCTGCGGCAGGCGTATTCCACGACCTTCTCGAAGACGGCTTCCGGTGTGGTAATGGTTCCCGGAAACTTCATGTGGCCGGTCGGGGGATTCACCGGTCCTTCCGGGACATAGGCCATCACCGGCGCCACCAGGGCATTGCCGAGCCTCTTGGCAATCTGTCCGGCAGCGTACTTGACGATGACGTTGTGCTTGCCGAGCACCATGTGCGGGCCGTTCTGCTCGGTGCCACCGGTGGGGATGATCATCGAGGTGTAGCCCTTGGCCATCGCGTCGCGGATCTCCATCCAGGTCAGCTTCTCAATGTACACGGACGGGAGCTCCGCGGCGCGGGCCGCCGGCGCGACGAAGGCGCCCAGCAGGCAGCCGATCACCAGCAGGTATCTCACAGCGATCGCCCGTCGAAATGCTTGACGGGGATGGCGTCCAGGTCGATGCCCTCCAGGCAGCGGACGTTGACCGCCGCCATGAGGCCGCCCTTGGGAGACTCGCCCTCGCCGTACGGATGGATTCCGCAGGTGGGGCAAAACCGGTGCTGTATCAGATGCTTGTTGAACATATACGTGGCGAGGTCCTCCTCCGGTGTCAACAGGCGCAGCCTGTCCCTCGGCACGAACCACATGAGTGCTCCCTTGCGCGAGCAGATCGAGCAGTTGCAGGACACCACGTCCTCGATCTCGCCTTCCACCTCGAAAGCGACCTTCCCGCAGTGACAGCTGCCTTCATATATCACCTTGCACCTCTTTCAAACCCGATTCCCGTTGTGTAATAGTTACGTGAAGAGCGCCGTGACGCCGGCGCATCACCGGCTTTCGCCTTATCGCCAACTTTCGAACGGCCTCCCGATGAACACACAGATACAGACTACCATATCGCCGGTCGACGGCTCGATCTACGTCGAGCGGCCGTACGCCAGCGACGCGGAGATCGACACCGCCCTGGCCCGCGCCGCCGGCGCCCAAAGAGCGTGGGCCGCGCTGCCCATAGAGCAGCGGGCCGGAATATGCCACGCGGCCGTGGACGCCTTCGTCGCCCAGAAGGCGCGTCATGCCGAAGAGCTTGCCTGGCAGATGGGCCGGCCGGTGCGTTCCGGGGGCGGCGAGGTCGGTGGCTTCGAGGAGCGCGCCCGCTACATGATCGATATCGCCGCGGAGGTGCTGCGCCCCATCGACGTCGGCCCTAAGGAAGGCTTCGTGCGCTACATCCGGCGCGAGCCGCTCGGTGTCGTATTGACCGTCGCCCCCTGGAACTATCCCTACCTCACCGCCGTGAACTCGGTGGTGCCCGCCCTGATGGCCGGCAACGCCGTCGTCCTGAAGCACGCGAGCCAGACGCCGCTGTGCGCGGAGCGCATGGTGGAAGCCTTCCGGGCAGCGGACCTCCCCGAAGGCCTGTTCCAGTTTCTGCATCTCACCCACGAGGCGGCCGCCAGGGCGATCCGCTCGCCCCAGGTGGAGCACGTCGCCTTCACCGGGTCGGTACCCGCAGGAGCAAAGATCGAGGAAGCGGCCGCCGGCCGGTTCATGGGTGTCGGGCTCGAGCTCGGCGGCAAGGATCCCGCTTACGTCAGGCCCGACGTGAACATGGAGCACGCCGTCGAGAACCTGGCGGACGGCGCTTTCTTCAACTCGGGCCAGTCCTGTTGCGGGATCGAGCGGATCTACGTCCACGCCGACGTCTACGACCGGTTCGTCGAGGGGCTGGTCGAGACCGCGCTCCAATACCGTTTGGGCAACCCGCTGGACGAGGGCACGACTCTGGGACCCATGGTCAAGACCTCGGCGGCGGACTTCGTGCGCGGCCAGATCGAGGAAGCGGTCCGCCAGGGCGCCCGGGCGCTGATCGATCCCGCCCGGTTCCCGGAGAGCAAGGCCGGCACACCGTACCTGGCACCCCAGGTGCTGGTGGACGTGGACCACTCGATGCGTGTAATGACCGAGGAAAGCTTCGGCCCCGTGGTCGGCGTCATGAAGGTGGATTCCGACGAGCACGCCATCGAGCTCATGAACGACAGTGAGTTCGGCTTGACGGCTTCGGTATGGACCGCCGACCTGGACCGGGCCGTGGCCATCGGCAATCGGGTGGGAACCGGCACCTGGTTCATGAACCGCTGCGACTACCTCGACCCTGCCCTGGCCTGGACCGGCGTCAAGGATTCGGGCCGCGGCTGCACCCTGTCCCGGGTCGGCTACGAGAGCCTGACACGACCCAAGTCCTTCCACCTGCGAACGGCCACGTAGGTCGGGCGTCGGCCCGACGAAGCTTCGTGCTGCGCGGCACGCTGTTGTCGGAATGAATTCCGACCCACATGCGGGCTTCGATCCGCGGCACCTGTGGGTCGGGATTCATCCCGACAAACGCGGGATGCCGGTATGGACTCCCGGCCCACGCACGTTGACAACCCGCGGCTTCGTTCGAGCGACGGCCAAAAGAGTTTTCCCGTCGCCGGGCAATTCTGGTAGGTTTAGCGCCCTTCGAACACTCGCGCATCCGCAGCCCCTTCGATGAGCCGCCCGCAACGCAAGATCCTGGTCACCAGCGCCCTGCCCTACGCCAACGGCCCGATCCACCTCGGCCACATGGTGGAGTACATCCAGACGGATATCTGGGCGCGGTACCAACGCCTGCGCGGCCACGAGTGCTACTTCGTTTGCGCCGACGACGCCCACGGCACACCGATCATGCTCAAGGCGCAGTCCGAGGGGATCACTCCGGAGACCCTGATCGAAGCCATCGGCAAGCAGCACCGCGCGGATTTCGAGGACTTCCGTATCAGCTTCGATAACTACTACACGACGCACTCCGAGGAGAACCGCGAGTTCGCCGAGTACATCTACACCCAGCTCGATCGTGGCGGCCACATCAGCCGCCGGACAATCGAGCAGGCTTTCGATCCCGTCAAGAACATCTTTCTGCCCGACCGCTTCATCAAGGGAGAGTGTCCGCGCTGCCGCACTCCCGACCAGTACGGTGACAACTGCGAGAACTGCGGGGCCACCTACACTCCGAACGACCTGATCAATCCGGTGTCCGCCCTCTCCGGTGTGCCGCCGGTGCAGAAGGAGTCCGAGCACTTTTTCTTCAAGCTCGGCGACTTCGAGGACATGCTCAAGGAATGGATGCAGGGCAGGCGCATCCAGGAGGAGGCGCGCAACAAGCTCAAGGAATGGTTCGATGCCGGCCTGCAGGACTGGGACATCTCCCGGGACGCACCCTACTTCGGCTTCCGTATTCCGGGCGAGAAAGACAAGTACTTTTACGTGTGGCTGGACGCCCCCATCGGCTACCTCGCGAGCTTCAAGAACCTGTGCGACCGGAGCCCCGGTCTCGATTTCGACGAGTTCCTCGCCGCCGGGTCGCGCGCGGAGATGTACCACTTCATCGGCAAGGACATCCTGTACTTCCACGCCCTGTTCTGGCCCGCGATGCTCACCGGCGCCGGGTTCCGTGCCCCGAGCGGCGTCTTCGCCCACGGTTTCCTGACCGTCAACGGTCACAAGATGTCCAAGTCCCGCGGCACCTTCATCATGGCGCGCACCTACCTGGACCACCTGGATCCCGAGTATCTGCGCTACTACTTCGCCGCCAAGCTCAACGACCGGGTCGAGGACCTGGACCTCAGCTTCGAGGACTTCGTCAAGCGGGTGAATTCCGACCTGGTGGGCAAGCTGGTCAACGTCGCGAGTCGCTGCGCCGGGTTCATCACCAAGCGTTTCGACGGGATGCTGGCCTCCGGCCTCCCGGACCAGGCGCTCTACCGGGAATTCATCGACGCGCGGGAAAGCATCGGGGAGGCTTATGAAAACCGCGAGTTCAGCCGCGCCATGCGGGAGGTCATGGCGCTGGCGGACAAGGCCAACCAGTACATCGCCGACAAAGCCCCCTGGGAGATTGCCAGGCACCCCGGCCGGGAAGACGAGCTGCAGGCCGTGTGCAGCCAGGGCCTGAACCTGTTCCGGGTCCTGATCACCCTCCTCGCCCCGGTATTGCCCCGCACGGCGGAGGGCGCGGAATCCTTTCTCAACTGTCCGGTCGTGCAAGCCGGCGACTGGCATGCCCTGGACGCGCCCCTCCTGTCCCATCGCGTCGGCGCGTACGACCATCTGCTGGCAAGGGTGGACACCAGAGCCATCGACGCCATGATCGAATCCTCCAGACAGCAGGAAACCATGAGCACCGACAACGAGAACCAGGAAACGAGCACCATCGACATCGAGCAGTTCGCGAGGGTCGACCTGCGCGTGGCGCGCATCACCCGTGCCGAGTACGTGGAAGGCGCGGACAAGCTGCTGCGCCTCACCCTGGACCTGGGCGATGAGACGCGCAACGTGTTCGCAGGCATCCGCAGCGCCTACCGGCCGGAGACGCTGGAAGGCCGGCTTACCGTCGTGGTGGCGAATCTCGAGCCCCGCAAGATGCGTTTCGGTGTATCCGAAGGCATGGTGCTGGCGGCGGGTCCCGGCGGCCACGACGTCTTCCTGCTCTCCCCGGACGAGGGAGCGCAGCCCGGCATGAAGGTGAAGTAGCCGAGCCCTCGACGCCTTGCGCCAACCGGACCACAATTCGAAGCTCGCCGAGGCGATTGACGAATGGCTGCCGCAGACGCAATGCGCCCGCTGCGGCTTTCCCCGCTGCCTGGACTACGCCCGCGCCCTGGCCGAAGACCGGGCGGACATCAACCAGTGCCCACCGGGCGGCGACGCCACCATAAGCGGGCTCGCCGCGCTGCTTGGACGCGAACCCAGGCCGCTCGATCCGCTCCGGGGCGGGCACCGTCCGAGGACCCTGGCCCGGATCGACGAGGTCCGCTGCATCGGATGCACCTTGTGCATTCAGGCCTGTCCCGTCGATGCCATAGTGGGAGCCGCGAAACAGATGCACACGGTGATCGAAGCCGAGTGCACCGGCTGCGAGCTCTGTCCGCCCTCCTGCCCGGTCGACTGCATCGACCTGCTGCCTGCACCTGCGTCCGCGGCGCCGGACGGCAGCCCCTGGTCCGATTACCCGCTCGATCAGGCGCGGCGCGCCCGGCAGCGGACCCGGGCGAAGGACGAGCGGCTGGCCCGGCACGAACGGGAGCGGCGTCTCGACAGGATGCACCGCGAAGCCCGCTCCGTCGGGCGACGGGATCGCATACGCCGGGAGATCCACGAGGCCGTCTCCCGGGTCCGGGCACGCCGGGCACAGAACCGGCCGCCCACATGAACAATGCCAAGCGGCGGGAAGTCTTCGAGCGACTGCGGCGCGAGAACCCCCGGCCCACCACCGAGCTGCGATACAAGACGCCTTTCCAGCTCCTCGTCGCCGTGATGCTGTCCGCCCAGGCGACGGACGCCAGTGTCAACAAGGCCACCGGGAAACTGTTCCGTGTCGCCGCGACGCCGCAGGCCATCGTCGATCTCGGTGAGAAGGGCCTGAAGCCCTTCATACAATCCATCGGCCTGTTCAACAGCAAGGCGAAGAACATCGTCAAGACCTGCGAGTACCTCCTGGCGAGGCACGGCGGCAAAGTGCCGGCCACGCGCGAGGAGCTGGAAGCCCTGCCCGGCGTGGGACGCAAGACCGCGAACGTCGTCCTCAATACCGCTTTCGGCGAGCCCACCATTGCCGTCGATACCCACATTTTCCGGGTCGCGAACCGCACCGGGCTGGCGCCGGGCCCCACCCCGCTGGCCGTTGAAAAGAGGCTGCTCGAGGTGGTGCCCGACGAATTCAAGCGCGACGCCCATCACTGGTTGATCCTCCACGGACGATATGTCTGCACCGCTCGCTCGCCGAAATGCGGCGAGTGTGTCATCAGGGACCTTTGCGACTACAAGGAGAAGAACCTGTGAGCGGACGAGCGGCGGGCTCCGGCATCAGCCTCGGCCGCCCCCACCCCACGCGCCACGTCGAGAACGCGGTGTCCGCCGCCATGGCATCCGCGCGGCTCGACCAGGTAATGGGCCTGTTCCTGTTCCTGACGGACGACCATCTCCCCGGTATCCAGCCGGCTCTGCGGATGGCCGCCCGGGTATCGCGCTGCACCCAGATCTTCGGATGCAGCGCCATGGGCGTGTTCACCGACGAGGACTGGACCGTCGACAGCAGCGGCGCCGCGGCGCTCGTCATAGGCAATGGCGCTGCCATAGGGCTGGCCGGCGGTCCCGATCCGGACAGGGTCCTGATCTCACTGGGGACCCCTCAGGGTATCTCGACACAATGGCTGAGCCAGCCCATCCCCCGACTGGGGGCCGTTGCCAGCGACAGCTCCGGCCGGGGACCGTTTCAGGTGTGGAGCCACGGCAGGCTGGAGCGAGGCGGCGTCGCGGCGTGCAGCCTCGACGGGGTGAGCATCGACATCGGCGTGGCCCAGGGGGTCCGGGCGTTGACGGCGCCGCTGGAAGTCACCGGAACGGAAAGATTCAAGCTCGTGAAGCTCGGCAGGTATCCGGCCCTGAAAGTGTTGATCAATTCGCTTCCGCCTTCAATCAGGAAGATGGACCGCATCCCGCTGCACATGCTCATGTGCGGCATTACTTTCGGCGATCCCGATTCCGCCATAGATGAAGGACGCTTTCGTCTCGATCATATCGTCTCTGCCAATGCCGAGGATCTCACGGTAACCCTGGCGGACGAGTTGCGCGCGGGTCAGCGTCTGTTCTGGGCCCTGCGCGATCGCACGGCCGCGGAGCGGGAGATCGAACGGGTTCTCGATACGTCGCTTGCGGCCCGGCGGGCCGGACCGGACTTCGGTCTGGTATTCTCGTGCCTCGGACGCGGTCCCGGTTTCTACGGCGGCGCCGATCGCGACATACAGATCCTGCGCACGAAATGCCCCGGCATGCCTTTCATCGGGTTCTATGGCAACGGAGAGATCGCGCCCCTGGGCGAGCGCAGTCACCTGCACAGCTACACTGTCGCGATTGGCCTTTGCCGCAGAACCGCGGATGACGGGTGAGCGCGCGGCGGCGAACTTCGCCTCTTCCGGGCAGTCCGACGAAACGGACCTGGCAATGATACCGGCGAGCGGCGCGAAGTCATGAACAATCCAGCCATGAAGCAGATCCCAACGAGCGGGCCCACCTTCGGTGAAACGCTGCGCCGGCATGGACTGGGGCCCCTGAGGCGCGCATCGCTCACGGATCTGCAGGTCAACGTCGGCAAGCTCTGCAACCAGTCCTGCAACCACTGTCACGTGGACGCCGGACCGAAGCGAACGGAGATCATGAGCTGGGAGACGATGGCACGCATATTGGAATGGTTGAGCGGGGCGCACGTCGAGCATGTCGATATCACCGGCGGCGCGCCCGAGCTGAATCCGAATTTCCGGCGCTTCGCCGGCGAGATCCGGCGCCGGCGCGTTCGCGTGACGGCGCGCTGCAACCTCACCGTGCTCCTCGAGCCGGGCCAGGAGGACCTTGGCCAGTGGTACGCGGACAACCGGATACGGCTGGTCTGCTCCCTGCCCTGCTATACCCGCGCCAATGTCGATGCCCAGCGCGGCAAGGGCGTCTTCGGCAAGAGCATCGAGGCGCTCAAACGCCTCAACGCGCTGGGCTACGGCCTTGATCCGGACCTGTCCCTCGATCTCGTCTACAACCCGGGCGGGCCGAGCCTGCCGCCGTCCCAGGGGAAGCTCGAGAAGGACTACAAGGATCGGCTCGGGGAGGATTTCGGGGTTCGCTTCAATCGGCTCTTCACCCTGGCCAACCTGCCGATCAATCGCTTCGCGCACTTGCTGGAGCGCCAGGGCAAGTCCGAGGAGTATCAGCACCTCCTGACCGACAACTTCAACCCCACCACCGTCAAGAGCCTGATGTGCCGCGCCCTGATTTCGGTGGACTGGCAGGGCCGCGTCTACGACTGCGACTTCAACCAGATGCTCGAGCTCCCCATGGGCACGCAAGGCGAGCGGCGGCTGTGGGACATCGATCCGGACATGCTCGAAAACCAGTCCATTCGCGTGGATCGGCATTGCTTCGGCTGCACCGCCGGTGCCGGATCGAGCTGCGGAGGCGCACTGGTCTGAAGCCGCGGTCCCGCCGGCACCGCCCGACCCGGCTCCGCTTCTGCAGGTATCCCCCGCCAAGAAACGCCCGGGACGAATTGCCTGCCGCGAACTCGCCGCATTCCGCCGTGTCTTTCCCTGTAGTAGCCCGCTACCACCCGCACCGGCCCGGTGTGGCGGACAATTCCATAGGCAACTCAATCGTTTCCGCACTCACGGGAGGCATCCAATGAAGTCAAAACGCATACTCATGATCGTCGGGGACTTCGGCGAAGACTACGAAATCATGGTTCCATTCCAGGCGCTGCTTGCGGTCGGCCACACGGTGCACGCCGTCTGTCCCGACAAGAAGGCCGGCGACCAGATCGCGACCGCCATTCACGACTTCGAGGGACAGCAGACCTACTCCGAGAAGCGGGGACACAACTTCTCGCTCAATGCCACCTTCGCCGAGACGGCGCCCGAGGACTACGACGCGCTCGTCATTCCGGGAGGCCGCGCGCCGGAGTACCTGCGGCTCAATCCACGGGTCCTCGAAGTGGTGCGGCATTTCTTCACCGAGGGCAAGCCGGTTGCCGCCATTTGCCACGGCGCGCAGATCCTGTCGGCGGCGAAGGTGCTCGAAGGGCGGCGCTGCTCGGCGTATCCCGCCTGCCGGGCCGAGGTCGAGCTGGCCGGCGGCACATACGCCGAAATCGAGATCGACGCCGCGACCACCGACGGGAACCTCGTCAGCGCACCGGCGTGGCCCGCGCATCCGGCCTGGTTGATGCAGTTCATGGGACTGCTGGAGCAGAGCGCCGGCGAACGGTCGCGAAGGGCCACCGTGGTACAATGACGCCCCGGGCAGGCGATCCCTGAGCGCCTGCACTCCCGGGCGAGGTGTATGGCTGCGCCGTTGCCCGTGCTTCCGCCGGCGCCGGCCCCAAGTCCCACCGCGAATCCGGTCCCGGCGGGGCCCGAACCCGCAACCTCACGCCGTGCCGGGTCCGGACGACCGCCGGGTGCCGCGCGTACCCATGCATTCATGCGACGCCGGCCGTCCGCGCGGTCGATCCCCTACTCTCCGGAAGCAGGAGGCGTTATGTGCAAAGTATTCATAAACGCGGATCCCGAATTGTGGTCGCCCCAGTCGCGCTCCCTGCGATTGCACGGCGCCGCCACCAGCGTTCGCCTGGAAACCCTGTACTGGCGGGTGCTCGAAGAGATTGGCGAGCGCGATGGCATGAACGTCAATCAGCTCATCACCACCCTCCATGACGAGCTTCTCGAGGCGCGGGGCGAGGTGAGTAATTTCGCGTCCTTTCTCCGCGTATGCTGCGCGCGTTACCTGATGTTGCAGGTCGCAGGGCGCATCCCGGCCGACCTGGGCGTGCCGATACGCTCGCTCGACCCCGACTACGTGTTGGCCGGGGAGCACTTCCCGGCACGAGGTTCCTCGGCATCCTCCGGACAGCTCTTCGAGAGCAGACAGGGTTAAGGGCACCGATTGCATCCCCGGGATGCGCCGGGTCCCGGGCCCGTCCGTGGCCGGCATCAGCGCGTGAGATCCGAGCCCTCGTCCGGGCGTGCCGGCCCGGGATCATGGAGTCCGAGCCGAGCCGGCCCGGACCCCGGCCTCGTCGCCCAGCGGAAGCCTCAGCGCTGTCCGCTGACCAATGACCCGCCTTGGCAGCCGGAACACTCGGCACAAGCGCTCGAACCCACGTCCGTTTACAGCCTCCACCACGCCCTGCTATAGTCAACCAAACAACCGTTTGGTAGCTATGGCGACCACACCGCAGAATCTTCGCGCCGACAACCGCCGGCAGGCCCTGGTGGACGCCGCCGCCGCGGCTTTCCGGGAATTCGGTTATCACGCCGCCTCCATGCGCGAGGTGGCCGGTCGGGTTGGCATGCTCGCCGGCTCCATGTACTACCATTTCTCGTCCAAGGACGAGCTGTTGCTGGCGGTTTACGCGGAAGGCGTGCGCCGGATTTCCCAGCAGGTTCAGCGGGAGATCCGGGGAATCGACGAGCCCGGGGAACGGTTGCGGGCCGCGTTGGAAGCACACCTGGATGCCCTTCTGGACGGCAGCGACTACGTGCAGGTGGTGATCCGGGTGCTGCCCAAGGACGCACCCGGGGTGGAGAATGAGCTCATCGCACTGCGCAGCGACTACGAGACACTGTTCAAGAACCTGATCGACGGGCTCGACATGAGCAACGAGAAAAAGCGATACCTCAGGTTGTTCCTGATCGGCGCCTGCAACTGGACCCAGGTCTGGTACCGCAAGGGCGGCGAGTCGCCGCGCGTCATCGCGCGGCGACTGATGGAGTGCGTGGAGTGCGGGCTGTGAGCGCCGTGTCGAGTACCACACTCGCTGAGCGCCCGCCCCGGGTCATGATCACCAAGATCGGCTTGGACGGCCATGACCGGGGCAGTCGTCTGATCGCCGCCCACCTGCGCGACGCGGGCATGGACGTGGTCTACACGCCGCCCTGGCAGGAAATACCCGCCGTCGTGCGCCTCGCGATGGACGAGGACATCGACGTGCTGGGCGTGAGCTGCCTGGCAACGGACCATCTGCTGGTGCCGAAGCTCATGCGAGCCCTGAAAGAGGCCGGGCTCGCCCACATCAAGGTGATCGTCGGAGGCATCGTGCCGGACGGCGACGAGCGAGAGCTGATTGCCGCCGGCGTCGCCAGGGTCTTCCACCCGGGAAGCTCGCTGGGGGAGATCGCCGAGACCGTGACCGCTCTCACCCTGAAGGCCCGAAATGACGCACCCGATCATACCGGAGAGCTGCCGTGACCCAGGCGAAGCCTGTCGAACCGAACCTGAAGGCCCACGAGACCGCGCGAGAGAGGTGGGAACGCGAGTACCGTGAGCAACTTCCCGCCGACCGCATCGTCCGCAACCGCTCGGGGATAGAGATCAAACCCCTGTACACAGCCGAGGACTGGTCGGATGGGCGCTACGCCGAGGATCTCGGCTATCCCGGCCAGCCGCCCATGACCCGGGGCATCTATCCCACCATGCACCGCGGTCGCACCTGGAGCCAGCGCCAGCTCATCGGCTTCGCCCATCCCCGGGACTACAACCGGCGCCTGCGCACCTTGATCGAGGCGGGCACCAACGCCGTGAGCCTGATTCCCTGCAACTCGGTCTACCGAGGCTTCGACGCCGACGAGGTGGACCCGGAGCTGCTCGGCACCTGTGGCGTGATGCTGAACACCGTCGACGACATGGACCAGTGCTTCGAGAATATCGACATCGGAGCGCTGTCCACGGCCCAGAACGATCCGTCGCCCTTCACCCTGCTCGCATTCCTTCTGGCGGTGGCCAGGCGCCGCGGCATCCCCTGGACGCGGGTCACGGGCACCTCCAACCAGAGCGACTACATCTCACACTTCGTGGCCAATCACATGTTCTTCCGCCTGGCGCTCCCGGGAGCGCGCCGGGTCCTGGTGGACCACATTGCCTTCACCCAGGAGAAAGTGCCGAACTGGAATCCCTTGTCCGTCGTCGGCCAGCACATGCAGCAGGCCGGCGCCACCCCCGCCGAAGCCATGGGCTTCACCCTGTCCACCGCGATCCAGTACGCCGAGGACTGCATCGCCCGGGGCCTCGAACCGGAGAAGTTCCTGGAGCGATTCACCTTCTTTTTCGACATCTCCATCAGCTTCTTCGAGGAGATCGCCAAGATGCGGGCCGGACGGCGGATCTGGCAGCGCATCGTACGTGAGCGTTTCGGCGTCGAAAATCCCAGGACCTGGCGCTTCAAGTTCCACGCCCAGACCTCGGGCGCCGATCTCACCCGCCAGCAACCGCTCAACAATATCGCGCGGGTGGCCGTGCAGGCCATGGCGGGGGTCTTCGGCGGCCTGCAGTCGCTGCATACCGACGCCTTCGACGAGGTGTTGAGCGTCCCGACCGAGGCCGCCGCGCGCATCGCCGTCAACACCCAGAACATGCTCAAGGAAGAAGCCCACCTCACCGACGTCATCGATCCCCTCGGCGGCTCCTACTACGTCGAGGCCCTGACCAACGAGATGGAGCAGCGCATCGAAGCCGTGATCAAACAGGTCGACGAGGCCGGCGGGATGTTCAAGGCCGTCGAGCGCGGACTGGTCCAACGCATGATCGGTGAGTCCGCCATGGCGTTCCAACGCAAGGTCGAGAGCGGCGAGCAGACGGTGGTGGGGGTCAACGCCTACCGTCACGACGGTGGAGACGAGATCCACCGGCCCCTCGAGCGTCCCGATCCCGCGCTGGTCGACGAGTACCTGCGGTCCCTGCGCGATTACAGGAAGAACCGCAACAACGGCGCCGTCGCCCGGGCCCTGGACGACCTTGGCCGGACCGCCGGCGACGAGCGGGAGAATCTCTACGCGAAGGTCGTGGACGCCGCGTTGGCCGGCGCCACCCATGGCGAGATCGTCGCTCGCCTGCGGGCCGAGCTCGGTGACGGCCGGCCCTTGATCACCGTATGAACAGCACCCCTTCACCCCGGCCCGGCGAGGACGGGCTGCTGGATCGACTGCGCAACGACCGCGCCACCCTCGCCCGTGCCCTGACGGCGGTGGAGTCCGGCATCGGCGCCGCGCATGTGCTGCACGCCATCCAGCCGGCGCTGGGCCGCGCCCGCACCGTCGGAATCACCGGTGCGCCGGGCGCCGGCAAGTCGACCTTGATCAACAAGCTCATCGGCGCCCTGCGACGCCGGGGCGAGACCGTCGCTGTGGTCGCGGTGGATCCCAGCAGCCCGTTCTCGGGCGGGTCCATCCTCGGAGACCGGGTGCGCATGACCGATCACCAGACCGACGACGGGGTGTTCGTGCGGTCCGTGGCGTCCCGGGGCAGCTTCGGGGGCCTGTCGCTCGGGACCGCGCGGCTCATGGACGTGTTCGATGCCGCGGGTTATGACTGGGTCATCGTCGAGACCGTGGGCGCCGGGCAATCGGAGGTGGAGATCGCCGACCTCGCCCAGGCCACGGTGGTGGTGTGCGCCCCGGGACTGGGAGACGACGTGCAGGCCATCAAGGCGGGCATCCTGGAGATCGCCGACGTGATCGTCGTCAACAAGGCGGACCACCCCCATGCCGACGCCACCATCGAGCAGCTCCGTTCGGCCGTGACGCTGCGCCGGCAACGGGCGGACGTCAAGGTCCTGGCGACGGTGGCCACCACGGGGCAAGGCGTGGATGAACTGCTGGCGGTGCTGCTCGCCCAGGATTACAGCCCCTCGAAGCGCGGAGCGCTGGAGCGCATCCGCAAGCTGATCGCCCGCAGCGCCGGGCGGCACCTGGAGCGCAAGCTGATGAAGGACCCTTCCATCGAGGAGCTGTGCCGGCGGGTACAGTCCGGAGAGCTGGACCCCGAATCCGCCGCCGAAGAGCTGGTGGGGCACGATGGATGACCCGCACATGACGGACGAGGTCGCGTCGCGGCTCGAATCGCTGGCGTCCCGCGACAACTACCTCGCCACCCTGGGCATCCAGCTCCTGCAGGCCGGCCCGCAACGGGTGGTGATCGGCATGAAGGTCATGGACCAGCACATGAACTTCAACGGCACCTGCCACGGCGGGGTCCTGTTCTCCCTGGCCGACACGGCTTTCGGGCTGGCATCCAACGCGCCGGGGCTGCTTGCGGCTGCGGTCCACGCCGACATCGCCTTCTGCGCACCCGTCAGGTCCGGCGCCGAGCTCATTGCCGAGGCGGTGGAGATATCCCGGTCAAAACGCGTCGGCACGTACCGCGTAGACATCCATTGCGGGAACCGGCTGGTTGCCGCGTTCACCGGTACCGTTCACGTTACGGACAAGCCCCACTGCGTCTGAGTCCCACGGGACTGTGACAAGATCACGAGCTTCGAGTGGACCCGCCGATGCGGCGTCTGTAGTCGGTGCACGTCATCGGCGAGCACACAGGAGGATGGAGCTGGTCCGGGTGTCGAGCCGTCTGCGGGTGACGCGACGCACCCGCCAGTGTAACCTCGGACAGGTGCCATATCCAAAGGACAGACAAGAATGAATGCCACCCGGAATCTTCCACGTTTTTTCGGTGCTGTCTTGGGAGTGCTGTATCTTCTTTCCACCAACTCGCAGGCTCTCGCTCAGGACCAGGAGACTGTCGAAGGTCTCAAGGAACGGATTATCAACATTCAAAACGAGGGGACCCTCGGTTTCAAGAACTTCACCCTTTGCAGGAACATAGGCGGGTTTGGGGAATACGTGCCCTACCCGGACAACAAGGTGAAGGCCGGATCAGAGATCTATTTCTACTACGAGCCGATCAACGTCTTCACCAACCGCGCACAGGGGGATTATCAGATCTGGTTTACCCAGGACATAATCATCCAGACACTCGATGGTCAATCTATCCTGAACCTTCCGGAGAAGCTGAAGTTCCGCTTCAAGGCTCATTCACCGGTCATGGATCTCTACGCCCAGAACAGCGTCACGCTCGGGCAACTGCCTCCCGGGAAATACAAGTTTATCGCGGTCCTGCATGACAAGCTCAAGAAAGCAAACGCGCGCAAAGCGTTCATATTCGAGATAGTGAATTAACCCCAATCTCGCAAAAAGCGGGAGGTTCAGGCGCCGAGAATGCTGATATTCCAGGGCATGGAAGACAGCCCATGGGAAGCTCGTTCCCGTCACCAACGGTGGCATGAAGCGTCTTGTATGCGGGCAGGAGCCTTGTTCTGCAACATTGGGGTCAAGGAAGCTCTGATTAATGCTGTCATTGCGAGGAGCGACGCGACGAAGCAATCCAGAAAGCGTGCAATGGCAGGCACCCTGGATTGCTTCGCTGCGCTCGCAATGACAGCGTAAGCGATTAGTCAGGGCTTCCTTAACCTGCCTTGTTCACTCGCTGCGCGGCGGTGAATAGTCGCGCCAGGTGCACCCTGAGCTAGGCCACGAGGTCGTCGAAAAAGGCCTTGATCTTGTCGGTCCAGGAGATCTCGCGTGGGTGGTGGTGCTTGCCGCTGCTCTGCAGGGACTCATCGAACTGGTGCAACAACTCCTTCTGTTGCCTGGTGAGATTCACGGGCGTCTCGACGCTGACCTTGCAGAACAAGTCCCCGAGCTGGCCGTTGCGGACGTTCCTCACGCCCTTGCCGCGCAGCCGGAATGTGCGCTCGCTCTGGGTCTCGGCCGGTACCTTGAAGCGTACCTTGCCGTCCAGGGTGGGGATCTCGATCTCGCCGCCGAGCGCCGCGGTCGCGAAGCTCACCGGCATCTCGCACAGCAGGTCGTTGCCGTTTCGCTTGAAGATCTTGTGAGGCTTGAGATGAATCTCCACGAACAGGTCGCCCGGAACGCCGCCGCGGCCTGCCGACTCGCCCTCCCCCGCGAGCCTGATCTGGTCGCCGTCATCCACCCCCGCCGGCACCTTCACCGACAGAGTCTTGTTCTCTTTCACGAGCCCCGCGCCGCCGCAGTCGCCGCAGGGCTTCTCGATCACCGAGCCGGCCCCCCGGCAGTTCGGGCAGGTCTGCTGGATCGAGAAGAATCCCTGCTGCATGCGAACCTGCCCCGAGCCCCCGCAGGTACCGCAGCTCTTGCGTGAGGAGCCTGCAGCCGCACCCGTCCCGTCGCAGGTGCCGCAGGTTACCGTGGTGGGTACCCGGATGCTGGCGTCGGTGCCGCGTACGGCGTCCTCCAGGCTCAACTCGAGGTTGAACTTGAGGTCTGCGCCCCGTCGTCGCCCGCCGCGCCGCCCACCCGCAGCGCCGAAGATGTCGCCGAAGATATCCCCGAAGATGTCCCCGAAGCCGCCCGGCCCGGCATGAAAACCGCCGCCCGCCGAAGGATCCACTCCCGCGTGACCGAACTGGTCGTAGGCCGCACGCTTTTGGGCATCACAAAGGACATCGTAGGCCTCCTTGGCCTCCCGGAACCGGTGCACCGAATCGGCGTCGTCCGGATTGCGATCCGGATGATATTTCATCGCCAGCCGCCGGAATGCCTTCTTGATCTCGGCCTGCGACGCGTCCCGGTTTACACCAAGCGTTTCGTAATAGTCTTTCTTCGACATGACTTATTATCGGGCCACTCGACCGGGGCTCATTCGACTCGCTCACCCGACAGGCCCAGTCGACTCGCCGCAATCACATACGTGCGCGCACAGGCAAATCCGCCTGTGCGCGCACGTGTTACACCTTAGACCAAACTTCAGTTCTTGTCGTCGTCTTTGACCTCTTCGAACTCCGCATCCACCACGTCCTCGTCAGTCCGGCTTTCGCCGCCGCCCTGGCTACCCTGGGCACCCTGACCGCCGTGGGATTCCCCCGCGGCGTCGCCCGCGCCGGACGCTGACGCCTGCTGGTACATCTGCTCGGCCAGCTTATGGCTGGCGGCCCCGAGAGCCTCCGTCTTCTCCTTGATGGCGGCGGCGTCCTCGCCCTTCATCACCTCTTCCAGCTCGCTGAGAGCCGCCTCGATCTTCTCCTTCTCGCCGGAGTCCAGCTTCTCGCCGAGGTCCTTGATGGATTTGCGCACGCTGTGGGCCATGGATTCGCCCTGGTTGCGGGCCTCCACCAGCTCGCGCGCCTTCTTGTCCTCCTCGGCGTGCCGCTCGGCGTCCTCGACCATCTGCTTGATCTCCTCGTCGCTGAGACCTGAGCTCGACTTGATGACGATCTTGTTCTCCTTGCCGGTCGCCTTGTCCTTGGCGGACACATGCATGATGCCGTTGGAATCGATGTCGAAAGTGACCTCGACCTGCGGCACACCGCGAGGCGCCGGCGGGATGTCGGCCAGGTCGAACCGGCCGAGTGACTTGTTGTCCCTCGCCATCTCGCGCTCACCCTGCAGGACGTGCACCGTCACGGCAGTCTGGTTGTCGTCGGCCGTGGAGAACACCTGCGACGCCTTGGTCGGGATCGTGGTGTTCTTCTCGATCAGCTTGGTCATCACGCCGCCCAGGGTTTCGATCCCGAGGCTCAGCGGGGTCACGTCCAGGAGCAGCACATCCTTCACGCTGCCACCCAGCACGCCGCCCTGGATGGCGGCACCTACCGCGACGGCCTCGTCCGGGTTGACGTCCTTGCGCGGCTCTTTGCCGAAAAAGTCCTTCACCGCCTCCTGCACCTTCGGCATGCGGGTCTGGCCGCCCACCAGAATGACGTCGTCGACATCGCTCGCCGACACGCCGGCGTCCTTGAGGGCCGTCTTGCAGGGCTCGATGGTGCGCTTCACCAGGTCCTCGGTGAGGGCCTCCAGCTTGGCCCGCGACAGCTTCATCGCGAGATGCTTGGGCCCCGCCTTGTCGGCCGTGATGTAGGGCAGGTTGATCTCCGTCTGGTTGCTCGAGGACAGCTCGATCTTGGCCTTCTCGGCGGCCTCCTTGAGCCGCTGCATCGCCAGAGGATCGCCGCGCAGGTCCATGCCCTGATCCTTCTTGAACTCGTCGGCAAGGTAATCGATCACGCGGCGGTCGAAATCTTCGCCACCGAGGAAAGTGTCGCCGTTGGTGGACAGCACCTCGAACTGGTGCTCGCCTTCCACCTCCGCAATCTCGATGATGGAGATGTCGAAGGTACCGCCGCCGAGGTCGTAGACAGCGACCTTGTGGTCGCCCTTCTTCTTGTCGAGGCCGTAGGCCAGGGCCGCGGCGGTCGGCTCGTTGATGATGCGCTTGACCTCGAGGCCGGCGATCTTGCCGGCATCCTTGGTGGCCTGGCGCTGGGAGTCATTGAAATACGCCGGCACGGTAATGACCGCCTCGGTCACCGTCTCGCCGAGATAGTCCTCCGCCGTCTTCTTCATCTTCTGGAGGACGCGCGCGGAGATCTCGGGCGGCGCCATGTCCTTGCCGTTCACGTTGACCCACGCGTCGCCGTTCTGGGCCTTGACGATCTTGTAGGGCATGAGCTTGAGGTCGCGCTGCACGACGTCCTCGGCAAACTGCCGCCCGATCAGCCGCTTGACCGCGAACAGGGTGTTGTGCGGATTGGTCACCGCCTGCCGCTTCGCGGACTGCCCGACCAATACTTCTCCGTCGTCGGTGAATGCAACCACCGACGGCGTGGTTCGATCGCCCTCGCTGTTCTCGATCACCCTCGCCTTGTCGCGGTCCATCACCGCCACGCACGAGTTGGTCGTACCCAAGTCAATACCGATTATCTTTCCCATGGTGTAACCCCGATTGCTCGCAAATTAAGAATTCATTGATTGATCAAATTAATGGGTGCGCCGCCCCGGATATTCAAGTATTCAAGCCGTTGTCGCCTTCGGTCTGCGCGGCGCCCTCGGGCTTCCTGGCCACCACCACCATGGCGGGCCGCAACAGGCGGTCATGGATGGTGTAGCCCTTCTGCATGACCGCAAGGATATGATTGGGGGGAACCTTGTCCGACTCCTGGGTGGTCATCGCCTGGTGGCGCTCCGGGTCCAGCTTGTCGCCCTTGCGGGGGTCGACGACGGCGATGGAGAACTTGGCCAGCGCGCTGTCGAGCTGCCTGAGAGTCAGGTCCAGCCCTTCCTTCATCTTGGCCACGGCGCCCGTATCACCGTCGCTGATCTCCAGCGAGCGCGCGATCTCAAGGCTGTCCCGCACCGCCAATATCTCCGACGCGAAGCTCTCCACGGCGAACTTGCGGGCATTGGCGACATCGTTCTCCGCCCGACGGCGGATGTTCTCGGCCTCCGCGGCCGTCCTCAGGTAACGGTCCTTCTGCTCCGCCAGCTCGGCGCGTGCCTGCTCGAGCTGCGCCGCGAGAGAGGTGTCGTCGGCGCCGCCATCGCGGGCCTCGGCCGCGTCTTCACCCGGCGCGGGCTGCCGGCCGGACATCCCGACGTCTGCGGCTGCATCATTGTCCTCCTGACGCAGGCCGGCCGCGTCTTCGTTCCCCACCTGGTCCGAGCGGGCAGCGTGGTCTCTCGCCACACCCGATCCTGCTGAATTTCGCTCTTCTGACATAAATTCCCCGAATTTGCTGCGGTTTTGTCTGCCAGCTTGGGACATGGGGATCGGTCCGTGACACTTCAAGCGCGGCCCGGCACTTTTTCGGCCGCGCCGAGGGCATCGCCTGTGCGGGAGAGGGTGTCGCGCTCCTTTTCCTCCGGAGCGACCCCGAGAGACGGCGTACCCCGAGTGGTCCCGCCGGCGGGGAGCAGGTGCTGTTTGCCCCGATGCAGACTATGGAAGTGCCGGCCCTGTCGATGCAGGCACGCGTCTCGTGGAGCCGGGTGGAGCGTCCCGGCGCGCGCGGCGGCCGGGCGTCGTCACGACCCGGGCCGGCTCAGGAGGACGGGCCGGTGTCGTGGGACAGTGCGCCGCTCAACAGCTTGGCGGTGACGTCCACCACCGGGATCACGGCGCCGTAGTGCATGCGGGTGGGCCCGATCACTCCGAGCGTCCCCACCACCTTGCCGTCGGCCTCGTAGGGCGCGGTGACGACGCTGCAGTTGTTGAGCGCCTCGTAGCCCGATTCCTCGCCGATGAAGATGTTGATGCCGTTCACGCGCATGCTGCGGTCCAGCAGATCGAGAAGGTCGTTCTTGGTCTTGAAGGCGTCGAAGAGCTGCTGCAAGGTATCGATCTCGCACAGGTCGGGCACGCTCAGCAGCTTTTCCTCGCCGCTCAGGAGCATCTCCTCCTCCTCGGCGCTCTCGCTGTCGAGCAGCTTGCTGGCCATGGAATAGGCGGTTCGGGTGATCCGCTGGATCTCGGTAGTATCCGCCTGGACCTCCTGCAGGAGCTTGCGCCGCACGTCGCCCAGGGCGAAGCCCCGGTAGGTGTGGTTGAAGTAGTTGGCCGCCTCGACGAGCTCCGAGGCCGAGTATTCGCGGTCGACCGGGATCACGCGGTTTTGCACCCGGCCGTCCTCGGTCACGAGGATCGCCAGGACGCGGTTCTGGGCGAGCTGCAGGAACTCGACCTGCTTGAGGCAGGCATTGTGCTGATTGGCGATCAGGACCACGCCCGCGAAGCTGGTGACATTCGCGAGCACTTCCGAGACCCGGGAGAGCAGGAGCTGTGGATCCCGTTCGGCACCGAGCTGCTCCTGCAGCTTCTCGACCGCCCGGACATCGAGCGGCCTGATCTTCAGCAGCGTATCGATGAAGAAACGGTAGCCTTGCTGGGTCGGGATCCGGCCGGAGGAGGTGTGCGGCGCGCGGATCAACCCCAGGTCCTCGAGGTCCGACATGACGTTGCGCACCGTCGCCGGACTGAGATTCAGGTTGATGTGCTTGGCGAGAGTACGGGACCCGACCGGCTGCCCGTCCGCGACGTGCAGCTCCACCAGGGTCTTGAGCAGCTCTTCGGCGCGCTCGTTGAGTTTGATTACCGGCACTTCAATATCTTACTCGTTACCCGTCTCGCTGTTGGGCGGCCCCTCGACGATCGCCGGAAACCCGGCACCGGCCGCGCTCCCCTGCTCGAGGGCGAGGCTTACAGGAAGTATAGTGCCGCCGAGCGCGGCATTGGAACCACATTAATCCGGCGCCCGGCATCTGCTGCATTATATATGGCTTCGCACCGGAAGAAATAAAGGCGTCACGTCCAGCCCCGGCCGCACCGGCGCGGCGCGGCCGGGGCTGAGAAGCGGCCTTCGCGGACTGTAGAAACAGGCGTCGGCGGCGACCCGGTTCGGTAAATCGGGTTAGAATCCCGACGAGATTCCGATCTGTTTCCCTGTGCCCGCCCTGATCCAGGCGGCGGCGGTTACCCCATGGCTTCCATATTCAAAACCATCGGACTTTTCGGCAAGTACAAGGACCCCAGCGTCAACGACGCCGTCTCGGGGCTCGCGGAGTATCTGAAGTACCGCGGTGTCGAGGTGGTGGTGGGCGAGACCACGGCCGACGAGATCATGGTCGGCAAATCCCACAAGGCACTGAGCGAGCCCGACCGCGAGCGCCTGGACCTCGCCATCGTGATCGGCGGCGATGGGACCATGCTGCACGTGGCCCGCTCCCTGGCGCCCTACGACACGCCGCTGGTGGGCGTGAACATGGGCCGGCTCGGTTTCCTCACGGACATTCCCCTGGACGAGATGTACGAAGACGTGGGGCGTATCCTGGACGGCGAGTACAAGACGGAACAGCGCATGCTTCTCGAGGTGGAGGTCTGGAAGCGCGACAAGCTCGCCAAACGGGATACGGCCCTGAACGACATGGTGATCGGCAAGGGAGAGCTCGAGCGGCTCATCGAGCTTCGGATCTACGTCGACGGCGAGTTCGTCACCAGCGTCCGCTGCGACGGTATCATCGTCGCCACCCCCACGGGCTCCACCGCCTATGCCCTGTCGGCCGGCGGACCCATCATGCATCCGCAGCTCGCGGCGCTGATCCTGGTGCCGGTATGCCCCCATACCCTCAGCATGCGGCCCATTGCCCTGAAGGACTCGAGCGTCCTGGATTTCGTCCTGGCCGACGACTGCGCCGACCGCGCCCATATCTCCTTCGACGGCCAGATCGGCTACCACTTCTCCGGCGACGAGAAGGTGCGGGTGAAGCGCTCGGACAGCACCGTGAAGCTGGTGCGCACCCTCGAGAACAACCACTACGCGGCGCTCAGGTCCAAGCTGGGCTGGGGAGACCCCATTTAGACCATGTCCCTGACCTCGCTCTACGTGCGCGATTTCGCCATAGTGCGAAAAATCGAGCTCGACCTGGACGGCGGCCTGACCGTCGTCACTGGCGAGACGGGGGCCGGCAAGTCGATCATGATAGAGGCCCTGGACCTCGTGCTCGGAACCCGCGCGGACAGCGCCGTGATTCGACACGGCGCCGAGAGCGCCGAGGTGCTCGCGGGTTTCGAGATTCCCCCGTCGGGCGATGCCGAGAAATGGCTGTCCGAGCACGAGCTCGCGGACGACCAGGCCTGTGTCCTGCGGCGCATTATCTACCGGGACAAGCCGACCCGCGCCTTCATCAACGACCGGCCCGTGACCGTACAGACGCTGCGCGACCTGGGCGACCTGCTCGTGGACATTCACGGGCAGCATGAACACCAGTCCCTTCTGAGCAGGGAGATTCAGCGCCGTGTCCTGGACGATTACGGCGGGCAGACCGGCGAGGTCGAGCGCCTCGCCGCGCTCTACGAGGAATACCAGTCTCTGCGCGAGCGCCTCGAATCCCTGTCGCGCCAGGCGGGCGACCGGCA
Source organism: Arenicellales bacterium (assembly GCA_049583715.1). GTDB lineage: Bacteria > Pseudomonadota > Gammaproteobacteria > Arenicellales > JAANXG01 > JAANXG01. The sequence goes on along the minus strand of JBAUWJ010000247.1, from coordinate 5,621 downwards.
GTCTCAACTGGACCTTTATCGCTATCAGCTCGATGAGCTGGAGCGCCTCGATCTGAAGGAGAACGAGCACCTGGAGCTGGAGCAGGAGCATGACCGGCTTGCCCACGCGAGCGAGCTCCTGGACGGCATGCGGTTCGCGGCGGAGGCCCTGTACGATACCGACGATGCCTCGGTCACCGACGTCGTGGCCCAGGCCGGCCACAGGATCGAGGCCCTGGTCGAGTTCGAGCCCCGCCTTTCGGAGGTCCTGTCCATGCTCACGAGCGCGCGGGTGGAGATCGAGGAGGCCGCCGGCCAGCTCCATCATCTGCTGGATCGTACCGAGCTGGACCCGCAGCGCCTGGCCTGGGTCGAGGAGCGCATCGGCACCATCGTCGATCTGTCGCGCAAGCACCGCTGCGGCCCCGAGGAACTGGTCTCGGTGACCGAGCGGCTGCGGCACCGCCTCGCAGACCTGGAGGACGCCGATACGAACCTGGAGGCGCTCGAGTCGCGCATCGATCAAACAAGGCGCCGGTACGACGCGCTCGCCGCCGAAGTCGGACAGCAGCGCCACGAAGCGGCGGCCGCCTTCGGCGCGGCGGTGACGGCGCTGATGCAGCAGCTCGGAATGCGGGGCGGCGTGTTCAGCGTCGACGTGGAGACGACCGAAGAGGCGCCTACGCGCTACGGCTATGAACGTGTGGAGTTCAACGTCGCGGCCAACGCGGGTATCCCGCCGCGGCCGATGAACAAAGTGGCTTCCGGCGGCGAGCTGTCGCGCATCAGCCTGGCCATACAGGTGGTCATCGCGCAGCTCGGGCGGGTGCCCACCCTGGTGTTCGACGAGGTGGACGTCGGGATCGGAGGACGGGTGGCCGAGATCGTCGGCCGGCAGCTACGAGTGCTCGGCGACGCGCGCCAGGTACTGTGCATCACGCACCTGCCGCAGGTGGCGGCCCAGGGGCATCAGCACCTGCACGTGATCAAGGAGGAAGGGCAGCCGGTACGGGTGGAGGTGGATCGACTGACGGGAGAGGAACGGGTGAGCGAGATCGCCAGGATGCTGGGCGGTATCGAGATTACCGACCGCAGCCTCGCCCATGCGCGGGAGATGCTTGCCCGCGCGGGGCAGGACACCGGGCGCCGACGCAAGGCCGGGGGCTGACGCTTTCCATGGAGGTCGAGGAACACACCGCGGTCATCCGCACGGCGCGTCCCGAGGATGTGGATGCCATCGCGAGGCTGCTGGCCGGCTATGCACGAATGGGCAACGTTCTCCCCCGCCCGAAATCGGAGATCCTGCGCAACATCGGCATGTTCCGGGTGGCCGAGTCGGAATCCGTCGTGACGGGATGCGGGGCGCTGGAAGTGTTCACAGCGGATCTGGCGGAGATCCGGAGCCTGGTGGTGGTGGAGGCCGCCAAGGGGACCGGGGTGGGACGGCGGCTGGTCGAGCGACTGATGGAGGATGCCAGGGAACGGGGCCACCGCCGCCTGATGGCCCTCACCTATGTACCCGGCTTCTTTCATCGACTGGGCTTCGAGACGGTCTCCAGGGACACGTTTCCCGAGAAAGTCTGGGGAATCTGCGTCACCTGCTACAAGTTTCACCGCTGCGACGAGATCGCCGTGCTGAGGAATCTCTAGACCGGGTTGCGAAAAACTGGCTGGGGAGTGCTGTGTTCCCAGGTCGCCCGGTTCACCAGGACGGTGCCGGGCATGGACCGGAAGGGGTCTTTCACCGGCACGCCGTGAATACTTCCCTGTAGGCTTCGATGCCGCATCCCTGCGGCATAGATCCGCCGAAAGACCCCTTCCGGTCCACGCCGATACGATGCTCCCCTGCCCAACGCCGAGCACCCACTGAAACGGGGTTCCGTAGCCCGAGCGGTTTGGGTATCATGCCGCCACGACCATGTGGGCGAAACAATGATCAAGACGGCGAGAATGTTGATCCTGGCGGCGGCCGCGGCCGCGATGGCGGGTTGCGCGTTCTTCCGGGTGGAGATTCAGCAGGGCAATTACATCACCAAGGAGCAGGTGGCTCAGCTCAAGGAAGGCATGACCAAACGCGAGGTGCGCTACGTCATGGGGACGCCGCTGGTGGTCGATCCGTTCCATGCGAAGGACCGCTGGGACTATGTCTACGCTTATTCGCCGAACCTCGGCACGAACTTCAAGAAGCACAGGGTCACGCTGTTCTTCAAAGATGACAAGCTCGACCGCATCGCCGGTGACGTGAGCGGGAAAGACCTCGCGCAGGCCGATCAATACTCCGGAGGAACGCGGGTCACCTCCCCCACTGCGGCCTCCAAACAGGGCTTTTTCAGCAAGATCTTCCACCGGAACAAGTAGCTTGCGCTTCGCGCGGCTCTTCCGGCTCCAGGCGTGACATGCAGGCATGACCCGCACCCGGGCGATGTTGGTCCGACCGGGCTCGGCCCCCCTTCCTGCAACGAAACTCGACCAGCGCCTTTGAAGCCGCGCCGACGACGCGTCAGCGGCGTCCCATGGACTTACCGCGGCTCGCCAGCTCGCGGCGAGCTTCCTTCGGGTCGGCGATCAAGGGACGATAGACCTCCACCCGGTCCCCGGCTGCCAGGCGGCGGTCGCGCTCGACACTCTCACCGAATACACCGATGTGAGTCGTATCCAGGCCCGGCACCGCCTCGAGGATGCCGCTCAGGCGGATGGCCTCGGCCGCGCTGGTGCCGGCCGGAACCTCGAGCTCGATCAACCATTGCCGTTTCGGCGTCGCATACGCCACTTCCACGGCGATGCGCTCCTCATCCATAGACCTGCACCGCTCTGCGTTGAAAGGCGTCGAGCTGACGGTTCGCGATCTGTGAGAAGACCGGGCCCACCAGGCGCCCCACGAGGACCGTGGAGAAATCGAACTCGAGGTCCAGTTCGATCTTGCAGCTTCCTTCGTCGAGCTCGATGAACCGCCAGATCCCATTCAGGGTCCTGAACGGCCCGTTGACGAGCTCGATACGAACCGAGCGGCCCGGGTCCATGATATTGCGCGTCGTGAACGAGCGATGCAGGCCCTTGAAGCTGATATCGATCGACGCCACGACCTCCCCGTCGGAGCTTTCGACGACACGTGAGCCGGAGCACCAATTGAGGAAGTCGGGATAGCGCTCGATATCCACCACCAGGTCGTACATCTGACGGGCGCTGTACCCCAGCAGCGCGCTGCGGTTGACCCTATACACGATACAGCATCCGGCCGAAGACCAGGGCGGCGAACACAGCGGCGACGGCGACGGGCACCAGGTATCGCTTCAGAACATGCAGGACGACCGCCGCGTGGCCCCAGCCGGTAGCGGCGGCAAAAGTGTCTCTGTCTATTCTCCACCCCACGAAGACCGTCATGAGCAATCCAATAACCGGCAACAGGATCCTTGCCGATAGTATATCCATCACGTCAAACAGGCCGAAGTGCTTTTCCTTGCCGACGAATTCGAAGTTGAACGAGAAGGCGCTGAATGACAACAAGGCCAGCAAGCCGCCGACCCAGACCACGACCGCGGCAAGATGCGCCGCCGAGGACCGGGACCGGCCCGTCTTCTCGCCGATCCAGCAGACCAGGAATTCCATCAGAACCAGTGCGGTGGTGGCGACCAGCATGAAAAGCAGGACATAGAAAGCGGTCAGGCACCAGCGACCCGCCAGGCTTCCCGACAGCGCCATGGGAACCGTCTCCATCGCAAACGATATGCCCTCCGTGTCGACCTTCTGATCCAGGAGGACAGGCAGAACGGCCACGCAGGCGAGGACGACAAACAGGGTATCGAGCCCCACCACCCCCAGCACCAAGGGCCCGAGGCGTGCGCGGGGTGACAGGTGGGTACCGAGGATCATCATTGCTCCCATGCACACGCCCAGAGTGAAGAACGCCTGCGTGACGGCGTCCAGGACCATGGGAACCGAGAGCTGCGACCCGTGCACCGTCCAGTGCAATCCCGCAAGCCCGCTCGCGCCGTACCTGTAGAACGCCAGACCGACGAGAGCGGCGGCGATGGCGAATATCGCGAGCACCAGGCCCCGGCTGACCCGCCCGAGGCCCTCCTCCAGTCCCCGTCCGGCCACCCAACCCAGGGCCAGTACGAACAGCGTGTGCCAGCCGAGGAGGCGCTCGGGATCGGTGATCAGAGACTGGAACATCAGCCGCGCGACGCCCGGAGAGATCTCGTGAAACTCTCCAACCGCCGCGCGGGCCGAGTAAGCCATCATCAGTCCGGCGACCACCGTGGTGTAGAACAGGATCAGGATCACGGTGATCAGGACCACGATGCCCGCATACTGCCACAGCCCCCCGCCCTTCGTATCCTTGACGAGAAACCCGAAGTTCGTCGACGGATGGCTGTGCCCCAGCCGCGCCAGGGCCAGCTCCGCGACCAGGAGCGGCATTCCGACGAGGACCACGGCAGCCAGGTAGACGAGGGGAAACCACAGGGAATCGTATTTGAGGAGCAGGGACGGCACCCGCCACACGTCACTGAGCCCCAGGCACACGCCGGCCGCGGCGAACACGAACAGAGCCGGTGAAATCCCGCCGCCGGACTCTCGACCTGTGGCGTCAGCGTCGTCCAATGTCTGCGATCGTGTCGTCAGGGAGGGTCAGTTGCATCGCCTCGGGTTATATTTGCTATCTTACGCCAACATTGTAATCGCTCGCCGCCGAAAGTCCCTCATGGGAAAAACGAAGCCCAAGACGCCCTCCAACACCATCGCGCAGAACAAGAAGGCGCGTTTCGACTACAGCATCGAGGAAGACTTCGAGGCCGGCATCGCGCTGGAGGGCTGGGAGGTCAAGAGCCTTCGGGCCGGGCGCGCAAACCTGAAGGAGAGCTACGTCATCGTCGAAGACAACCAGCTCTTCCTGATCGGCGCCCACGTGTCGCCGCTGCCCTCGGCGTCCACCCATATCCACCCGGACCCGGTCCGCACCAGGAAGCTGCTCATGCACAGGCGGGAGATCGACCGCCTGATCGGCGCGCGCGAGCGGGAAGGCTACACCCTGGTTCCTCTGTCCATGTACTGGAAGAACGGCCGGGCCAAGCTCAAGATCGCGCTGGCCAAGGGCAAGAAGCAATACGACAAGCGCGCCGCCATCAAGCAGCGGGAGTGGGACCGGGACAAGCACCGGCTGCTCAAGCTCAAGCGCTGAGGGGCGCCCGGCACCCGCCTGCGTTCTTCACGCGGTCCGGGCCGTCACCCGGCCTTGAATTCGGGTATTCAAAGCGCCACCTATCCGATATAGTTCACTTGATCCTTTTGGGGGCGACTTGGCTTCGACGTGGGTCGCGAAACCATTGGGGCATGCCGAGGTGCGGATCTCCTCGTAAATCCAGCCGCAACCTTACAGTTGCCAACGACGACAACTACGCTCTAGCCGCTTAATCCCGGCTAGCTTCCCGCCCGGTCTGCCCGTGGGTTGGGGTCCGGGGAGTCAAATCACACGGGATCGCGCAACGCCGTGTCCGCTGGCGGTGCGCTAAAACTTAGCGGACTCGCCGGTTGACGCGCTTGTTTGTCGGGGCGTAACCGGTTAACTCAACGACAAACTAAGCATGTAGAACCAATGAGCGGAGGGCTCGCGGACGCGGGTTCGAGTCCCGCCGCCTCCACCA
>JBAUWJ010000246.1:0-5030 GCA_049583715.1 Arenicellales bacterium | reverse complement strand
GGCGAGAGCGCGGCTTCTACGGCCGGGCCTACCGCGTGAAGCAGGACATCGATGCCACGGACCTCATGCGGCGGCTCTCGATCACCCTGCAGCGAGAGGTGGAGATACTCAAGCACCAGCTCAATCGCAACGGCGTCGACGTGATCGTGGGCTTCGCGCGCTTCACCGGACCCGACACCGTCGAAGTGGCGCCTCCGGACGGCGATCCCTTCGAGCTTCGGGCCGACAAGTTCGTCATTGCCGTGGGCACCCGGACCTACCGGCCCGACTACATCCCGTTCGACGGCGAGACCGTGGTGGACAGCGACGAGGTCCTAAAGCTGGAAAAGCTTCCTCGATCCATGACGGTGATCGGTGCGGGGGTCATTGGCGTGGAATACGCCACCATCTTCCGCGCCCTGGATATCGCGGTGACGCTGGTGGAGCCGCGGGACTCCATGCTGGACTTCATGGATCGCGAGATCGTCATGCAGTTCCGCCACGAGGTGAGTGACATCGGCCTGCGCCTGCAGTTCGGACAGGAGGTCAAGGAGGTTGCACGCAAGAAGAACGGGGGCTGCATCGTGCGGCTCGAGAACGGCCGTGCCATCGGCTCGGACATGGTGCTGTTCGCCGCGGGGCGTGTGGGCGCCACGGATCAGCTCGGCCTGGACAAGGTGGGCCTCGACAGCGATCACCGCGGCCGCTTGAAGGTGGACAAGCATTTCCAGACCCGCGTCGAGACCATCTATGCCGCCGGTGACGTCATAGGATTTCCGAGCCTCGCTTCCACCTCCCTGGAGCAGGGACGGGTGGCGGCCGTGAACGCCCTCGGAAGGACTTCCCATCCTGCGCCGAAATATTTCCCCTATGGGATCTATGCCGTACCGGAGATGTCGTCGGTGGGCATGACGGAAGAGGAAGTGGTGGAGCGCCGGATTCCCTACGAGATCGGGCTCGCACCGCTGCGGGAGACTTCCCGCGGCAAGGTCATGGGTTTGGAATCGGGTCTGATGAAGACGATCTTCTCTTTGAAGACCAGGAGACTCCTGGGTGTGCATATCGTCGGTGAGGGCGCCACGGAGTTGATACACATCGGCCAGGCGGTGCTCACCCTCAAGGGCTCCCTGGATTACTTCATCGACAATGCCTTCAACTATCCGACGCTGGCCGAGGCCTACAAGGTCGCGGCGCTGGACGCGCACAACCGGATCATGGCCGCCACGAGCTGACTGCCCGCAAGCGCGGCATCCGTTGACCTTGAATGTTGCAGGAAGCGGGTGGTCCGCCGGACGGACGGGCCCGCCTGCGGAGATCCTTCCCTGTCACAATCGGTGGCGTCTTAATGTGGTAAGATCGCGTTCGCATCGAGGACGCCGCGCAAAGGATATTCAGCTTGATAAGTCCAAGATTGAAATCTAACCTCTAATATTCAAAAGAATATACCCCGGTAGCCGAATGCTGAAACCCCGGCCGGTCTGTATTATCGGATTCCTGGTGTGTATCGGTCTCCTGGCCTACGCCTTTTACCTGGAGTACATGCTGCTGCTCGAGCCCTGCCCGTTGTGCTGGCTGCAGCGGTTCGTGTTCATGGGGTTTGCCGCCGCCTTCCTCGTTTGCGCCATACAGAATCCGAGAGCCTGGGGACGCTACGTCTATGTCTTCGTATTCGGGCTGCTGATGCTGATGGGCGTCGGTTTGTCCGGGCGGCACCTCTGGCTTCAAAGCCTCCCTCCGGCGGCGCGCCCCCAGTGCGGCGTGGGGGTGGAGTACATGCTGAACATCAAACCCATTACTGAAGTGATCGCCTGGGCGGCCCGGGGCACCGGAGAATGCGGCGACGTGCAATGGACCTTTCTGGGTATCTCGATCCCGGGCTGGGCCCTCATTGCCTTCCTTGGCCTCGGGGTGATGGTCATCGTCTCCCTGATTCGCAATCCGCGCCAGCGAGACATCTTCCGGTAGGGAGCTTCCGGTACAGAGGGATGTCCGCAACCGGACACGGCGACGCCCGGGACCTCGAGCCCTTCGACGACACCGGGGCGATACTCGAACGCATAGGGCGGCTCTACAACGAAGCCGCCCACCGGGTTCAGCGGCGCTTCGGGCGTTTCCTGGAGGGGGAGCGCCAGGATTCGGGACAGGATGCCTTCTACCCCTATATCGGTATCGAGGTAGGCGCCGGCGACCTGCCCGACGATATGCGCCTGTCCTGGGGAGCCGTCAGGCAGCCCGGCACGTACGGCACGACGCTGACACGGCCCGACCTGTTCCAGGAATATTACCGCCAGCAGATCGAGGCGCTGCTGGACCACCACCGGGTGCCGGTCTATGCCGGGATCAGCGACCGGCCGATCTCGCTGCCCTTCATCGACGAGGAGACCAGCACCGACATCGACCCCCGGGACAAGCGGGACATGCGGCGTCTGTTCCAGGGGCCCGACCTTGCCCATATCGACGACTCCATCGCCAACGGCACCTATGAGCCCGCGCCGGGCCATCCCATGCCCCTGTCGCTCTTCACCGCCGAGCGCGTCGATCTGGCGCTGAACCGGATCCGCCACTACACGGCTACCGATCCGCGTCATTTCCAGGGCTTCGTGCTGTTTACCAACTACCAGCGCTACGTGGACCAGTTCGTGGAGCGTGCGCGGCGCGCGGTGGCGCGGAACGACGAGTACATCGCGTTCGTCGAGCCCGGAGACGTCGTGACGCGGCCGGCCGCCGAGGGCGGGACAGTGGCGCAGGGGGATCCGCCCGCGCATCTGCCTCAGATGCCGGCCTACCACGCCGTGCGTCCGGACGGGCTCGGTGTCACCCTGGTGAATATCGGCGTCGGGCCGGCCAACGCCAAGACCGTTACCGACCACCTGGCCGTGCTGCGGCCGCATTGCTGGTTGATGCTCGGGCACTGCGGCGGCCTGCGCCGCAGCCAGCGGCTCGGAGACTACGTCCTCGCCCATGCCTACGTACGCGAGGACCACGTGCTGGATCAGGACCTGCCGGCCTGGATCCCCCTCCCGGTAATCGCGGAAGTGCAGATCGCCCTGCAGGAAGCAGTGGCTACCTGCACCGGCCTGCGCGGGCGCGACCTCAAGACGCGTATGCGCACCGGCACGGTAGCGACCACCGACAACCGCAACTGGGAGCTGCGCTACAAGGAGCTGTACACCCGGTTCAGCCAGTCGCGGGCCGTGGCCGTGGATATGGAAAGCGCGACCATTGCCGCCAACGGCTTTCGCCTGAGGGTGCCCTACGGGACGCTGTTGTGCGTATCGGACAAGCCCATGCACGGCGAGCTCAAACTGCGCAACATGGCCAACGCCTTCTACCGTGAGAGCGTCAATCAACACCTTACCATCGGTCTGGAAACGGTGCGCCTGCTGCGCGAGGCGGGGGTGGAGCAGCTTCATTCCAGGAAGCTGCGCAGCTTTCAGGAACCGCCGTTCCTCTGAGGCCTCCCGGCTCGTCCCGCCGATTGAACAGCGCGATGCGAACAGGGCTAGAATATGCCGCGGAAGAGGCTGAAACTGTAACGAAAGTATCACGCTTGCGAACGAGCGATCGCTCGTGATGTCGTAGGTGAACCCAACCAACCTTGAAGAGGATCTCAGCAATGTCTGCCAAATCGAAAACCCTTTCCGGTGCCATGCTGGCGGGCGCGGTCGCGATGGCCGTGTCCGCGACGTTGAGCCCGGTCCCCGCCGCGGCGGCTGCGAAGGAGAAGTGCTACGGCATCGCGCTCGCCGGCCAGAACGACTGCAAGGCCGGTGCGGGCACGACCTGCGCCGGAACGTCCAAGCTAGACTATCAGGGCAATTCCTGGAAGCTCGTGCCGGCAGGTGATTGCGTGAAGTATGGCGTCGACGAGTCCGACGCGAAGTTCAAGCTGCCCGGAGACCGTAAGGGCTCACTGGAGCCTCTGGACCGGGACCTGCCGCAGAGCAGCTAGAAGCATTTCGTTTCCTTGTCGAACAAGGTGAAGCGATGCGACGAGGCAATCCGGAAAGCGCGGATCTACGAGCCGGCCGGATTGCCTCGCTCGCCTGCAGTGACGTGACCCGGGCCTGGCACCGGAATTCGCCGGCATGCGCCGGCCCCGCTGCGCAGAAGAGCCCGGACACCTGGTGATGGGCAAGGAACGGGCGTTGCCGTATCGGGCCGGGGTCGGGCTCAAGGCCGACCACTATGACCAGGTGCTGGCCGAGAAGCCCGACATCGGCTGGTTCGAAGTCCATGCCGAGAACTACATGGGCGCCGGCGGTCCGCCCCATCACTATCTGGAGCGAATCCGGCGCGACTACCCGCTTTCCGTCCACGGCGTCGGCCTGTCCATCGGCGGGGACGGACCGCTGGACCGGGCGCACCTGCAACGCCTCGAGCGCGTCATCAACCGGTACGACCCCGAATCCTTCAGCGAGCACCTCGCCTGGTCAACCCACAGCGGCATGTTCTTCAATGACCTGCTGCCGTTGCCCTATACCCGGGAAACCCTCGCGCGGGTGATCGAGCACGTCGACCAGGTGCAGAACACACTCGGTCGCAGGATGCTTCTCGAGAATCCGGCGACCTATGTGACTTTCGACACCGGCACCATGAGCGAGACGGACTTCCTGGAGCAGGTCAGTCGGCGCACCGGCTGCGGTCTGCTGCTAGACGTCAACAATCTGTACGTCTCGGCGACCAATCATGACTATTCGGCCGCCGCGTACATTGCGGCCTTCCCCGTCGAGGCGGTCGGCGAGATCCACCTGGCCGGCCACGCCAGGGATGCGGATGAAACAGGCCATGATCTGTTGATCGACGCCCACGACCGCGCAGTCGCGGACGCGGTGTGGGATCTCTACCGGACCACGATCGTGAGAACCGGGCCGGTGCCGACACTGATCGAGTGGGACAACGACGTGCCGGAGTGGCCCGTTCTGTTCGGCCAGGCCCGGGCCGCGGAACGGATGCTGGGCGGCCATGCCGCGGAATCGATACATGCCGTCCTGGGCTGAGCAGCAGCGGCAGTTCGCCCGCGCCCTGCGCGACCCCGGCCTGCCGGCGCC
>JBAUWJ010000245.1:0-5347 GCA_049583715.1 Arenicellales bacterium | reverse complement strand
ACTTGGGTAGATCAGGATTGCGGTGGAGCCTGCTTTCGATGGCCTTCATCGCTTTCTTGGCCAAAGAGATGCCTTTCTCGTAGATGCTCTTGCTGAGCTTCACGATTGGATAAAGCCCCTTCCAGGTCATACTGCCAGCCCAGGCAAGCATGGTTTCAACATCCACCAGCTTGGCGCCATTCCAATGCTGCTCGAGGATTCCCCAGCAACGCTCGATGGGATTGTACTTGCTGTGATAGGGAGGGAAGTAGAGAAGGTGAATCGGCTTCTTGATGTGGTCCGCCCATTCGACGATGCGCTTGAGAAACTGCGTTCGTACGCCACTGCTCTCAGGACCGTTATCCATCTTGATTTGAATCAGCGGGATCGCCTCGTGCTCCTCGACCGAGAGTCTGTCCCACCATCCATGTAAGGAATCGACGAGGAAGTCGCTGGTCTTGGCCGAGCTGCCGAATTCGATATGCAGTACACCGCTGTCCTCGTCAAGGATGCCGCACGGCGTATGTTTGCCCGTGCATTGCATGTCATGATCGCAGGCACGATTGTCCCCACGCGTCATCCCGCCACGGGAAAGGTCTCCGAGCTTGACCGTCGCCTTACAATCCACACTGATTCGCTTGGCGCCAAGTGCTTTGTTCGCTTCATCTTTTTCTTTGACATTGCCAAAGATGGCATCGGTCTGAGGAAGCTTTTTCAAGGGCTTGGCCTTGAGCACGCGACGCAACCGATACCCCAATCGTTTCAGTATCTTCGCCATCGTGCCCGGTGCCGGCAAGTCCTCGTCCTTGTGACCGAGCGCACGCAACTGCCGCAGCGCTTGCGCTGCCGTCAGTCGGGTAAAGGCGATGGTGCTGCGGAAGCTAGGATCTTGTTGTGCGTGCTCTTCGGCCAGTCGACGCAAATCCGCAGCCACCGCGGGGTGTTTCTCCTCCCAGCGCTGGTTGCCAGTGAAGTTTGCTTTGGCGTCCATACACACGATTCCCGTGCGCTTCTCTCCCAGCCCTGTCTCGACCATTTCCCGTCCCCAGCCGAACACCTGTTCCGTCTGCCGGGCATTGCCATTGCCGTATTTCAGCGCGATCTGCGCGACAAAGGCTCGCCGCTCCGCACCGTGCATCTTCGAGGCGGCGAAACGAAGCTCAGCGATCTGCTCGGCTGTGGGCGATAATCCGGCTTGGCTCGACATCGGCATGGACTCCATTGACATTCAATAGCATCCATATTCTTCCAAATCTAGCTTCCGTGGTAAAGGCCGCAACAGGCTAACGTCTGGTAACTTTGTTTCGTCAAATCACCTAACCGCCTCCAGTCGGAGCTGGGGATGGCAGAGGCGGAGATCTTTTCCGCCCATTTGCTGTTCCTGCAGGATCCGCACTTCATCGAGCGGGTCGAAGCCGCTGTCCGCGAGGACCTGATCAACATCGAGGCGGCGATCGATGCCGCCATTGCTGAGCTTGCGCAGCTGCTGCGGGAGGCGGACGACGCTTACTTGAGAGAGCGCGAAGAGGATGTGCGCGACCTCGGCCGGCGTGTGCTGCGGCATGTGGTGCAGCGCGAGCTCCAGCCGCTGGCGCGGCTGGAGTCAGGGTCGGTGATTATTGCCCGTGAGCTGCTGCCATCCGATCTCCTGGAGATCGATCGTGCGCACCTCGCCGGGATCATTACGGAGCGTGGTGGCGAGGCCGGGCACGGGGCGATCCTGGCGCGCGCTCTCGCCATACCCGCCGTGACGGGTGTGACGGAGGTGACGCGCTATGCGCGCACGGGGGCAGTGGTTTTGCTGGATGGGCTCGATGGTGCTGTCGTGCTGAATCCCACGGAGGAGCAGACGCGCGCTTTCCTTACCCGCCAGGTCGCCTATGAGGAGGTCAGCCGCGAGGCCCGTCTGGACGAACAGCTTGAATGCGTGACGACCGATGGGGTTAGGATCAGTCTCTACGCCAATCTGGGAAGGGAAGACGAGGTCGCGCAGGTGGCTGCACACTGTCTGGACGGCATCGGACTCTTCCGCACGGAGTACCTTTTTCTCACCCAATCCAGGCCCCCCTCGTTCGAGCAGCAACGGCAGCTCTACCAGTCGCTCGCCGGAGGGCTCGGCGGCAAGCCGCTGGTCATCCGCACGCTCGATCTGGGAGGCGACAAGTATCCCGCGTTCCTGGCTCCGCAGTTCGAGACCAACCCCAACCTGGGGCTGCGCGGGCTCCGCTTCTCGCTCCTGGTGGCGCGCGATCTGTTTTGTGACCAGGTGCGGGCGATCATCGGTCTCTATCCGGCGCTCGATGTCAGCATCCTGCTGCCCATGGTGCTGGGCGGGGCTGACTTGCGTGCGGCCCTGACGGTGATTCGGGAGGTGGCGACCGAGGAGCGCGTTGCCGCGCTGCCACCGATCGGGGCCCTCATCGAGACGCCTTCGGCCGTCTTTGCGATCGACGACATCCTTGCTCAGGCCGACTTCGTGAGCATCGGCACGAACGATCTGACCCAGTTCATCCTGGCTGCCGACCGCAACGCCCTGTCCACCATGGACGACTACACGGTGCTTCACCCGTCGGTGCTTCGGGCCATGCGCCTGGTGATCAGGGCCGCGGACGCCGCTGGAAAGCCCGCCTCGGTATGCGGCGAAGCCGCCGGTGACCCCGATATCGCGCAGCTGCTCGTGGGGCTTGGCGTGCGCCGACTTAGCATGAGTCCGGTGACTGCATCCCGGGTCCGCTCCGCGATCCGCGCAAGCGCTTACGGACGCCTTCAAGAGATGGCGGAGGTAGCTGTGGCCTTCGATTCCGCCGAGGCGGTTGCGGCCCTCCTTGGCCGCGCGCCCCAGGACCCGCTGTAGAATTCCTGCCCTCGGGCCGAGTTTCGGTCGGGCGTCGCTGCGCCTGCTTGACCTCGCCCTCGAAGGGCACCTCGAGGCCCAGGAGCGGAATCTCGAACGCCCGGAGCGTCTCGTTGCCGGCGAGACTACCATCGGCGAGCGCCCGCTGCACCGCCTGCTCGATCTCCGCATGCGATCTAACACCAACTGTCTTCAGCAGCTTTTCCGGCGAGCTGTAGCGGCGGATGCCTGCTCTTCTTGCTGTTCGGCTGTTGCTGCCGGCTTGGTGGCGCTTGCCAGTACGTAGTCCAGCCCGCCGTAGAGATCGGCCGGATCCAGGCGAAGCGCTGCCCGGGCCGACAATCGGATCAGCGGATGCTGCCGCTCAAGCGCTGTGGGGTGCTCGGCGAGATAGCGATGAAGCGGGGCGTAGACCTTGTTGCGGGTCGAATCGACGCGGACGTCAATGTACCCGCGCCGTTCAAGAATTTCGCGATAGCTCGACCGGGGGTAGACGTTTGCCTCTGGTATGGCGAATCTCGAGGCGACGAAGCCCCAGGACGCGAGCTGCTCGAGCCGTTCCACGCCGCCGCCGGCGGGCGCCATCGGGATGATGTCCGCCACCGCGAGGCGTCCGCCGGGGCGCAGCACGCGGAAGGCCTCCCGAAAAAAGCGCTCGCGTGTGTCGAAGTGAAAGGCGCACTCGAGGGCGATCACCTTGTCCACCGAGCCCGCTGCTATCGGCATCTGAGTCGCAGAGCCGACGCGCAGGTCGATCCGCTCCTCCAACCCGCGCTCGGCGACCCGACGCCGGGCGAGCGTGACCTGTGGCTCGCTGATGTTGAGCCCGATGATGCGGGCGGGACGGTAGCTTTCCGCCCACAGGATATCCTGGTCGGCAAAGCCGAAGCCGACATCGAGCACAGTATCGGCTGCCTCGATCTGGGCGCGATCGGCGATCAACCTGGCGAGGGCCTCACTGGCCGCGTCGAGGTCGCCCGCCTCTTCCCAGTAGCCGAGGTTGAGATAGAGTCCGCGTCTGGTTGCCGCGCGGGTAGCCAGTAGCTCGTAGATCTCGGCCGCCGTCAGGCGCTGGAACGGATTGTAGAGCCAGTTGAGATAGCCAAGATCCTCGCGCACCCTAAGGGCGAGGGCTGAAGAAGGGAAGTCCATCGCCTCCATACCTCTCTCGCATAAGTGTTCGTCTTCCGGGGCCGGGCTCACCCACCGGGGAACGGCTCCCGCTAGCCTGAGACGGTGCCTTCCTGCCGCCGAGACCGCAGCTGCGGCGAGATCATCCCTGCTATAGTAGAGGTGCTACGGGGCGACGCAAGCAGACGACATCCGCCGGCGGATGCTGATACGATGGTGGGGCATCGAAAGATTGATTTATCTGGGTGTCGGCGCACAGCGGTGCGCATCGTCCTGAATCTTTGGGCCGGTGTACCGCGTGATGCGAGATCCTCGATGCCTTGTTGGCGGGCGCTCCGGCGCCGCGACACGAGGAGATTTGGAATGGACTTGAGCCCGAGACCCCCTTGACGAGGAATTGGTCGCTGTCTTCTCATCCTTGACCCGCGGTCGGTCCCTCGACGACCATCGTGGCCATGCGCGGGGATGGTAGGTACCGTGCACACCGCGTTGCCCATGCGCGCAGCGGCTCTAGTGCTAGAAATCCACTGATCCATTGGGTTTTACCACGCCGACGGTGCCGCAAGGGCCTGATTCGGCTTGACGCATTTGGCGTCTTTCAGACCGATCAGAGCTCCTCCACCCGTGCTCAGCAGATTCGAGCGAGCTTAACTCTGTGTTTACTGACTTCTACGGCCTCACCCTAGACCCGTTTCGGCTGAATCCGGACCCGCGGTTTTGCTACCGGCACCGCAACTTTTCCAAGGCGAAGGCGTACATGCAGTACGTGCTTATGCAAGGGGAGGGGTTTGTCATGGTGACTGGTCAGCCCGGTACCGGAAAGACGATGCTGATCCAGGACCTTCTCGCCGATCCGAGCGTGGATCTGGTTCGGCGCGCGCACATCACCAGCACGCAAGTCGGCGCGGAAGACCTGCTTCGCCTCGTCGCCAGCGCCTTCGGCATTGATCCCCGCAGCGCCAGCAAGGCCTCGATCCTGTTGAATTTGCGCGCCGTGCTCCTGCAGCAGCTGCAGACCGGCCACAATTCGCTGATCATCGTCGACGAGGCGCAGAACCTTCCGTTCGAATCGATCGAAGAGCTGCGGATGATCACGAACCTGCAAGAAGGGTCGCGCCCCCTCGTCCAGGTGTTCCTCATCGGGCAGGATTCGCTGCGCAGCCTGGTGAGCGAGCCGCAGATGGAGCAGCTGCGGCAGCGCATTCTGGCCGCCTGCCGCATGGAGCCTCTGGGCCCGGAGGAGACGCAGGCCTACCTCCGGTACCGCTTGAGCTGTGCCGGGTGGACCGGCCGTCCCACCTTGACTGGGGCCGCGGTCTGGCAGCTGCACCAAGCGAGCCGAGGGATTCCGCGATTGATCAACGCCATTGCAGAGCGCCTGCT
>JBAUWJ010000244.1:0-2107 GCA_049583715.1 Arenicellales bacterium | reverse complement strand
GCCCGGCGACTACGCTGGCTCGTGGTTGAATCGGAAGGTGATTCGCCCACGCTGCGCTTTCCCAAGGCACATGGACACTCGAAATGCGCGAACTGACGCCTTTACGAACCCTTACCTGGTCTTGCGCGGCTACTGCCGAGCAGCCTCGGCCTGATAGTGCCCCATCAGGATCTTGGCCACCTCCGGACGGCTGAACTCCTCGGGCAAGGCTTCACCACGCGACAGCATCTCCCGCACCTTGGTCCCCGACAGGAGGACCCAGTCGTCCTTGGTGTGGTCCGGTGCATCGCGCATCATGAGCACCCTGTTCAGTTTCTTCGAGTATGCAGTGTGGTCTGCGTTGAAGATTTCGATCTCCAGTGCTCCTTTTGGCACCTCCTCTTCGAAGATCGTTTGGGCATCGAAGGCTCCGTAGTAGTCCCCCACCCCGGCGTGATCGCGGCCGACAATCAGATGAGTGCATCCGGCGTTCTGCCTGAATAGGGCGTGCAGCACCGCCTCGCGCGGGCCAGCGTACAGCATGTCGAAGCCGTACCCGGTGATCATCGCAGTATTCGGCGGGAAGTAGAGTTCGACCATCTTGCGAATCGCCGCATCACGCACATCGGCGGGAATGTCGCCCTTCTTCAACTTGCCCAGAAGCATATGGATCAAAACACCGTCGGCCCCCAATGCCTCCATGGCCATCTTGCACAGCTCCTCGTGGGCTCGATGCATGGGATTGCGAGTCTGGAACGCGACTACCTTGTGCCAACCACGCTCCATAATCTCCTCGCGGATCTCCACGGCCGTACGGAAGGTGTCGGGGAAATCTTCCTGGAAATAGCTGAAGCCCAGCACTTGGATGGGACCAGAGACCACGTACTTGCCCTCAGGCAAAAAGGTCGCAACACCAGGGTGCGCTGAGTCGAGGGTACGATAGACTCTTTCGGCGATGAACTTCACCTCGTCATCGGTAATCTCCTCCACTGCCTCTACTTCCTGAACCGCCAATACAGGGTGCCCTTCCATGTTCGGGTCCCGCAGCGCTATCTTGCGGTGCCCTTGAATCGAGCCAACGTCATTGGTCCGATTGAGGATGGGCACTGGCCAGAACAGGCCATCGCTCGTGTGCATCTTCTCAGCCACACTCAGAGCATTAGCCTTGTTCATGAAGCCGTTCAGGGGGGTGAAGTAGCCGCCGCCCAGCATCACGGCGTTAGCCGCCGCAGCAGACGAAAGCAGCATCGATGGTAGATCCTCAGCCGTATGCCTGAGGGTGTCATGCTGCTCCGAGTCATAGACAAACCTAGGATTGAGTGTGTCGGACCCATGGGGCTTAATCATTTGATCTTCTCCTCGCTTAGAATTTTGGGCTGCAACAACTTGCGAATGTGGTAGCGACCGCGCACCTCGCTAGTAAGCCTTGTGAGCCAGCGGAAGTGCACTCAACACGCGATAAACTCTCGAAGGGCATCGTCGTCGGTGGACGCGTTACTTCATCTCACCGTCCCGAAGCGCGAGCACCGAACCAGCCAACCTTTATGCTCATGATAGCTCTACAAGCCCCGAGTCGCTTCAGCTCCCAACGGCGAGATGCGCTGGCACATACATCATCGAATCCATTATCAGGATAATGAATAAAACTGCTCGACCAGTCCTCCTCACAGTCGACTCCCTTGGCACCTCACCCGCGATTCTCGAGAACAATCGCGTTGCTTACCAGCTGATGGAGGCCTAGATTCATCCGCGCATTAAAATTGAAATACGGCAGAACCTTCGAGAACTGGCTCTTGCAAATGGCGCAAATGCTCACCATGTGCGTTACGCCGTCGGCGTCGACAACATCCTTCAGGGCCTGCATGCGCGGCATTGCGCCTTTCACTCGGAGCTCCAAGAGCTCATCCGTCAAGATTCCGCCGCCGGCGCCGCAACAAAAGGTGGCATCGCGAATAGTATCCGGAGCCATTTCCACGAAATGATTACACGTTGCCTTGATGATTGCGCGCGGGATGGTGAATTGGCCCCCAGGCCGATCTCCCATTCGAGTAGCACGTGCCGGGTTGCATGAGTCGTGAAACGTCACGACCATGTGGTCGTTCTTCGACTTGTCGAATTTCAGTACCCC
>JBAUWJ010000243.1:0-1541 GCA_049583715.1 Arenicellales bacterium | reverse complement strand
CGGTCGTGTTGACGGGTCGGGTGTCATCCGTCAAGGGCAACACAATCACCATCCAGCTGGATCCCTCGCAGAGCGCAAGCCCTCGCCCCGGTGACGAGGCGGAGATCAGCTACGCCGCCGGCGATCTGGAGATCAAGGTGGGGACTTGGCGTATCACGGGTATGGAAGGGGACATCGCGACCGCTGAAAAGGTCGCGGCCGAGGGACAGGTCTCTGTCACCATGCTGGCCAAGATTACGAGCAACGCACCCGAGGAAAGCGGTTCGTCCTCCACCGCATCGACCCAGGGCGCTTCATCGAAGGCGCCTTACCGATGGGGGTGCGTTTCCAGCTCTGCAACGTCCTTATGTGTCTGGGTCAGCTTCAACCACCGGCTCTATGAAGCGTTGTATGAGTCCCGTAGCGGCAGACTCCACCCGCATACCATGGCCGATGTGTACTATTATCCAGTGCTGGAAGATGGGCGACGCGTAAGTTACAACGGCTCGCAGTTGTGGAATCGGTTCATTCGCGTGCCCACCGAGTATTTGCCGGCAGACAATTCGATCGTGATGTGGCTGCATGTGACCTGGGTACGCCAAGGAACCGACTGGATTGTGCGGATGACCAGGAACGCGCGTTTCGAGGCTTCGGCGTCCGCGCCGGACTAGGACTGAGTCGGAAGCCGACGGTCCGCGGGCGCCGGAACCCGGTATTGCGCCGACATTTCCCCTTCTTGGCCACCCCGCCTGAAGGTGTTCGCCCGGATGCTCAGGGAGCCGAGTAGTCAGTGACTACTTCTCCCACCGCGATCAGTGTACTCAGAGCGCGCATTGCGGCATCGAAACCACCGTCGCGTATGGATGTCTGCAGCTTGATCACAGTGGGATCGCGGGAAAATTCGTCCACGTCGATTTGTCCATCCGCGTTAGCGTCGGAGTCGCTGATCATCGAGCCGGCCAGCGCCGCGCCAAAGATGTTTGCGTCCGTCAGTGCAAGCCCCGTCTCCGGTTCGGTAGCCCCGTCGGGTCTCGCGGCAAACACCGCGTAGGCAGCGATTCTGATGGCCCGAGCGATTTCCTCCGCAAACAGCTTGTTGTCCTTGGATATGTCGATCGATGCGAATATGTGGTTGATGCATCCGGCGATCGTGTCGGATTGACATTGCCCCCGTGTGTCTCTGAGGATCTTCATGAATGCCAGCCCCTCAGACTGACCAGTGACCATGTGATCAGGGAGCTTCTTGCAGCGCACATATTGATCAGGCTTGTACTTTGCGGGTGGCTCATCCGGCACCGTCGCGATATCCGGCAGGG
This sequence comes from Arenicellales bacterium, assembly GCA_049583715.1. GTDB lineage: Bacteria > Pseudomonadota > Gammaproteobacteria > Arenicellales > JAANXG01 > JAANXG01. Next base: position 246 of record JBAUWJ010000243.1, on the reverse strand, counting down.
GCTTCGCCAATCGAAGTTCGCCCGAGACACTGAACAAACGATCGCCCTCGAACCAGGAGTAGGACAGGTAATACATGTTGCCTGCTTTGAACTCTTCGATCAGGGAGCCGTCGGCCATTCTCGCAGCCGTCGGGTGTAGCAGAAAAGTTCTCCAGTGGCCTTCTGTTTTGATCCAGTCCAGGTAGACATCGTCCACGGCCTCAACATAACCGTCTCCCGAGTGGCATTGAGGGGTCGCCCAGAGTC
>JBAUWJ010000242.1:0-4569 GCA_049583715.1 Arenicellales bacterium | reverse complement strand
TGAATTCCGACCCAGTGAGGTGCGGAGTGATCGTTCCACCTCAGCTCGACCGCATCGCTTCGATGACGTCGAAGCGTGCCGCGCGCCGGGCGGGCCACAGCGTGGTCAGCACGCCCAGTACCCAGATGACGATGACGGTATCGGCGAGCTCACCGGCGTCGACGTGGGGATACAGCACCCGCTCGATGCCGAGAAAGTCCGCGCCCGCCGACAGGCCGCCCAGGGAGATGCCGCCGTGCAGGGAGTCGACGGTGAGGATGGCCACCAGCGCGCCGGCGACCACGCCGATGCCGATGATCTGCACGGCCTCGAGCAGCACCTCCAGGACGATCCAGCCGGGCCGGAACCCGAGGGCCTGAAGCAGGCCGAACTCGCGCATGCGCTCGAACACCGCCATGAGCTGGGTGTTCACCACGCCGATGGCGACCAGCACGAACATCACCCACAGCCACACGTAGACGAAGCCCTCGGTCAGATCGAATATGGCCTTGGTCATGGGCTGGAGCTGCGGCCAACCAGCGACGTCCAGTCCGGGCGCGAGCGCGCGCAGCCGCGCCAGCACCGGGTCCAGCGCCTGTGTGTCCGCCGTCATCAGGGAGATCTCCGAAAGCCGGTCGGGCGCGTGGAGGAAACGCTGGGCGGCGGTGAGGCCCGTGAACAGGAATTCGTCCTCCGTGCCGGGCGCCGCGCCGTAGATGCCGACGACATGGGCGCCGCGCTGCACCAGCCTGCCGTCGGCGTCGTTGGCCATGATGACGACGCGCTTGCCGACGCCGGTCTTCAGGCGTGCCGCGAGGTGGCGACCGAGCAGCACGCCGTCGTCGTCGCCTCCCTCGAGCTGCCTGCCCCTTCTCAGCGCATCCGCGATGAACGAAACGCCGGCCTCGCGCCCGGGTCTGATACCGACCAGGGTGACAGGCACGGTCTGGTACTCGCTCTGCACGATCGCGGGCGTGCGCACCCGCGGCGCCCAGGACTGGATGGCCGTTGAATTCAGGTACGCAGCCAGCGCGCCGGAAGGCGCGGGAAAGCTGCGCGCCATGTCAGGGTCGTCCAGGTAGCCCGGGGCGTGGATCTGCGCCTCGCCGGTCATGTTCCTGAGGCTGCCGGCGAGCGAGCTGTCGGCCCAGGCACGGATGAGCGAATTGAACGCGATGACCGACCACACGCCCACCGCCACCACGGCGAGGGTGATCAGCGTGCGCCGCCGGTTGCGCCACAGGTTGCGCCAGGCGAACGGGAACAGGATGCCGAGCACTCGCATCACACGGCCCGCATGGCGGCGACCGGCTCGAGGGCCCCGGCGCGCCGGTAGGGAAAGATGCCGGCGAGCAGGATGCACGCTGCCATTACCGCCGGCCCCGCGCAGGCGCTCAGAACGCTCAAGTGCGGAAACAGCTTTCCGGGCAGGCCCCATTGGGCAAACATGGCTTCGGAGCCGGGCATCTCGAGCCCATAGTGGGCAACCGCGAGAGTCACGGCGCTGCCGAGCGCGATGCCCGCGGCGAGGCCGACCAACGCCAGCAGGCCCAGCTCCAGCCAGATCATGGCGCCGAGCGATCCGGGCCGCATGCCGATCGCCAGCAGCACGCCGAACTCGTGGGTCCGCTCCAGCACCGACATGAGCAGCGTGTTCAGGATGATGAACACCACCACGATCACCAGGCTCGCGTACCACAGCATGGAGGTGCCGAGGTCCAGGGTGATCGCCGCGGCCAGGCCCGGCTCCAGCTCGCGCCATGACCGCAGCACGAGCCGGTGGCCGGCGAGCTCGCGCCGGAGCCCCGGCAGGGCGTTCGTCACGTCCGCGAGGGCCGGCGCGGCCAGGGCGATGACGTTGACGGCCTTGCCCATGCCGAACGTCGCCTGGAAGCGCTTCAATGGGACCTCGGCGACCTGCCGGTCGAGCTCCGGCGTGCCGGTGTCGAAGACGCCGACCACCTCGAGCACGTCCGCGGCAATGCCGCTGTCCCTGGCCTGGCCCAGCATGCTCACGGTGTCGCCCGGCGCCACGCCGAGATTGCGCGCCAGCGCCGACCCCAGCACCACGGCGTTGTCGTCGCCGGGCGCGAGGTACCGGCCTTTGCGGACGGTGTTCGCCAGAGTGGACACGCGCACTTCACGGCGCGGATCGACGCCCACGACGGCGGCGCCGAAGCTCTTCTCGCCATCGGACAGTATCGCGAAGCTCCGGCCGCGCGGGGCGGCCCGGAGATCGTCCCGGGACTCGATCCTGGCCAGGACCGCGTCCGGGTCCCCGATGGTTCGCTTGATCTGCGGGTCATCCTGGTAGCCAGGCGGCTGGACCTGCGCGAAGCCGTCCATCACGCGCAGCACGTTCTCCTTCATCGTGGCGTAGGTGCCGAGCTGGAAGGAGAGGAGGAACACCATGATCATGGCCGCAAACGCGATGCTGGAGACGTTCAGCAGCGTCCGTCGCGGCTGCCGCCAGATATTGCGCCAGGCCAGCGCGAGCAGCATCAGCCGCCGCCCGCCTGGAAATGGCGCGGGTTGCGCAGGTTGGAGCGCGTGAAGATGGCGTCGGGAAAGTTCAGGTCGAACTTGCCGGACTGGAAGGAGATCCGCGTCCACTCGTCCTTGTGCCCGGCTTTCTTCATGGTCATGACCAGGGGATACTCGCGCCCGCCCAGCGGCCCGACCTTGTCCGTGTGCATGGATTTCACCACCTTCATGTCCTGGTCGTAGTAGTCCTCGCCGAGGAGCACGCCGTCATCGCGCACCCGGATCACCTGCTTGCCCCAGACCGTCGCCGCCTCCGGTTTCGGCAGGGCATCGATGACGTAGATGGTGTGGCCGTCATGTGATTCGCTGCCGGTGAGCTTGTGGGTGTACTCGGTGAGAATGTCGTTGGCCTTGGACAGATCGTTGTAGGAGAAGTCCGAGCCCATCCAGGACTGCGCCATCATGCTGGCGGGCAGCTTCAGAATCTGATTGAGGCGCGGGTTGAATATCCACATGTCCTTGCCCAGTGTCAGGGTCGCGTTGCCGGCGTCCTTGGACGGGGCCGTGAAGCGCACCAGCGCATCGTCCTCGCCGCGCGTCCAGGACTCCATGGACATCTCGCGCTGCCAGTCCGGGCGGTGAATGGTCATGGTGACCTCGGTGTAGGAGGATTTGCCGCGCCAGTTGTCGAGAGCTTCGTGAATGAGCTGCGTCGGGTCCGGCTCCGCCGCGGTCGCCAGCGCCGGCAACATCAGCATGATCATGAACCATCGTGCCTTTTTCATTCTTGCTTGTTTGTCTCCTTCCAGGTTTCAGTGGAGATGCCCCGGAGCACGGTGTCGAGGAAACTTGCCGTCCAGCCGCGGGCATCCAGGGAGTGGTCGAACCAGTACTGCAGCATCAGGCCGTCCAGGCCGCCCACGAGCCAGGCGGCCACCGCTTCGGCGTCGACGTCGGCGCGAAATTCTCCGCCCGCCTTGCCCGCCTCGATGAGCCCCGCGGTCATGCCCCGGAACTGCCGGTAGAGCCCTTCCATCACCGCGGCGAAGCGTCCCCGGGCGGGACCGGAGCTTGCTGCCGCCCACAGCTCCAGCGTCAACGGGAACAGCTCGATGTGGGCTTCGAGCGTTTCGACCGTCAGCATCAGGCAGGCGGTCAGCTTGCCTCGTGCCGTGTCGTTAGCCGCAATGGCGGCTTCGCATCGGGCCACGGTCTCGGCCTGGAAGGCCTCGAACGTGGCGTAAAAGATCTCTTCCTTGTTCTCGAAATAGCCGTACAGAGTCCCCTTGCTGACGCCGGTTGCCTCGGCGATGTCGTCCACCGAAGCGCCCTGGAAGCCCTTGCGGGCGAACACCTCGGTGGCGGCGAGGGTGATCTCCGCGCGCTTTGCCTGCTTGTCCACGATCTTTGGCGTCATTGGGGAATCTGGGTTTATGACTGACTGGTCGGTCATTATAAATAGGCTGATGAGTATTGCAACCCCCCGGAGGACGGAGCCTGTCGCGCCCCCTCGGGCCGTGGTTCATGATCCGGGGACGCCCATCCGTCCGCAGCGGGAAGAAGGGATGGATTGACCTGGTTTTCCGGATTGCACCGGAGCGCAGGGTCCCTTCTCCCCAAGGGAGGAGGACAGGATGAGGGGACGGTGCAAAGAAAAGCATCCGCGGTTGTTGTTCCCACTCACCCTCGCCTGTCGGCTCCGATGGCAGTTGACTTCACATCTCTTCCCCGCGCCGAGCCCGCATTTCTCATCGGACAGGACATACTGTTATTCGCTCCGTCCCCGACAACGCATGCAAGGGCTTGATATATCAAGCATTGCTGATTCATCGATGTCCGCTCGGTGGGAATGCGGGCTGGAGATGGGGGGTTTTGTTTCAGGTCACAGCCGGTTCGCGAGGAAGTGAAACGCCCTCACCCCGACCTCGATACCCAGCGCTCGCAGCGAGCGCACCGGCTCCGGAGTCATTGGCTTGAAAGGCAGAGGCAGCTTCGCGGTCTCGCCGCTCAGGATGTAGTCGGCCAGGACGCCGCCGAATACCGTCCCCGGTCCAATGCCGCGCCCGTTGTAGCCGTAGATGGTGACCATCCCCTCCTCAGGCCGTG
>JBAUWJ010000241.1:0-41666 GCA_049583715.1 Arenicellales bacterium | reverse complement strand
GGGAGTGTCGGAGATAGTCGGGAACGAGATCCGACCGACCCACAGGGAAGTGGGGAGTGTCGGAGATAGTCGGGAACGAGATCCGACCGACCCACTTCGGAAGTGGGGAGTCTTGGGGATTGTGGGGAACGGGGCCCGGTCCGCCCACGGGTTGGCACGGGGTTGGGCTGAAGCCCGACCTACAGCGGGTTCCGCCATGACGGCGGGCGTGACGAAGCCCTGTGGGTCGGAATTCATTCCGACAAAAACGCTTGATCCACCCACATTCCCACCGCGCCCCCGGGCGCGTCGAAAGGTGTGGCGGACCGCGACGGCGGGTTGACGAAGCCCTGTGGGTCGGAATTCATTCCGACAAAAGCGCTTGATCCACCCACATTCCCGCCGCGCCCCCGGGCGCGTCGAAAGGTGCGGCGGACCGCGCGATCATGCTAAAATCCATCGTCCCCCGGATGCTGATTTTTTCGGTATTCCGGCTTCGTTTTTTGCCCCCGGTGACGAGCTCCCGGTTGTTGTTTGCCGCTGATACACGGGGCTTTCTGACAAACGCCTGATTCGGACCGGTCCGCTCCGGTTATCGGCCGTGCCCGGCGTGCGAGAGGGGCCGGGACGCCCTCTTTGTCACCTGACCAGAGTCCGTTGATCGTGGAATCTTTCGCAAAAGAGACTATTCCTTCCAATCTCGATCAGGAGATGCGCCAGTCGTATCTGGCGTATGCCATGAGCGTCATCGTGGGCCGGGCGCTGCCGGATGTGCGGGACGGGCTGAAGCCCGTGCACCGGCGGGTGCTGTACGCCATGGCGGAGCTCGGCAACGACTGGAACAAGCCGTACAAGAAATCCGCCCGCGTGGTCGGCGACGTCATCGGTAAGTACCACCCCCATGGCGACGTGGCGGTGTACGACACCATCGTGCGCATGGCCCAGAGCTTCTCCATGCGCTATCCGCTCATCGACGGGCAGGGCAACTTCGGATCGGTGGACGGCGACTCGCCCGCGGCCATGCGCTACACCGAGATCCGCCTCGCCAAGATCGCCCACGAGCTCCTGTCCGACATCGACAAGGAGACGGTCGACTTCGGCCCCAACTACGACGAAACCGAGCAGCAGCCGCTGGTGCTGCCGACCCGGGTGCCGAACCTCCTGGTCAACGGCTCCTCCGGCATCGCGGTGGGCATGGCCACGAACATTCCGCCCCACAACCTGATCGAGGTCGTCAACGCCTGCGTGGCCCTCATCGACGACGACTCGATCAGCGTCGAGAAGCTGATGGAGCACGTGAGCGGCCCGGATTTCCCCACCGCCGGCATCATCAACGGCAGCTCCGGGATCCGCAGCGCCTACCGGACCGGCAGGGGAAAGGTGTACGTGCGCGCACGTACCGTGATCGAGGAGGACAAGAAGACCGGCCGCCAGTCCATCATCGTCACCGAGCTGCCCTACCAGGTGAACAAGGCGCGGCTGCTCGAGAAGATCGCCGAGCTGGTCAAGGCCAGGCGCATCGAAGGCATCTCGGAGCTGCGAGACGAGTCCGACAAGCGCGGCATGCGCATGGTGATCGAGCTCAAGCGCGGCGAGACCGCAGACGTCGTCCTGAACAACCTCTACCAGCACACCCAGATGCAGAACGTGTTCGGCATCAACATGGTGGCGCTGCTCGAGAACCAGCCGAAGGTCTTCAATCTCAGGGAGCTGCTCGAGGAGTTCGTACGACACCGGCGCGAGGTGGTGACGCGGCGCACCATCTACGAGCTGAAGAAGGCCAGAGAGCGGGCCCATGTCCTGGAGGGCTGGGCGGTGGCGCTGAGCAACATCGACCCGGTGATCCAGCTCATCAAGAGCGCCGACAGTCCGGCCGACGCCAAGCGCAAGCTGGTGGACACCGTCTGGCAGTCCGAGGTCGTGGCACGCATGCTGGAGCGGGCAGGCTCGGATTCCTCGCGGCCGGAGGACCTGGCTCCCGAATTCGGCCTCAAGGAGGACGGCTATCATCTCTCCGAGACCCAGGCCCAGGCCATCCTGGATCTCAGGCTGCACCGGCTGACGGCGCTGGAGCAGGACAAGATACGCAATGAATACACGGAGATACTCGGCAAGATCGAGGGCTTCCTCGAGATCCTCGGCAGCCGCGACCGCCTCATGGAGGTGATACGCGAGGAGCTCATCAAGGTGCGCGACGAGTACGGCGATGCCAGGCGGACGGAGATCGTTCACAACTACGAGGACCTGTCCACCGAGGACCTGATCGCCGAGGAGGACGTGGTCGTGACCTTGTCGCACACCGGTTACGCCAAGGCCCAATCCCTCACGGAGTACCGGGCCCAACGTCGTGGCGGGCGCGGCAAGTCCGCGACCCGCACCAAGGACGAGGACTTCGTGGACCGCATGTTCGTGGCCAACACCCACGACACCGTGCTGTGCTTCTCCAACCAGGGCAAGGTCTACTGGCTGAAGGTCTATCAGCTCCCGCAGGCGGGACGCGGCGCCCGGGGCCGGCCGTTGATCAACCTGCTGCCCCTGCAGAGCGGGGAGAAGATCACCACGGTGCTGCCGGTGAAGAACTTCGACGAAGGCTATTTCGTGTTCATGGCCTCCAGCGACGGCACGGTGAAGAAGACGCCTTTGAAGGATTTCTCGCGGCCGCGGGCGTCCGGCATCATCGCCATCGACCTCAAGCCCGAGCAGTACCTGGTGGCGGCGGACATCACCGACGGCCACAAGAACGTGCTGCTCTTCACCGACGCGGGCAAGTCCATCCGCTTCGCCGAATCCGACGTACGCTCCATGGGCCGCACCGCCAAGGGCGTGCGGGGCATCACGCTCAAGAGCGGCCAGCAGGTGATTTCGCTGATCATCTGCGCGGACAGGCCGGCCGGAGATACCGCGGTCCTGACGGCCACGGAGCGGGGCTACGGCAAGCGCACGCGGCTGGCGGGGTTCCCGCGCCAGGGCCGTGGCGGCCAGGGAGTGATCGCCATGCATACCAACGAGCGCAACGGCGCACTGGTGGCCGCGGAGTACGTCGGCGACAACGACGAGGTCATGCTGATCACCAACCAGGGCACCCTGATCCGCACGCCGGTCGACGGAATCTCCATCCAGGGCCGCGCCACCCAGGGCGTGCACGTCATCGACGTCAAGGAAGGGGAGAAGCTGAGTAGCCTGGAGCGCATCGAGGAAAGCGGCGAGGAGAGCAGCGATTCCGGCGACACGGACGAGTAGATGCCGGTTCTTCCCAAGTCCCAGTTCCCAACCGAGGTGTAACCATGTCCCGCGTCTATAACTTCAGCGCCGGTCCGGCGGCGCTGCCCGAGCCCGTGCTCGAGCAGGCTCGCGACGAGCTGCTCGAGTGGCAGGGCCTCGGCAGGTCGGTGATGGAGATCAGTCATCGAAGCCAGCCGTTCCGGGACCTCGCCGCCGAGGCCGAGGCGGACCTGCGCGAGCTGATGGCGATACCTTCGAATTACCGCGTGCTGTTCCTTGCCGGCGGCGCCCAGGTGCAGTTCTCCATGGTGCCGCTGAATCTCCTCGGCGAGAGCAGGTCGGCAGACTATCTCATTACCGGCCATTGGTCGGAGATCGCGAGAAAGGAGGGCGAGCGTTATTGCCGCACGAACATCGTCGCTACCGGCGCCGGGAGTAACTTCACGACCATACCCGACACCGCCGAGTGGCGGCGCGATCCGGACGCCGCGTACCTGCACTACACGCCCAACGAGACTATCCACGGCGTGGAGTTCGCCGAGGTGCCGCGGGTGGACGGTGCGCCCCTGGTGGCGGACATGACGTCCTCGATCCTCTCGCGCCCCCTGGACGTGGACCGCCTGGGGCTGGTCTACGCGGGCGCGCAGAAGAACGTGGGTCCGGCCGGCCTTGCGGTGGTCATCGTGCGCGAGGACCTGCTGGACCGGGCGCTGCCCATCACGCCGAAGGTATTCGAGTACAAGCGCCAGGCCGAGGCCGGGTCACTGGCGAACACGCCGCCGACTTTCGCCTGGTATGTCTCGGCGCTGGTTTTCAAGTGGCTGAAGAAGCAGGGGGGGCTCACCGCCATGGAGGCCGTGAACCGGCGCAAGGCCTCGAGGCTGTACGAGGCCATCGACGGTTCGGGCGGGTTCTACAGGAACCCGGTCGATCCGGCGTGCCGTTCACTGATGAACGTGCCTTTCACGCTCGCCGATCCTTCGCTGGAGGAGGAGTTTCTCCGCGAGGCCGAGGACAACGGCCTGAGCGCCCTCAAGGGACACCCCGCCGTCGGCGGGCTGCGCGCCAGCATCTACAACGCCATGCCGGAGGCGGGTGTGGACGCGCTGGTGCAGTTCATGAGGCATTTCCATTCAAGCAAGGGATAGTCATACAAAGATGTATTCAGTACTGACCTTCAACAATATCTCGCCGGTGGGCCTCTCGCGCTTCGAAGAAGCGCTCTACCGTATAGACGCCGACAATACCCAGCCGGACGTGGTGCTGCTGCGCTCCTATAACATGCACGAGTGGCCCATACCGGAGTCCCTCAAGGCCGTGGGACGTGCCGGCGCCGGCGTCAACAACATTCCGGTGGCGAAGCTCACCGAGCTCGGGGTGCCGGTCTTCAACGCCCCGGGAGCCAACGCCAACGCGGTGAAGGAGCTCGTGCTCGCGGGCCTGTTGCTCGCCAGTCGAAACATCTGCGAGGCCTGGGACTACACGCGGAGCCTCGACCTGCACGGCGAGGAGCTGCGACGGGCAGTGGAATCCGGCAAGAAGCAGTACGCCGGCTTCGAGCTGCCCGGCCGCACTCTGGGGATCGTGGGGCTGGGGTCCATAGGCCGCCTGGTGGCGAATGCCTGCATCGACCTCGGCATGAAGGTGATGGGCTACGACCCGATGTTGACGGTGGACGGCGCCTGGCGGCTGTCGAACCTCGTGCAGCGCGCCACCAACATGGAGCAGCTTCTGTCGCGCTCCGACTTCGTCACCTTCCACGTCCCCTTGAACGATTCGACGCGGCACATGATCAACGCCGCGAACATCCATCACCTCAAGCGCGGCGCCACGGTCCTGAATTTCGCCCGTGACGGGATCGTAGAGGAGAATGAAGTCTGCCGCGCCACGGCGGAGGGCAGGCTGCACGCCTACGTCACGGATTTTCCCACCGATCGCTCGGCGGCCTGCAAGCGCGTCATCCAGCTTCCACACCTGGGTGCGTCGACGCAGGAGGCGGAGGACAACAGCGCGGTGATGGTGGTGGAGGAGGTCCGGGAGTTTCTCGAGAACGGCAACATCCTGAACTCCGTCAATTTCCCGGAGGTGAGCATGCTGCGCGGTTCGGAGTACCGCCTGGTGGTGGCGCACTCCAATGTCCCCAACATGCTGGGCCAGATCTCCACCGCCATGGCCAACGCCGACCTCAACATCCATGACATGATCAACCAGTCCCGCGGCCCGCTCGCCTACACCGTCGTCGACACGGACAGCCCGGTCCCGGAGAGCCTGGTGGAACGGGTTCTGGGGATAGAGGGTGTTAAGATGTCGCGGGCGTTGTGAGTGCCTGGCAGCGCGGGGATGAGTTTTGACCGTTGCGGGAGCAGGGCTGCTTGTCTGCAAGGCCGACGGTCGAGAATCCCCTCTCCCGCTGGCGGGAGAGGGCTAGGGTGAGGGTGGCTGCTAAACACCGCCCCCTCACCCCAACCCTCTCCCGGAGGGAGAGGGAGCTTCCCGGCAGGCTATCGAGGAAGATCCTGCTTGTCTGCAAGACTGACGGACTGGAATCCCCTCTCCCGCTGGCGGGAGAGGGCCAGGGTGAGGGTGACTGCTAAACACCGCCCCTCACCCCAACCGGAGGGAGAGGGAGCTTGCGGCAGGCTATTGAGGAAGATCCTGCTTGTCTGCAAGGCTGACGGACTGGAATCCCCTCTCCCGCTGGCGGGAGAGGGCTAGGGTGAGGGTGGTTTCAAGAGATCCCCCCTTGCTCGATCCTGTCGCGGAGGGAGAGGAAGAAGGAGATGAAGGGGAGACATGAATCGAGGTCCAGGGCTCGCGCGCTTCGCAAGGAGGCAAGTGACGCCGAGCATGTGCTTTGGCAGCATTTGCGCGATCGCCGGATGATGGGCAGGAAGTTCAGACGGCAAGTGGCAATCGATCCGTACATCGTTGACTTTCTTTGCCTTGAGGAGAGGTTGATTGTCGAAGCGGATGGCGGGCAGCATGCGGAGCAGAAAGCGTATGACAGGAAGAGAACCGCTGCTCTCGAGGCGAAAGGATACCGGGTGATGCGGTTCTGGAATCATGAGATATTGACTGAATTGGATGCCGTGCTCGAGCAGATACGAATTACCCTGGTCGAGCAACCCTCACCCCAACCCTCTCCCGCAGGCGGGAGAGGGAGTTAGCCGTGCCGGGGGGATAGGTGGGGATAGCGAAAGCATTCCCTCTCCCCCTCGGGGGACGACTCCAGGGACGGAGGAGGTAGAGCGAAGCATGGAGCCAGAGCCGAGAGGGTTAGGGTGAGGGGGCGAACCTTGCAAGCCAGTAGAGTACTTGCACAGATCGAGTTGCATCAAAGAGCACCATGACCGAAGACCTCGAAGAGCTCCGTCGTCGCATCGACGAGATTGATCAGCGCCTGCAGGCGCTGATCAGCGACCGCGTCCGGCTGGCCCAGGAGGTGGGTGCGGTCAAGCGTGCCGCGGGCTCGGCGAACGGCTACCGGCCCGAGCGTGAGGCGCAGATCCTGCGCACGGTCGCGGGGCGCAACCAGGGGCCGCTCAGCGACGAGCAGATCGTCCGTATCTTCCGCGAGTTGATTTCAGCCACGCTTGCCGTGGAAGCCCCCGTCAAGGTCGGCTATCTCGGTCCCGAAGGCACCTACACCCACGGCGCGGCGCTCAAGCACTTCGGATCGTCCGTAACGACCGCGGCGCAGGCCACGATCGAAGATGTATTCCGGGCGGTGGAGACGGGAGAGATCGACTACGGCGTCGTGCCGGTGGAGAACTCCATCGAGGGCATGATTTCCCATACGCTGGATTCCTTCTTCACGTCGCCGCTGAAGATCTGCGGCGAGGTGCAGCTTCGAATCCGCCATCAACTGTTGTCCACGGCCGCGTCGATAGCCGAAGTGACGCGTGTGGTGAGCCATGCACAATCGCTTGCACAATGCCGCCGCTGGTTGATGCGCCACCTGCCGAACGCGGAGCTGGCAACCGCCAGCAGCAACGCCGAGGCGGTGAGGCAGATCCGCGGGCAGGCGCACGCGGCCGCGATCGCCGGCGCTGCGGCGGCAGCTCTGTATGAAGTGCCGGCACTGGCGACGAACATCGAGGACGACGCCGGCAACACTACCCGTTTCCTGGTGATAGGCAGGCGGGACACGCCTCCGAGCGGCGAGGACAAGACCAGCCTCATGGTCTCGAACCCGAACAAGCCCGGTGCCCTGCACCGGATTCTGACCCCCTTGGCGGAGCACGGCGTCAGCATGACCCGGATCGAGTCGCGGCCTTCCAAGACGGCTCTTTGGGAGTACGTGTTCTTCATCGACATCGAGGGACACGGCGAGGATCCGAACGTGCGTGCGGCCCTCGATAAGCTCGAGAAGGAAGCGGGGTTTCTGCGCCTGCTCGGGTCCTACCCGAGGGCCGTGCTGTGAACCGCCAACACGGGTTTCCGTTTTCGGTCGCGGTGCCGGACGTGCTCGATCTCGCCCCTTACCAGCCGGGTAAGCCGATAGAGGAGCTGGAACGGGAGCTGGGCGTTCGCAATGCCGTGAAGCTCGCCTCCAACGAAAACCCCGCCGGCCCCTCGGAGCGCGCGATGGCCGCGCTGCGCGAAGCCGAGAGGAGCGTCCGGCTCTATCCGGATGCCAACGGCTTTGCCCTGAAGAAAGCGTTGGGGGAGCATCTGGGCGTCTCCCCGAACCGGATCACGCTCGGGAACGGATCCAACGACGTGCTGGATCTGCTGGCGCGTGTGTTCGTGACGCCGGGGGACGAGGTGGTGTTTTCCGAGTACGCCTTCCTGGTCTATGCACTCGTGACGCGTGCGACCAGCGGCAAGGCCGTGATGGTGCCCGCACGGGACTGGGGGCACGATCTTCCGGCCATGGCCGGGGCGGTGAGCGAGCGGACCAAGCTGGTGTTCGTCGCCAACCCCAACAATCCCACGGGCACCTGCGCAGGACGCGGCGCCGTGGAGGAGTTCCTGGAGCGCGTACCGGGGGACGTGGTCGTGGTACTCGACGAGGCCTACTGCGAATACGTCGAGGGCGACGACTATCCCAACGGTCTGGATTACCTCGAGCGGTTTCCGAACCTCGTGGTGACCCGCACTTTCTCCAAGATCTACGGTCTCGCGGGTCTGCGCGTGGGCTACGGGGTCGCGGGCGCGGAAGTTACCGATCTGTTGAACCGGGTGCGGCAGCCGTTCAACGTCAACGAGCCGGCGCAGGATGCCGCCGTGGCGGCGCTGGCGGACCAGGATCACGTGCGGCGCTGCCGGGAGATGAACCGCCGCGGCCTGGAGCGACTCGCCGGATTTTGTGAGCGGATGCACCTGCCGTATATCCCTTCGGTGGGGAACTTTCTGACCGTGGAGTTCGGGGAGCGCACGCCGGAAGTCTATGATGCGCTGCTGCACAAGGGCGTGATCGTGCGACCGATAGCCAACTACAGGATGCCGCACCACCTGCGTATCACTATCGGGACACCGGCGGACATGGACGTGCTTGAAGATGCCTTGAAGCAGATAGTGTGACCGGTGTGTGGAGGCTGTCGCAAAGTCCAATGGCGGGGCTCGCTGGTGTCATTGCGAGGCGGCGCAGCCGCCGCGGCAATCCAGAGATATTTGCGTTGCCCGGACACGGTGGTCGCCTCGACGTGAGAAATCGGGAATTCACTCAATCAGCCGGTATCCGGAGGGGGCACTCCGAACACCGGCCGCTTCCAGCTTTCCCGTTAGGAGGCCCCCACGGCACTCCACGGATGCCGGGCTATGGCCCGTATCTCTGGATTGCTTCGTCGCCTTCGGCTCCTCGCAATGACGAGAGACGATCGTTGAGTTCTTCGACACCTTTCCAGAGGGGAGAGGGAGTTCTTACGCGACCCTCCGGAGGAAGAGATATTCCCAATGACTGAGCTGACCTCCCTCAGGGTCGCGATCGCGGGCGTCGGGCTGATCGGAGGCTCGCTGGCGCGCGTGCTGAGAGCCGCCGGGGTCACCCGGGAGATCATCGGTGTCTCGCGCACGCGCGAGACCCTGGACAAGGCGCTTGCACTCGGTGTGATCGACCGGGGGGAAACCCGGGTGGTGGACGTGGGAGAGGTGGACATCGTCGTGCTCGCCGCGCCGGTGCGCGCGATGCCGGACCTGATGCGGGCGTTCGCGCCGCATCTGGGTGCGAACACCGTCGTCACGGACGTCGGCAGCGTGAAAGGCTTCGTGTGCGAGGCCGCGGACGAGTATCTCGGCGACGCCCGATCGCGGTTCGTTCCGGCCCACCCGATCGCCGGCACCGAGCATTCCGGTGTCGAAGCTTCGTTCGCTTCGTTGTTCGAGAACCGGGCCGTGATTCTCACCCCCGACGAGCAAGCCTCGCAACGGGCCGTGGAGATGGTGTCCTCGATGTGGCGGCTGGCGGGCGCGACCATCGAGATGATGAGCCCGCGCAAGCACGATGAGCTGCTCGCCGCCACGAGCCATCTGCCGCACATGGTGGCCTACGCCCTGGTGAGCTGCCTCGCCAGGCACGCCGAGTCGGAGGAGCTGTTTCACCTCGCGGCCGGCGGTTTCTACGACTTTACCCGCATCGCGTCCAGCGATCCCGTGATGTGGCGGGACATCGGCCTGACCAACAGTGGACCCCTGGTGGCCTCGATGAAGGCTTTTCGGGCGGAGCTCGATGCCCTTATAAGAGCCCTGGAGGCCGGTGATGAAGCGACCCTCCAGGAGACCTTCTCCACGGCCAAACAGGCGCGGGACCTGGGCCTCGCGCGCAAGAATCTGAACAGATGACGGCATTCAGGGTCGAGCCGGGCGGGCGTCTCAAAGGGGAGGTCCGCGTGCCCGGTGACAAGTCCATCTCCCACCGGGCCCTGATGCTGACTTCCATCGCGCGCGGGACCAGCAGTATCCACGGCCTGCTGACCGGCACCGACGTCCTCGCGACGGCCCGGGCATTTCAGTCCATGGGCGTATCGATGGTGTTCGAAGACGACGGAGCCGTCACGGTTCATGGTGTCGGTCTCCACGGCCTGCGCCCGTCCGCAGGCGACCTGGATCTGGGCAACTCCGGAACCGCGATGCGATTGCTGGCGGGCTTGCTGAGCGGGCAGCGGTTCCCCACGCGCCTGGTGGGGGACGACTCACTGACGCGGCGCCCCATGCGCCGGGTCGCCGAGCCGCTTCGGCTCATGGGCGCGGACATCGAAACCAGCGCGGAAGGGACGCCTCCGCTCGTCATCCGGCCGGCCAACGCGCTTCGGGCCATCCGGTATCCGTTGCCGGTGGCGAGCGCCCAGGTGAAATCCGCCGTGCTCCTGGCGGGCCTGTACGCCAAGGGCTCGACCTGCATCTCGGAGCCCGCGCCCTTGCGCGACCACACCGAGCGCATGCTGCGGGGTCTCGGCCTCGGGGTCGCCACGGACGGCGGATGGATATGCGTGGAGCCCGGAGAGCTCCGTGCGGCCGCCATCGACGTGCCCGCGGACTTCTCCTCGGCGGCCTTCTTCCTGGTGGGGGCGAGCATCGCACCCGGAAGTGAAGTCGTGCTGCGGGGCGTGGGCGTCAACCCGACCCGCACGGGCCTGCTGACGGTGCTGCGGGAGATGGGCGCCGGGATCCAGCTCGAGAGAGAAAGGGTGGTGGCCGACGAGCCCGTGGCGGATCTCGTCGTTCGCCACGCTTCCCTGACCGGCATCGACATCCCGCCCGAGGTGGTGCCGCTCGCCATCGACGAGTTCCCCGCCATTTGCCTGGCGGCGGCGATGGCGCGCGGCCGGACCCGCATCCGCGGCGCCGGGGAGCTCCGCCACAAGGAGAGTGACCGGATCGCCGCCATGGCGTCGGGGCTGACGGCCCTGGGCGTGACGGTCGAGGAAACGGAGGACGGAATGACGATCGAAGGGCGCGAGGAGCTTTCCGGCGGCACCGTGGACAGCCTGGGCGACCACCGTATCGCCATGGCGTTTGCGGTATCGGGGCTGCGCGCGCGGGCTCCGGTGACGGTGCTCAATGTCGAGAACGTCGCCACCTCGTTCCCGTCGTTCGAGTCGGACGCCCGCGACCTGGGCCTGGGTGTGAGCGCCAGTGAGTGATCCGGCTCCGGTTCTGGCGCTGGACGGCCCCAGCGGCTCGGGAAAGGGCACCGTGGGACAGATCTGCGCGCAGAAGCTGGGCTGGAATTATCTCGACAGCGGCGCCATATACAGGGCGCTTGCCTACGTGGTTCAGAAGGAAAGGCTGGACCCCGGCCGCGCGGAGGCGGTGGTCCGCTGCGCCCGCGCCCTGCAAATGGAGTGTCTTCCGAATCCGCCGGAGCCGGCATTGATTCGCGTCAACGGCGAGGACGTGGGTCCCCGGCTGCGGACCGAGGAAATCGGACGGCTTGCCTCCGAGCTGGCCGCCGTGCCGGCGGTACGGGAGGCGCTGCTCGCCAGCCAGCGGCGCGTACGGCGGCCTCCGGGCCTGGTAGCGGACGGACGGGATATGGGGACGGTGGTGTTCCCGGACGCCCGGTGGAAGTTTTTTCTCACCGCCAGCGCGCAGGTACGCGCCGAAAGGCGTTATAAGCAGTTGAAACTAA
Organism: Arenicellales bacterium; assembly: GCA_049583715.1. Classification (GTDB taxonomy): domain Bacteria; phylum Pseudomonadota; class Gammaproteobacteria; order Arenicellales; family JAANXG01; genus JAANXG01. The sequence continues at coordinate 29,893 of JBAUWJ010000241.1, read as the reverse complement.
AGGGTTTCGATGGTAGTCTTGCGGCCCTTTTCCAGGCGATCCAGGAACGCGATACCCGCGACGCCCAGCGCTCGGTTTCTCCGCTCAGAGCGGCGGAGAACGCGATTGTGCTGGACACTTCCAAGATGTCCATCGACGAAGTGGTGTCGCGCGTTCTTGATCACGTCACAAACTAAGTTGTGGGGGATTGTTCGGGGACAGTTCCTGGCAGCGCGCATCATCAGAGCTATACCGGACCCAGCCGGGTCTGACAGCCTGAAAGAAACAACATGACCGAAAGTTTTGCTGAATTGTTCGAACAGAGCATCGCGGAGACGGTGATGTCCCCCGGTGCGGTGATAGAGGGAGAGGTCGTCGATGTGGAGGGCGACTTCGTCATCGTCAACGCCGGATTGAAATCGGAGTCGGAGATCCCGGCGTCCCAGTTCAAGAACGACCGCGGCGAGCTCACGGTGTCCGTGGGCGACACCGTGGAGGTTGCCATCGAGGCCTTCGAGGACGGCTCGGGCCATACCCGGCTGTCGCGGGAGAAGGCCTGCCGCGCCCGGGCCTGGGACGAGCTCGAGAAGGCCCACGACGAGGGCAGCATCGTGACCGGCGTCATCACCGGCAAGGTGAAAGGCGGCTATACCGTGTCCGTGCAGGGCATTCGCGCCTTCCTGCCGGGCTCCCTGGTGGATGTCAGACCGGTGAAGGACTCCGCCTATCTCGAGGGCAAGGACCTGGAGTTCAAGGTCATCAAGCTCGACCGGCGCCGCAACAACGTCGTGGTATCGCGCCGCGCGGTGGTGGAGAACGAGCTCAGCGCCGAGCGCGAGCAGCTTCTCGAGACCCTGGAGGAAGGGCAGATCGTCAAGGGCGTGGTCAAGAACCTGACCGACTACGGTGCCTTCGTGAACCTCGGCGGCCTGGACGGGCTGCTGCACATCACCGACCTCGCCTGGAAGCGGGTCAAGCATCCTTCGGAAATGTTGAGCGTCGGCGACGAGATCGAGGCGCGGGTGTTGAAGTTCGATCGCGAGCGCAACCGTGTCTCGCTGGGGCTGAAGCAGCTCGGCGACGATCCCTGGGAGGATCTGCCGCGCCGCTATCCGGAGCGCACGCGCGTCTTCGGCAAGGTCACCAACCTTACGGACTACGGGGCCTTCGTGGAGCTGGAGGAGGGCGTCGAGGGTCTCGTCCACGTATCGGAGATGGACTGGACCAACAAGAACATCCACCCCACCAAGGTCTGCCATGTCGGCGACGAGGTCGAGGTGATGGTACTCGACATCGACGAGGAGCGGCGTCGCATCTCCCTCGGCATGAAGCAATGCCGGCCGAATCCGTGGGAAGAGTTCGCGGCCACCCACAATAAGAACGACAAGGTCCGCGGCAAGATCAAGTCCATCACGGACTTCGGCGTGTTCATCGGCCTGGAAGGCGGGATCGACGGCTTGATTCACCTCTCCGACCTGTCCTGGGACCGGCCCGGCGAGGAAGTGGTCCGCGAGTACAAGAAGGGCGATGAGGTGGAAGCCGTCGTCCTGTCCGTGGACCCGGAGCGCGAGCGAGTATCCTTGAGCATCAAGCACATCTCCCAGGACCCCTTCACCGCCTACGTCGGGGAGCACGGCAAGGGTTCGGTGGTAGGCGGACAGATCATGGAAGTGGACCCGAAAGGTGCCGTGGTCAGGCTGGGGGACGGCGTGGACGGCTACCTCAGGGCCTCGGAGCTGTCCCGGGAGCACGTCGAGGATGCGCGGTCGATGCTTTCCGAAGGCAAGGACATCGAATCCAAGATCATCAGCATCGACCGGAAGAACCGCCGTATTTCCCTGTCCGTGAAGGCGCTCGAAGTCGACCAGGAGACGGAGGCCATCAAGGAGTACAAGAAGAAGTCAGGTGCGTCGACCGCTACTCTGGGCGATAAGCTCAAGGAACAGTTGGAAAAGACGTCCTCATAAATCAAGCCACTTGCGATGGGCCGGGGTGACGTGGCCAAGTCATCGATAACCAAGTCCGATATGATCGAGATGCTGGCGACGGAGCAACCGCAACTGGCGTATCGTGACGTGGAGCTCGCGGTCAAGGGGTTGCTGGAGCGGATGGCGGAGGCGCTGGAGCGCGGGGAGCGGATCGAGGTGCGAGGCTTCGGCAGCTTCTCCCTGCACCATCGGCCCTCGAGAGTCGGGCGCAACCCCAAGACCGGGACTGCGGTTACCGTGCCCGACAAGTTCGTGCCTCATTTCAAGCCGGGCAAGGAGATGCGGGAGCGGGTCGACCAGGTGTCGAATGATGGGAGCTCCGATCGGGAAAACACAGGCTAGGCGTCAACAGGAAACAGCATGAAGGTATTTCTGTATCTGCTGCTGGCGTTCGTGGCGTTGTTGTTCGGTATCAGCTTCGCACTCAGGAACGCCACGTCCGTAACCGTCACCTACTACTTCGGCCTGGACTGGACCGGTTCGCTGTCGGTCCTGCTGGTGATCACTCTCGCGGTAGGTGCCCTGATGGGCGTGCTGTTCACCCTCGGCTGGGTCATCAGAATGAAACGCCAGGTTTTGCATGCGCGCAGGGAAGCGGCGCAGCTCGAACGGGAGGCCGCGAGCTTGAGACCGCTGACGGAACGGGAAGCGCACTAAGTGTTGAACGCGGCCTGGTTGCTGTTGCTCCTTCCCGCGGCGGCGGCCACCGGCTGGTACCTGGGCCGGAGGGACCGCAAGCGCGAATCGGCCATCGATCTCCCTTCGGCATACTTCCAGGGGCTGAACTTTCTGCTCAATGAACAGCCCGACAAGGCCATCGAGGTGTTCCTCAAGATGCTCGAGGTGGACTCCGAGACGGTCGAGATGCACCTCGCGCTCGGCAACCTGTTCCGGCGCCGCGGGGAGATAGAGCGCGCCACCCGCATCCACCAGAACCTGATCGCACGTCCCAATCTCGAGGAGCATCAGCGCCTGCAGGCCCTGTTTCAGCTCGCCCAGGATTACCTGCGTGCCGGGCTGCTCGACCGCGCGGAGAGCCTGCTGCTCGAGCTCTCCGATGTCGACGGGCACGCCGAGCCCGCCCTGCGTTGGCTCAAGGATATCTACGAGCAGGAGAGCGAGTGGGAGAAAGCGGTGGAGGTGCTGCATCGCCTGGAGCGCATCCAGGGCGTGGACAAGAGCGCGACGATTGCCCAGTACTACTGCGAGCTCGCGGAGGAGAAGGTGGCGGTCGGCAATCTGCGCGAGGGCAGGACGTATGTGAAGCGGGCCCTGGACGCTGACGGGGACTGCGCGCGGGCGCGTATTCAACAGGGCTTGATTCATTACCAGGCGGAGCGCTACCACGACGCGAGAAAGGCGTGGAGCCGGATCCGGGATGAGGATGTGTGGTGCGTGACGCCGCTCCTCGACAGGATCGTGCATTGTTATCAGGCCCTGGACGACCAGGCCGGGTTGGACCTGCTGCTGAACCGGGTCCTGGAACGCACGACCAATCCCAATGTGCTGATCGCGAGGGTGAACGAGCTCGAGCGTACCAGGGGCCGCGAAGCGGCCGCGGCTTTCCTCGATGGATGGTTGATCCGGCATCCGTCCGTGGCGGGATTGGCACGTTTGATGGAGCTGGAGCGCAGCCCGGAGGAGGAAGACACCTCCCGCACGCGCCCGGTGCGCACGCTGCTCAACAATCTGATGGACACCGAGGGCTCCTATCGTTGCCGTCAGTGCGGATTTACCGGGCGGACCCTGTATTGGCACTGCCCGGGCTGCAAGAGCTGGAACAGCCAGCAGCCGTTGACGGGGCCGGAGCTGCTGACGAGTCCGAACTGAGATCCGGGCTCGAGAAGGGCCGGGCCTTCGGCCCGGAACCGTCGAGTCGGAATAAATTCCGACCCACAGGGAAGTGGGGAGTGCCGGAGATTGTCGGGAACGAGATCCGGCCGACCCACTTCGGAAGTGGGGAGTGCCGGAGATTGTCGGGAACGAGATCCGGCCAACCCACTTCGGAAGTGGGGAGTGCCGGAGGCCGCCGGGATTGGGATCCGGCCGACGCACGGCGGGACCCGCGTCCCCTGGCGGTGCCCGCCACGGCCGCGCGCCGGGCCTCCTCGGGCATGTCGAGGCCGTCTGACGCGTGATATTCTCGGATCAGCGGCATTATATCTTCCAGATGCGCCTTGCCGGGCAGCTCGAGCCTCGAGGGTGGCTGGCCCGGCCTTGCGGGATAAAGCACAAATGAATAAGCATCTTGTCTTCGTTTACGGCACTCTGCGGCGCGGGGGGTCGAATCATCATATGCTGGAGCGGTCCGAGTTCCTCGGCCCGCACGAGACCGAGCCCCGCTATACGATGTGCAGGCTGGGGCAGTTCCCGGCGGTGGTGGCTCGGGGGGAGACTGCCATCATCGGCGAGGTGTACCGTATCGAGAACGACGTGCTCGACCTGCTGGACGAGCTGGAGTGCTACCCCCACGTATTCTCCCGGCAGGTGATCAACACGCCCCCCGGGGAGGCGTGGATGTACGTCTATAACCGCCTGGTGGGCACGGAGCACGTGGTGGGGCATGGCGACTGGCTGCGCTTTCTCGACGACGGGGAATAGTGGCGCGGGGCCACGGGTGCCGTGCCACCCCGTCTACCGCGTGGAATCTTGCGCCGGGCCGCCAATCCTTCTAACATCTGAATTGTCAACCGCGCATTGGGAAGGGAATGGCCGCCAGGTCACGGAATGACGCATGCATTCGCAAGCTTTCAAGACCGACGACAAAACGATGGCTACCGCTGAAATCGCACAGGCCCCAGAGGCCGCCGAAGAAGAGCTCGAAAAGTTCACCGACACCGATCAGTGCAAGAGCTTCCGTTTCTGCAAGACCTGCCGTGACACCGGGTCGGTTGGCAAGCTCTGGCGGCGTGTGGTGGCGAAGCGCTACGAGGTCCCCTCCGAGGACTGGAAATGCCCGCACGGCTGGAAATGGGGCGGCCAACCGGGGCTGATACTGAAGCTCAAGCAGAAGTTCCGCGCGGGCAGTAAGTTCAAGAAAACCACCACCGCGGTCGGCATCAAACCCTGCGGCGGCTGCGCCAAGCGCGCCGCGAAGATGGACGGCCGCCAGGCCTGAGTGTCAAACCCGTCGGTCGGAACTCATTCGGACTGGAGACAGTTGTCGGGCTGAAGCCCGAGCTGCATGGGGCCGCAAGCAAGACACTGTGGGTCTTCTGGATGCCACTCCCGGCAGTTTCCGGCAGCCCGGCACATCCCCGTGGGTCGGAATTCATTCCGACTGAAAGCAATGTCGAGCTGAAGCTCGACCTACCTCTCGCTCTTCTCCGACAGCTCGCGGGTGATGGTGATCCAGTCGAAGTCGCTCTCGCCGGCGGCGACGAACCACGGGTTGAGGATATTCTCCTTGTTGTAGCGCAGCGGCTCGCCGCGGGCGGTGGTCATGCGTCCTCCGGCGGCCTGAAGCACCGCGTGCGCGGCGGCGATGTCCCATTCACTGGTGGGACCCAGCCTGGGGTAGACGTCCGCCTCCCCCTCGGCCACCAGGCAGATCTTGAGGGCACTCCCCAGGCTCTTCAGCTCGCATTCCCCGAAAACCTCCTTCGCCCGCTCGACGAACGCCGCGGTCGGGGGGCTGGAGTGCGACCGGCTTGCGACGACGACAGGCACGCCGCCGTGGAAGCGCCGGACGCGTATCGGCTCGGACGGCTCGCCGCCTCGCTGCCGGAAGGCGCCCCCAGATGTCCAGCCCCAATAGACGAGGTCCCGAGCCGGAATGCCCACCACCCCCAGCACCGGGGAGCCGCCGCGTACCAGGGCGATGTTGACGGTGAACTCGTCGCGCCTGTTGATGAACTCCCTGGTACCGTCCAGCGGGTCCACCAGCCAGAAGTCCGTCCAGCCCCGGCGCTCGGAATAAGGCGCCTGGGCGGACTCTTCGGATAGAATCGGCAGGTGCGGGCCGAGGTCCCGCAAGCGGGCGCTGATCAGGCGATGTGCCGCGCGGTCCGCCTCCGTCACCGGCGAGCCGTCGGACTTCGTGTCCACCGCGCCGGTGTTCTTGTAGTACTCCATGATCAACCGGCCCGCTTCCTCGGCAATGGCGCGGACGGGTTCAACCAGGCTTTGCGGATCAGGCTGGGACATGATGGACGGAAGGATTGATTGCAACAGCGAATCGCGGTGAAGGCCGCATTATACCCGCGGGATATCAAAGGTGCTCGACTGGCAGGAAATCGACCACGTGCTGCTCGACATGGACGGCACGCTGCTGGACCTGCGCTTCGACACCGAGCTCTGGCTCGAGCACCTGCCCGGGCGTTACGCCGAAGCCCGCGACCTGCCGGTTGATGAGGCGCTCCAGCAGATCCGGGAGCGAATGGAGTCGATGTCGGGAATGCTCGGCTGGTACTGCATCGACGAGTGGTCCGAGGCGCTGGGCCTGGATGTCGCCGGCCTTCATCGCGAGCTCGCCCACGGCATCGCTTACCGCGACACGGCGGTGGAATTCCTGGGAGCGCTGAAGGCGAGCGACAAGCACGCGCTGGTCGTCACCAACGCGCATCCCGACACGGTAACGATCAAGCTCCACCGGACGGGTCTGGACCGTTACGTCGATGACGTGGTCAGCTCCCACGACTACGGCGCCGCCAAGGAGCACGACGAGTTCTGGCGGGTACTGTACAGGCGGTACGCGTTCGAGCCCGGCCGCACCTTGTTCATCGATGACAACCTGTCGGTGCTGCAGGCGGCCAGGCGCTTCGGCATCGGCCACCTGCTCGCGGTGAGTCACCCCGATTCCAGCCGCGGTGCAAAGGACACGGGAGAGTTCAGAGCCATTCGGTGGTTCACGGAGATCATGCCCATCGGGTAGGGGATCCGCAGAATTGCCGCGGGGTCAGGATTGATTCCGACTCAGGCAATGTCGGACTGAAGTCCGACCCACAGGGGGCGAGGGAAAGGACCGAACCCGGGGAGGGACCGTCGCCGCGCGGGGGCCTTGTGCGTCAGAATTCATTCTGACTTCGACCGAGTCATCGGGCCGAAGGCCCGATGCCGGGAACCGCGGTGAAGTCGCTCTCAGATGGACCGGCGCGCCGGCCGTCTGGCAATGACGGCAACCTTGTGGAATCATTCGGCCGGTTCTCCAAGCCTGCGTGCAATCAGCATGAAACCGATCAAGACGGCCGATCTCTGCGACGAGCATGGCGATGCTCTGCAGGTGGCCACGCCGGTGTTCCGGGATTTTGGAAGCCGCGCCTGTTTCTATGGTCCGGCCGCTACGATCAAGGTCTTCGAGGACAATACGCTGGTCCGCGACGCCCTTCAGACGCCCAGCAGGAACCGGGTGCTGGTGGTCGACGGTGGCGGCTCGCTGCGCTGCGCCCTAGTGGGCGACAAGCTCGCACGGCTTGCCATCGACAACGGCTGGGCCGGCATCGTCATCAACGGCTGCATCCGGGACGCGCGCGAGATCGAGGCCATGGATATCGGCATCAAGGCCATTTCCGTGCATCCGGCGAGGAGCGCCAAACGCGGCGAAGGCCAGCAGGACGTCACGGTGACTTTTGCCGGCGTCGCCTTCGAGCCGGGCTGCTACGTGTACGCCGACCGGGACGGCATCGTGGTGTCCCGGAAGAATCTCGTCGACGGCGAGCCAGGCCCCGAAACGGTGCTGGTGTAGCGCCGTCAGTTTCTCTCCAGCCCCGACAATGCAGGTCGGACTTCAGTCCGACATTGTTTCAGTCAGAATGAATTCTGACCCACAAGGGGTCCTTGCCGTGCCGACCGCCTTCCGAGTGGCCCAGGTTCCTCCTTCCCGCCCATGTGGGTCGGACTTCAGTCCGACTTTCTTTCAGTCGGAATGAATTCTGACCCACAGGCTCCCCACCAACGCCCGCATCCTTCCTTTACTCTAGGGAAGCTCTGATTAATGGTTTACGTTGTCATTGCGAGCGCAGCGAAGCAATCCAGGATACCTGCTATTCCACGCTTTCTGGATTGCTTCGTCGCGTCGCTCCTCGCAATGACTGCATTAATCAGAGCTTCCCTAGAATAAGGCCGCCAAGCGTCCGGCGTGCGCCAGGGCGAACACGTCCATCGCAAACGCGACGCTGGTGTGCACCATCACGCCGGGCCAGATGGAGCGGCTCTTGATCGCCAGGATCCCGAGCACCAGGCCCGCCACGATGGCAGCCACGGCTTCGGGAAACGGCTTGTGGATGTGTATCAGCGCGTAGGGAATCACCATCAGGGTCACGGCGTGCAAGCCGAAGCGCGACTCCAGGCGGAACAGGGCGAAGCCGCGAAAGAAGAATTCCACGCACACGAACTGCGCCAGGTACACGAGCTCATAAATCACCCAGTGCGCGAGGTCCACCGGTTTGTACATGGGATAGAACTCGTAGAACGAAGGCGCCGACGAGGCCACCCACAGCACGGGAAGCATCACCGCCACCAGCAGCCAGTACAGGCGCCAGTGGGGACCGCAGTAGCGCAGGCTCAGTCCGAGCGGGTTTTCGAACGACACCGGGAACGCGAAGTGGAACACGAGCGGCAGGAGAACGAACAACACCACGGCCGACCCCGAGAACCAGAACTGGGCCATGAACCGCACCTGGTTCAGATCCGTGCCCCGGCCCATCAGCCCGGCTCCGAAGCCGCGCAGGAAGTAGCTCTGCAGGCCGTATCGATCGAGCAGGAGAAGGATCAGCGCGATGAAGGGGGGAAGCAGCACGATCCCCCACCGTTCGCGGGTCCGTGGCAGCGGCGGGACGTACTGAGCGAGGAAGCCGTTCACGGCAGCGAAGTCTAGCAGCAAACCGGCGTTCGACCGCCCAGGAAAGATGGCCGGCGAGGCGAGCGCCCTGTGGGTCAGAATTCATTCTGACTGAAACAAAGTCGGACTGAAGTCCGACCCACAGGAGGCGAGGCATGAACCCGCCGGATTGGGAGGATTGCCGATGGGCCAAGGACCCCGTGGGTCAGAATTCATTCTGACTGAAACAATGTCGGACTGAAGTCCGACCCACAGGGGGTGAGGCAACAAACCTTGGCCCGCTTGGAAGGAGCACTCGCGCCGCAAGGCCCTTGTGGGTCACAGTTCATTCTGACTGAGACACTGTCGAGCTGAAGCCCGACCTACACTGTGGATCTGGAAACGGACATAATATTCGTGATGCGCATAAGAAGAAGACGCCTGTCCCGCCTGCTGGTCTCCCTTGTCATGCTCCTGAGCTGCGGGGAGTCGTGCCTCGCACAGCCCCGGGAGCCGACCGACTTTCCCGTGCCCCTCGCCGTCGGCAACGGCAGCCCTCTGGTTGCGGTGTTCGGAATCCCGAAGGCTCGCGGCACGACGATGGTGGCCAAGGGACGAACGGACTTCGACCTCACGCTGAATCTCGCCAGCGATTTCAATGTCAGCCATGCCGGAGATGAGTCCATCACTCTGGATGGGGAGACCGCCACAGTGGCCCTGGGCGCCCGCTATGGCGTCGGTGACCTGTGGAACGTCGGGGTGGAGCTTCCCTGGGTGCGGCACAGCGGCGGGTTCCTGGACGGCTTCATCGTGGACTGGCACAAGCTCTGGGGCTTTCCGCAGAACGGACGCGACAAGGCGCCGCGCAATCGCATCGAATACCGGTACACCAGGGGCGGCGAGACCTTGCTGGACATCGACTCGACCGCCGATGGACCGGGCGACGTCGTGCTGTCGGCCCGGAGACGGCTGCTGGACGACGAGCGCACCGAGACGGTCTTCGACACCCAGGTGAAGCTGCCCACCGGCGATCCGCGCAAGCTGACCGGCAGCGGCGCCGCGGACGCGGGCGCCGGCCTGGAGGTGAGCAGGCGCTGGCGCCATCGATGGTTCTCGAACTTCAATGCCGGTGCGGTGTACCTCGGGGAAGGCGACGTACTGCCGGCGCTGCAGCGCAGGTGGGCGGCTTACGGCGGACTGGACGTGGTGTGGCGCGCCGCGCAAAAGCTCGCCCTTCGCGTCCAGTTCGACGGTCACACGTCTCCGTACCGGAACAGCCGGCTCGGCGAGCTCTCGGACTGGTCCGGCATGCTCACGTCCGGCGGGACCTGGTACATCTCGCGCCGCACCGCCCTGGACCTCGCGGTGGTCGAGAACGTACCCAACCCGGACGCCGTCTCCGACGTCAGCTTCCTCGTTCGCGTACGGAGCAGGCTGGGCGGGCCATCGTGACGCCGCTGGAGCGTTATCGCCGGGATCTCGAGGGGCCGGATTTTCAGGAGGATCCGGAGCAGGTCCGGGTCGTCGAGCACCTGCAATCTTTATACGACGAGCTCGTGAGCCGGGAACCACAGCAGCCGGGGCTGCTGTCGCGGCTCGGTCTTCGCAACGGGGCGACGGAGCCGGCCACGGGGCTGTACCTGTGGGGCGCCGTCGGGCGCGGCAAGACCTATCTCGTCGATCTTTTCTTCGAGTCCCTGCCCTTCGAGGCCAAGCAGCGCACGCATTTCCACCGCTTCATGCGGCGGGTGCACAATGAGCTCAAGACGCTGCGCGAGCGCCAGGATCCGCTGGCGCTCGTCGCCGATCGCTTTGCCGGGGAGACCCGGGTGCTGTGCTTCGACGAGTTTCTGGTGAACGACATCACCGACGCCATGATCCTCGGCGGCCTGCTCGGGAATCTGTTCGAACGCGGCGTGACGCTGGTCGCGACATCGAACATCGCGCCGGACGATTTGTACAAGGACGGCCTGCAGCACGATCGGTTCACGCCCGCCATCGAGCTCATCAAGTCGCATACCCGGGTCGTGCACATGCAAGGCGACCTCGACTACCGACTGCAATTCCTTCAAAAGGCTCGCACCTACCTGACGCCTTCCGGCGCGGAGGCGGACGATGAGCTGGCGAATACCTTCGAGCGCATCGCCCCTGAACCGGGCAGGCAGGGGGAGCGGGTGGAAATCGAAGGCCGGGAGCTCGATACGGTGCGGCTGGCCGACGGTGTGGCGTGGTTCGAGTTCGGCGTTCTCTGTGACGGGCCGAGGTCCCAGAACGACTACATCGAGCTGGCCGCGTGCTTTCAGACCGTGGTGGTCTCGAACGTGCCCGTATTCAACCGGGACACTAGTGACCAGGCACGGCGGTTCATCAACCTGGTGGACATTCTCTACGACCGGCACGTGACCCTGATCGTCTCGGCCGAGGCGCCTCCGGATGCGCTCTACCGCGGCAAGCGCCTCGCGGAAGAGTTCAAGCGCACCACGAGCCGCCTGCTGGAGATGCAATCCCGCCGCTATCTGTCGAGCACGCACCTCGCCTGACGATCCGACCCGGGACGCGGTCCCCTACCGGCTTCCGAATGGATGACGGCAGTATTCGACGCTGTGGGTCGGAATTTATTCCGACACGAGAAATAGTCTGTCGGAATGAATTCCGACCCACAGGGAGGTGGGGAGTGTCGGAGATCGTCGGGAACGAGAGCCGACCGACCCGCACGGGATGAAGAAATTCCGTTCCTACGCGGAGGGTTCCGGTGACAGTTTGAGAGTGACCCGCACCTCGGATGGCTCGTCGGGTATATTGGACCGGGTGAAGCCGAACACCTTGCACAGCTTGAGCATCGTCTCGTTCTGCCGGAGCACGTCGCCGAATATCTCCCCGATGCCACGCGCCTTCGCGTAGTCGACGATCCGCCGCATCAGGTAGACGCCGAGGCCCTGCCCCGTCATGTCGTGGCGGACGATGATCGCGTACTCCGCGCGCTCGTTGTCCGGATCCGCGATCAGGCGCACCACCCCGTAGATCTCGGTCTTGCCGGGAATGCCGTGCTCCGTGAGCACCAGCGCCATCTCACGGTCGTAATCGATCTGTGAGAAGCGCGCCGCCGCCATATGTGACAACGTCTTCATCGGCACGAAGAAACGCAACTGCACCTCTTCCGGAGTCAGCTTGGCGAAGGCCGACTGCAGGGCCGGCTCGTCCTCCGGAAGAATCGGCCGCAGCCACAGCCGGCGACCGTCGGCGAGCGGGACGTCCTCCTCGAGCTCGCTGGGATACGGGCGTATGGCCAGGCGCCGGGTCCCGGCGTCAGCGGTGGGGCGCACCCGGATCCGGGCGTCCAGGGCGATCACTCCGGACTCGTCGGCGAGCAGCGGATTGACGTCCAGCTCGATGACTTCCGGAAAGTCGATCGCGATCAGCGAAATCCGGATCAAGGCCAGGGCAATCGCCTCCATGTCGACGGCCCGCGCGCGGGGATGACCGCGGAGTTGCCTGTATATCCGCGTCCGCGACATGATCTCTCCGGCCAGGTGCATATTGAGGGGCGGCAATCCCACCGCCTTGTCGTTCACCACTTCCACCGCCGTGCCGCCATGCCCGAACAGCACGACCGGTCCGAACTGGGCGTCCTCGGTCAGGCCGATGATCAGCTCGTAAGCGCCCGGCCGGCGAATCATCGGCTGCACGCTGAAGCCCGTGATGCGTGCGTCCGGTGCCTTGTCCGCCACTCGCCGGCGCATCGCCTCGCAGGCTTCGCGCACCACTTGCGGGCCGAGCAGATCCAGGGCGACGCCCCCTACGTCCGTCTTGTGCGTGATGTCGGGCGAGCAGATCTTGACCGCCACCGGCCCGTCGAAGCCCGCCGCGAGCCCGGCAGCCTCCCCCGCGCTGGCGGCGACCCGGGTCGTCGCCGCCGGGACCCCGTACGCCGCCAGGATCTCCTTGGCCTCGTGCTCCATCAACCACTCCCGCCCCTCTCCCAGGGCTTCGTCGATGATGCCGCGCGCGCGCCCGGAATCGGGTGAGAAGTCCTCGGGAACGGCAGGCGGCGTCTCCATGAGGATTTCCTGGTTGCGCCGGTAGTTGACCACTTGCATGAAAGCCCTCACGGCTTGCTCGGGCGTGTCGTAAGTCGGTATCTGGCGGTCCGCGAACAATCGCCGCGCCTCGGCGGCGGTGCTGCCCCCGACCCAGCTCGTCAGGATGTTGCGGGCCTTCCCGGCCTCGACGACCCCAATAACGGCCCGGGCGGCCTCGACACCGGAAGCCACCGCCGTCGGACAGTTCAAGACCAGCACTGCATCCACGCCCGGCGCGTCGGCCAGGGCCTCGAGCGCGTCGGCGTACCGGCCGCCCGGGGCATCGCCGACGATGTCCACCGGATTGGCGTGGGACCAGGTCGCCGGCAGCACACGGCCAAGACGTTCAACCAGCTCCGGCGTCAATTCGGCGAGCGTCGCGCCTTCGTCCACCGCCGCGTCGGTGGCGAGCACGCCGACACCGCCGCCGTTGGTCAGGATTGCCAGCCGGTCGCCCCGCGGCCGCCAGGGCATGGCGAGCGTCGCCGCCGCATCGAACAACTCTTCCAGACTCAAGACCCGCAGCATGCCCGCGCGCCGGAATGCCGCGTCGTAGACCGTGTCGGCGCCGGCCAGGGCCCCCGTATGCGAGGCGGCGGCGCGCGCACCCTCGGCGTGCCGGCCGGCCTTGACCACGATGACGGGCTTGGTGCGGGCGGCGGCTCGGGCGGCGGACATGAACTTGCGCGCGCTGGTGACGGATTCGATGTAGAGGAGGATCGCCGACGCCCTCTGGTCGTTGGCGAGGTAATCGAGCATGTCTCCGAAGTCCACGTCGGCCATGTCACCCAGAGAAACCAGGTGCGAGAAGCCGATGCCGTGGGAGGCGGCCCAGTCGACGATGGAGGTGACGATGGCACCGGACTGCGTCACGAAGGCGAGCCGCCCCGGTGCCGGGGGGATGTGCGCGAAGCTGGCGTCCAGCCCCGCGCCGGGCACGATCACGCCGAGGCAGTTCGGTCCGACGACGCGCAGGTTGTAGGGCCTGGCGTGATCGAGGACGGCCTGTTGGAGGGCCCGGCCGTGATCACCGCCGGTCTCGGCGAATCCCGCGCTGATCACCACCGCCGCGCGCGCGCCGGCCCGTCCAAGCTGCGCGATGATATCCGGCACGCTGTCCGCCGGTGTCGCCACCACGCCCAGGTCGGGCGGCGTGGGCAGGCTGTCGATGTCCGGGTAGGTCGACACGCCGTGCACCGCCCGGTACTTCGGGTTGACGGGCATGATCGGTCCCTCGAAGCCCGCCCGGAACAGGTTTCGCGCCAGCACCGAACCGATCGACCCGGGCCGGGCGCTGGCGCCCACCAGCGCGACGGATTCCGGCTTGAACAGATAGTCGAGGTTTCGTATCGTCATCGGTAAGCGCCGTCCGGGTTGATGCCGCGTGTACCGAGCGGCGTGCGCCGCCGGCAGCCGTTGAATTCTGCCGGGAATGGGCGCATCGGAGCAACGATACATCCGCCCGCGGTTCGATGAAAAGCGAGATCGGTCTCCCGTCGGTGGGGACCCGTGCGTTGAAGGCCCATGAACAGAGAGCAGATTGAACAGACGGTCATGAAAGCGCTGGCCCGCATTGCGCCGGAGGTCGATGCCGGCACCATGGATCCGGACAAGAGCTTCCGGGACCAGTTTGACTTCGATTCCATGGACTACCTGACCTTGATGCTGGATCTCGACAAGGCGCTCGGAATACACATCTCGGAGATCGACTATCCGAAGCTGTCCAGTCTCTCCGGCTGTGTCCAGTATCTCGACGCAAAGCTCGACGCCGCCGCGGGGAAGACGTGACGTCGAGGCGACTCGACAGCGTTCCCGGCATTCAGTGTACACCGCACCGGCGTAGGATCCGTACCATGACTGTTCGCAGACTGCGTGGAGTTGACCTCGGTCAGCTATGACCGATGTCGGTGCTGCCGGGGTAACATCACGCTGATCCGGTCTGGTAGTCTGACGGTCATGGTTGATTCCAGAACCGCCGTGCTTTGCCTCGTTTGTGCCCTGGTCGGGGCTGTCGGGCCGGTGGCGGCGCAAGCCGCGGACCAGCGGGACGTCACCGTCCCGGTTCATCTCGACGCCGCTTACCTGCGCGAAGTGTTCGTTTCCCAGGTGTTCACCGGACCCGGGACCAGCACGGAGGTGTGGGGCGACGACAGCGGCTGCAACTACCTGGTGGTCTCCAACCCCCGGATCTCGACCAGCGAGGGCACGGTCGATGTGCTCATGGATGCAAAAGCCCGCGTCGGGCAGGGCATCGGCGATCACTGCATCGTGGTGCTGGATTGGGCCGGGACCATCGAAACGTCGCAGAGCGTGGAGCTGGAGCCGGGCGGCAATGCCCTGAGATTCCGTGTCGTCGATTCCCGCGTCCAGGGAGACTCCTCGCACCGCGCCCTCCACCTCGGCGTCGTGTGGGACTGGATCAAGTCATATGTTCATCCACGACTCGCGGCCGTAAGAATCGACCTCGGCCCGCCGCTGAACGATCTGCGAGGCGTCCTGCGGCTGGTCCTGCCCGGCCACGACGCGTCCCTGGACGAGGCGCTGGCGTCATTGACGGTGCGCTCCGTCGACGTCGCCAGCGACGGGTTGCGGGTAGCTCTCACAATGCGCGTACCACAGGCGTTGTACAGGCGAGTCCCGCCCGCGCCGGCGCTGACCCCCGCCGAGCTCGACCGCTTCAAGGCCACGTGGCAGGGCTGGGACGGCTTCGTCACCTTCGTGGTGAAGCGCCTGGCCGGAGCGTCCGGCGATCGAGAGATCCGCCGCCAGCTCCTGGACGTATTGATCGAGGCGCGCTACGACATCCTCGATATACTCTCCAGGGAGGCCCCCGCGCAGGGACCCGACCCGGTGCGGACCCTGTTCATGAAGACGTGGTCACGGCTGGCGCCGGTCCTCCACCGGCTGAAGCCGGAGGTGGCCGGGGAGCAGGGACTGCGCCTGCTCAGCTTCATCACCGCGGCCGACGCCCTCGAGGCGCTCGATGCGCTCGGCCCGCAGTTCAACCTCGACATCTCACTCGACGGCCTGCGGCGAATGGCGCGCATCCTGGCGCCGGAAACGGAGCAGGACCCGCTCATCTACGACGAGCAGGTGGATCCCGAGCTGAGAAAGCTGTTCGATTTCGGCCCTCCCCTGCCGCTCGCCCCCGACACGCCGCCGCCATCCCAGGGGTGGTGGCGGGGTCTCGTGCCGGCCGCGCACGCGGATGTATCCGTCGACGACGCGCTCGTGAAGAAGCTGAACCACTGGGTCCCGCTCCGGGACGAGCTGGATGCCTACCTCAAATCGGTGCACCGGCTACTCGATGACACCGGACGGAAAGTCGCCGCCGGCTCCAGCCTCGATCCGGCGCTGCACGAGATGTTCCGCGATCTCGTGCTCGCGACCGCCTGGCAGGAGACCTGCTGGCGGCAGTTCAGACGCGTGGACGGCAAGATCGAGGCCATGCGTTCCGCCGCGGGGGCGGTGGGGATGATGCAGGTGGTTCCGGGGGTGTGGCGCGGCTTCTACGATCCGAATGGACTGAGCCGCAATATCGGCTACAACGCGGCGGCCGGGGCCGAGATCCTCATGCATTACCTGGTGGATTACGCCATCCCCGCCGGGGAAGACCGAAAGTCCGATGGTCCCGAGAACCTGGCACGGGCCACCTACGCCGCCTACAACGGCGGGCCGGGCCAGCTCCGCCGCTATCGCGAGTCCGGCACGAGCCCCGCCCTGCGTCGCATAGACGGGGCCTTCCTCGACAAATTCCAGAAAGTCCGGCGGGGAGACGAGCTGGCGGTGCGAAGCTGCTTCACGGATTGAAGGCGGCCGGCCCGCGTGGGCCGGCCGGAACCGAAACGGCTCACGCCCCCTCGCTCTTTTCCTTCGGGTCCTCGCGCACCACCACGGTCGCTTCCACAGGGGTGATCTCGTCCGCAGGCATCCCGACGCGGGCGGCGTGATCCCGTATGGCCTCGGGGCTGCTCGCCTGGTAGATGCACACCGTGCCCAGGCTGCCGTCGGCCTCGTTGACGACGTAGCTGCGAATCCACCGGATATCCCCGGGCATATCCTCGTCCCCGATGCGCCGCGATTTGGCGGCGGCGGCCTCCAGCTCCTTCCCGTTCTTCCAGCCGTTGCGACGGCGAATGACGTAGAGTTTCATGATGCTTACCTCGAATGTAGTGGGTCTCGATCCACGGTCCCGTGGGAACCGTGGATCGCATGATGCCCCGGCGCCGTCGAAAAGACCTTTTCGCGGCCTGATCAATGGCTTACCATTTTCCGATCGACTGCCCGGCGACGAGGTCGCTTGACACGAATGGCCGTCTACCAGTTTGCCGAATTCGAGCTCCACGAGGAGCTGAGACAACTCCGGCTGCGGGGGCGCGAGGTCGTGCTGCAGCCGAGAGCGTTCGACGTGCTTGCCTACCTGGTGAGCCATCAGGGCCGGGTAGTGGCCAAGGACGAGCTGCTGGAAAACCTGTGGGCGGGCGTCGTCGTCACCGACGGCTCCCTGCAGCGCGCCGTCAGCCTGGCCCGGGCGGCGCTGCGTTCCGGCGGACTCGATCAGGCGATACGCACCTACTCCAAACGGGGCTACAGGTTCATGCCGGAGCCGACACGGCAAGCCGGCCCCGCAACGGCTGGAGCTCAGTCGGGCGTCGAGGTCCAAACGGCCAGGGATCTGCTCAATGCCGGCGCCTGGGCGGAGGCGGCGCAGGCTTTCGAGAGCGCCGACGCGTTGTCATCCCTGTCGCCCGAGGACCTCGAGAATTGGGGTGTGGCGCTGCAATGCGCGGGCACCGGGCCTGCCGCGATCGAGCCCTTCGAGCGGGCCGCCCGAGCTTACTGCGACGCCAATCAGTGCGAAGCCGCCGCGCGCGCCGCAATCTCCCTGGCCCGCATACGTTTCGAGACCCAGGAATGGGCCGTCGCCAAGGGCTGCCTGAGACGGGCGGAGAGCATGCTGGATGGTCTGCCCCTTTGCGAGCAGCACGGCCACCTGTCCTGGGTTCGAAGCTGGATGGCGAGCTACGCGGGCGACGTCCCGGCGACCATCGAGCACGCGTGCAGGACGGTAGAGATCGCCCGGCGGCTGGACAACCTGGATCTCGAAGCCATGGGGCTGCTGTTCTGGGGGATCGCGCTGCAGGCGAACGGCGAGACGCAGCGCGGACTGGAGCTGCAGGACGAGGCGGGCGCCGTGGTGTTGACGGGCAATGTCACCCCGCTTCTCGGCGGTCTCGTCTATTGCGGCCTTCTCGGCGGCTGCTGCAACACAGGGGACTGGCCGCGGGCCTCGCAGTGGAGCGAGAGCTTCACCCGCTGGTGCCGGCGAAACGGTGTGGAACGTTTCTCCGGATCGTGCCTGCTGCACCGCGTCGAGGTGTTCATCGCCCGGGGAGAGCTGGAGCAGGCCGAAGCCGAGATTCAGGGCAGCGAGGAGACCATCGCCATGAGCAAGCCCTCGGTGATGGCGGACGCCCACCGGTTCCTGGGCGACGTCCAGCTTCTGCGCGGCGAGCTCGATCGGGCCGAAACCTCCTACCGGGCCGCCTACGAGCGCGGTGCGAACACGCACCCCGGCTACGCCCTGCTGCTGCACCGGCGCGGCCAGTCCGAGGCCGCCATCCGGGCGCTGCGCCGCAGCAGCACCGGTGGATTCGACTGGTCCACCATGGAAAAGAGACCTTTGTATCTCGCGACCGCGGTCATGATCGCCGCCGAGTCCGGCGACCATGACACCGCCGGCGAAATCATGACCGAGCTCGATCAACAGCCGGACTCGTGGTCCGTGGGCACCCTGCGCGGCCACGTGCTGCGGGCCCGTGGTGAGATGGCCCTGTATCAGGGTGAGATCCGCGAGGCGGCTCGTTTGCTCAGAGACGCTGTCTACGTCTATCAGGAGCTGGATGCTTCGCTGGAAGCCGCCGCGGCGCGACTGCGCCTCGCCGAGGCTCTGCTCGAGGCCGACGAAGCCGAGGGTGCCGTCCTGGAGCTCGTCAGCGCCGAAACCGTATTCAAACGCAACGGTGCCCGTCTTTATCTCGAAGACTGCCGGAAGCTCCGAGAAATCCTGGACCGCGTCCGGCTTTCGGCCTGAACAGGCGCTTCATTCAAACTCATCGAAGCCCGGTCTCCACCGGGTTGGGGTGCGGGGGCGGCCTTGGCGTCGCATTTGCGCCCTTCCCGGTTCCAAGCATGCGTGGGTGCCAAATGGATTGTACCGAGGCCACATTCCGTTGCCCTCACCCTGGCCCTCTCCCGCCAGCGGGAGAGGGGACGCACTCCCTCTCCCTCCGGGAGAGGGTTGGGGTGAGGGGGCGGTATCCAGCGTCGCATTTGCGCTCTTCCCGGTCCCAGGCATGCGTGAGTGTCAGGTGGGTCCCGCGAGCAGAAGAGGGACCTTTCGCCGGACAGCCGGTCCGGGGAACAAGTTTGCGTCCCGAGTCGACGCGTAAAGACTAGCCGTAACGGCCGGTAATGTAGTCCTCCGTGGCCTTCTTGCGCGGATTGGTGAACATGGTCTTGGTATCGTCGAACTCGACCAGCTCGCCCAGATACATGAAGGCCGTGAAGTCCGAGATGCGCGCCGCCTGCTGCATGTTGTGGGTCACGATGACGATCGTATAGTCCTTCTTCAGCTCGTCGATCAAGTCCTCGATCTTCAAGGTGGAAATCGGGTCCAGCGCCGAGGCCGGCTCGTCCAGGAGCAGCACCTCCGGCTGCACCGCGATGCCGCGGGCGATGCACAGGCGCTGCTGCTGGCCACCGGAGAGCTGGGTACCGTCCTGGCGCAGCTTGTCCTTGACCTCCTCCCACAGGGCCGCCTTCTGCAGCGCCCACTCGATGCGCTCATCCATGCGCCGACGCGGCAACCGCTCGTACAGCCGCACACCGAAGGCGATGTTGTCGTAGATGCTCATGGGGAAAGGCGTCGGCTTCTGAAAGACCATCCCGATCCTGGACCGCAGCAGATTGAGGTCGTAGTCCTTCCTCAGCACGTTGTCCCCGTCGACCACCACCTCGCCGGTGGTGTAGTGGTCCGGATACAGCTCGTAGATGCGGTTGAAGGTCCGCAGCAATGTCGACTTGCCACAGCCCGAGGGCCCTATGAAGGCGGTGACCCGCTTCTCCGGTATCCGGATGCTGATGTCGAACAGCGCGTGGTGCTTGCCGTAATAGAAATTGAGGCCCCGGACGTCGATCTTCGTGGCGTCCGCCGTGCCCGGCCGGCGTTGACCCCTCCTGTCCTCGCCGCCTTTCTTTGGGACACTGATCGTGAGCCGGTCGCGGGAGGCTTCGTCCGATGCCTCGGTGCCGTGCGTCGCCTGCGTGTTTCTTGTATTCATGGTACGGGTTCTCTCAGGCTGCCGGTTCACGCAACCCGAGGTCGAAAGATGATCCGCGCAATGATATTGATCAGCAGTATGGCCGCTGTGATGATCAGCGCTCCGGCCCAGGCCAGGTGGTGCCAGTCCTCATACGGACTCATGGCGAATTGGAAGATCACCACCGGCAGGTTGGCCACCGGGCGGCTGAGGTCGGTGCTCCAGAACTGGTTGTTGAGGGCGGTGAACAGCAAGGGCGCGGTTTCTCCGCTGATGCGCGCCACAGCCAACAGGACGCCGGTAAGGATTCCTGACATCGCGGCCCGGTAGACAATCGTCGTGACCACCTTCCACTGCTGGGCGCCCAGGGCCGCGGCAGCTTCGCGCATGGCGTCAGGCACCAGGCGCAGCATGTCCTCGGTGGTCCGCACCACCACCGGTATGACGATCAGCGCAAGCGCCAGTATGCCGGCCCAGCCGGAGAAGTGCCCGACGCGAACGACGACTATCACGTAGATGAAGGTCCCTATGATGATGGACGGGGCGCTCAGCAGGATATCGTTGATGAAGCGCACGACACCGGCGATCCGCCTGCCGCGCCCGTACTCGGACAGATAGGTGCCGGCGAGGATGCCGACCGGCGTGCCGATCACGACGCCGCCGGTGGTCATCATGAGGCTGCCGACGATCGCGTTCGCCAGGCCGCCGCTGCTGCCGGGCGGCGGCGTGTTCCGGGTGAATACGTCCAGGCTCACCCAGACCAATCCGTTGCTGACCAGAGTCCACAGCAGCCAGCACAACCAGAAGAGTCCGAAGACGGTCGCGAGCACCGCGAGGGTCATCAATGCGGAATTCTTCAGACGGCGGCGCTGGTAGAGGGTCATCGCCTCAAGCCTTGACCGCGACCTTGGCGCGGGTGCGGTGTATCAAGAGCTGGGCCAGAGCCAGGACGACGAAGGTAATCAGGAACAGGACCAGGCCCAGGGCAAGCAGCGATGACGTGTAGATCTCGCCGGTGGCCTCGGTGAACTCATTGGCCAGCGTGGCGGAGATCGTGGTGCCCGGCATGAACAGGGAGGCGCTCAACTGGTGCGCGTTGCCGATCACGAAAGTCACCGCCATGGTCTCGCCCAGCGCCCGGCCGAGTCCCAGCATGATGCCGCCGATCACGCCGACGCGGGTGTACGGCAGCACGACCTTGACCGCCACTTCGGAGGTGGTGGCGCCCAGAGCGTAGGCGGATTCCTTGAGGACCGGCGGCACGATCTCGAACACATCGCGCATGACGGCCGTGATGAAGGGCAGGACCATGATGGCGAGAATGAGCCCGGCGGTGAACATACCGATGCCCATGGGGGGGCCGTCGAACAGCGGGCCCAGGATCGGCCAATCCGCGAAATGGTCGGAAACCCAGGGCTGGCAACAGTCCGCGAACAGCGGCGCAAACACGAACAGCCCCCACATGCCGTAGATGATGCTGGGGATGGCGGCGAGCAGCTCGATGGCGGTGCCGATGGGACGCTTCAGCCAGCGCGGCGCCAGCTCGGTGATGAACACGGCGATGCCGAAGCTCAAGGGAATGGCGATGATCATGGCGATCGCGGAGCTCACCAGGGTCCCGAAGATTGCGACCAGGCCTCCGAACTTGTTGGTGACGGGATTCCAATCCGTCGTGGTCAGGAATCCCCACCCGAAGGTCCTGAGGGCCGGCCAGGCCCCGATCGTCAGGGCC
The DNA here is from genome assembly GCA_049583715.1 of Arenicellales bacterium. Lineage (GTDB taxonomy): Bacteria > Pseudomonadota > Gammaproteobacteria > Arenicellales > JAANXG01 > JAANXG01. Next base: position 8,036 of record JBAUWJ010000241.1, on the reverse strand, counting down.
ACCAGCACGCCGGCGACGGCGCTGAACACGATGAACGCGGAAACCTTCGTCCCTGCGCCAAACAGCTTGTCCGGCAACGCGTTGGGCCGTGCAGGCATGACGTTTTGCTCGGCGATGGGTGGAGAAAAAGGCACTTGAAACCAACGTCAGGGGGCCGGTTGTGCCGGCCCCCTGCCCTCTTGCGAGTCTTTTACCACATTCGCTGCAGACAGCGAAAGGCGCACTTCTAGTTGTCGGCCCAGACCATACTGCCGTCGGTACCCTTGATTTGTGTCTTCCAGTTCGCCTTGACCAGGTCGACGACGTTGTCCGGCATCGGCACGTAGTCGAGGTCGGCGGCCATCTTGTCGCCGTTCGCATAGGACCAGGCGAAGAAGCTCAGCACGGCCTTGGCAACGTCCGGCTTCGGCTGCTCCTTGTGCACCAGTATGAAGGTGGCTCCCGTGATGGGCCAGGCCTTGGCGCCGGGCTGGTCGGTGAGGACCATGTAGAACCCCGGGGCGTCCTTCCAGTCGGCGTTGGCGGCCGCGGCCTGGAAGTTCTCACTGGTCGGATTGACGAAATTGCCGTCCTTGTTCTGCAGCATCACGTTGGCCATCTTGTTCTGCAGCGCATAGGCGTACTCGACGTAGCCGATCGAGCCCTTGATGCGGCCGACGTAGGAGGCCACGCCCTCATTGCCTTTGCCGCCGACACCGGTAGGCCAGGAAACCGACTTGTCGTTGCCGACCTTGCTCGCCCAGTCCTTGCTGACCTTGGTCAGGTAGTTGGTGAAGATCCAGGTGGTGCCCGAGCCGTCGGAGCGGTGCACGACGGTGATTCTGCTGTCGGGCAGCTTCATACCGCTGTTCAGCGAAGCGATCTCCTGGTCGTTCCATTTCTTGACCTTGCCGAGGTAGATGTCGGCCAGTACCGTGCCGGACAGCTTCATCTGGCCGGGGGTGATGCCGGGAACGTTCACCACCGGCACGACGCCGCCCATGACCGTCGGGAACTGCAGCAGATTGCCCTTGGCCAGCTCCTCCGGCTTCAACGGCGCGTCGGAAGCGCCGAAGTCCACGGTCTTGGCCATGATCTGCTTGATGCCGCCGCCCGAGCCGATGGACTGGTAGTTCAGCTTCACGCCGGTCTTGCTGTTGTAGGCTTCCGCCCACTTGGCGTATACGGGATACGGGAAAGTCGCCCCAGCCCCCGAGAGCTCGGTGACCGCGGCCGTCGCCGGAAGAGAGAACGACAGCGCCAACAGCGCCGCCGAGCCCGCGGTGGTCACGGCTTTGATGGAACGCAACATAAAACCTCCTGTGACAGGTGATTGCGGTTGATTGATGGTAGGTGTCGATGCCGTGCGGAGTCTGTGCATGCGCGGTGACTGTTCGGTTACACGAATGTGAACATTTTGTGACGGGCCGGGAGGCACGAGAAAACAGGCGCGAATCGGTCGCGATGTCCTGGAAGGCGGGCCGAGCACCGTCAATCCGGGTGTCCACGTCGACCTCTGGGGGTTCGGTGTCGAGTGAAGGCCGCCCCTCGTACGCAGCCTTCGAGTTGACCGCGTCGCAGCGTCTCCGCTATCGTGGCCGCCGGTTCAACCCGCCGCGCCACGCGGCACGTTCTCTTACGGTCACCGATGAGAGCAGGTGGTTTGTGATTTCTTCCCGCGGGTCCTCTGGCGATGTCCATGGGACCGTGCGGCCGCGCTCCCGAGACGATGAGCAGGGACGCCCTCGGCCGGGTTGAAAGCGTCAGCCCCGCGGTTGCCGGCGGCGCTTTGCGCGGCTTCGCCATCGACAACCCGGTTGCCGGGGAAACGCTGTCCGTTTACGAGACGATGGTGCGCGGCTGGGTACTCGGACGGGAGCGCCAGGTGCGCGCCGTACGCGTTCTCGACCCAACGGTGGGGCAGGTCATCCGGGAAGCCGGCCTGAAGGAGCACCGGCCGGACGTCGCCGCGCATTTCCCGGGCGTGGCGGCGGCCGCCCACAGCGGATTTCAGATCCGTTTCAGCCTCCTGAACCTGCAGACGGAGAATCCGGTCGACGTAGTCGCGGTGCTGGATGACGGCGGCATCGTCGAGCTCGGCCGTCTCGTGTACACCCGGCAAAGGCTGGAGACCGGCTTCCAACCGGTCCTCCAGCCTCTCATGGTGAGCTCGCTGGGGAGATCAGGCTCGTCCTGGCTGATGCACCTGCTCGGTCGCCACCCCGACATCGTGGTCCACGGCGAGCACCCCTACGAGTCACGCCTGTGCAAGTATTATGTCCACAATCTGCTCAGAACGCTCTCCGAGCCCCCGGAAACCCTGAGCCCCGCGTACGATGACGAGCTGTTTGCCGTCAACACGCACTGGCTCACCGCTGAGCTGCCGCTGGACACGGACCAGTACCGGCGCTTCAGGCGGGAACATCTCGAGAACCTGGCGCGCTTCTGCCAGCAGGAGACCGACGCGGTCTACCTCGAGGTTGCAGGAGGACAGGGGAAGCGGCCCCGTTTCTTTGCCGAAAAGCACGGCGCCGGGCATACAGCGAGGCTGCTGGGAGAGCTGTACCCGGACTCACGGGAAATCATCCTGGTAAGAGATTTTCGAGACATGTACTGCTCCGTGCGGGATTTCAATCGCCGCCGGGGCCGCTCCGATTTCGGCATGGACCGCGCCGCGCCGGGGGAAGACCTCCTGCAGGTGACCGCACGGCGCGCGGCGGGCCTCGCCTGCAGCTACCGAAGCCGTCGCCGCGACGTCTTCCTGCTTCGCTACGAGGAGCTGGTGCGCGATCCCGAACGCCGGTTGCAGGAGACCCTCGAGCACATCGGGATTGACGGCGGCGCGGACCTCGTCCGCGATCTGGTCCGGGGCGCCGGGGCCGACTTCGCCCACGGCACGAGCGCCGACGGCCTCTCCTCCATCGGCAGGTGGAAGCGGGACCTTGGCGCCGACGAACGGGAGCGATCGAGTCTCGCTTTCGAGCAGGCCCTGAGCGCCTTCGGCTATCACGTCTGACCTCGAGGCAGAATCGTGAATGCTCGAAGGGGAACAATCCGAAGAGCGGCGATACCGTCGCGCGACCCGCGCTCGGGCGCTTGAAGAACCCGGCAGCGACCGGCGGCTCATTCCATCCATAATCTGCGGCGTTCATGGCTGGCTCAACCGATCCCACCGCAATCCATTACGTCGTCGGCTCCGGCCCGGCCGGCGTGGCCTGCGCGCATGCCCTGATCCAAGGGGGTGCGACGGTGGTCATGCTCGATGCCGGCATCGGCCTGGAACCATCCCGGACCCGCCTCGTGGCGGAAATGGCCGCCCGCCGGCCCGGGGACTGGAGCCGGGAACAGATCACGGCTCTCAAGGCCGGGATGCACGCCGAAACAGAAGGCATACCGCTCAAGCTCGCCTACGGTTCGGATCATCCCTATCGCGACACGGATATTCATATGCCGGTGGATTATCAGGGCGTGGCGCTCAGGCCCTCGCTGGGACTCGGCGGTTTCAGCTCGGTTTGGGGGGCGGCGATGATGCCCTATTCGCAAGCCGACACCGCCGACTGGCCCGTCAGGGCCGCCGAGCTGGCGGAACACTATTCCGCCGTGGCCGAGCTGACCGGCCTGTCGGCCGTACATGACGCGCTGGAAAAGACCTTCCCTCTCCACACGGAGCCGGCCGCCGCGCTGACACTGAGCCACCAGGCCGGGCAGCTCCGCGCCCGGCTCGAAGAAAACCGCCAGGCACTGAACTCGGCCGGCATCCATTTTGGTCAGGCACGCCTTGCCGTCCGGGCGGGAGAAGACGGCTGTGTCTATTGCGGACTGTGCATGTACGGGTGCCCCTACGGCCACATCTACAGCTCCACACGGACGCTTCGGGAGCTGCAGCGAGAGCCCGGCTTCACCTACCGCCCGGACACCATTGTCACCGGGGTGCGGGAAAGCGGAGGATACGCGTTCGTTGCGGGCTACCACCGAACGAGCCGGAAGCCGTTTGAACTCGCCGGCAGGCGCGTGTATGTCGCGGCGGGCGCGGTATCCACCACCCGGATCGTACTGCGTTCGTTGGAGCACTACGATCGGCCGGTAAAGCTCAAAGACAGCCAGTATTACCTGTTCCCTCTACTGCAGGCACGCAGCGGCGGCGATGTACGGCACGAAGCGCTCCACACGTTGAGCCAGTTATTCATCGAGATATTTGACGAAACTGTTGCGGCGCGCCCCGTGCATCTGCAGCTCTACAGCTACAATGACCTCGTCGGGCAAGCCTTGCGCCGTTCCTTCGGGCCGTTGGCGGGCATGCTGGAGCCGCTTGCCCGTGCGCTGGAAAAACGCCTCCTCATCGTACAGGGCTACCTGCACTCGGATGACTCGTCGCGAATCGCCGTGTCTTTGAAGCGCGGCGAGCCCGACCGATTGAGCCTGCAGGCCGAATTGAATCCGCAGGCCCGGTCGACCGTCCGCCGCGTGCTCCACAAGCTCATGCGCCACGGCCGCCGCCTCGGGGCCTGGCCGCTGACACCGATGCTGCAGATGGCCGAGCCCGGCCGCGGCTTCCACAGCGGCGGCTCTTTCCCCATGCGCGCCGCCCCCGGGGAGCTGGAGACGGACGTGCTGGGACGCCTGCCGGTCTGGCGAAATATCCACCTTGTGGACGCCTCCGTACTCCCCGACATTCCGGCGACGCAGATCACCTTTTCCGTGATGGCCAACGCCCACCGCATCGGCAGGCAATCCGCGAACCTTTCGAATCGCTCATGAGCACCCGACGCATCTGCGCGATCACCGGCAGCCATGGCTACCTCGGCGGCTGCCTTCGAGATTATCTGGCAGCGCGCGGCTGGGGCATTCTCGAATTCACCCGGCAGCCCCAGGCCGGTACGCAAGCGGTCCGCTTCCGGCTGGGAGAGGACATTTCACCGCAATCGTTCGCGAATGCAGCGGCGCTGGTGCACTGCGCCTACGATTTTGCGCCGCTGCGATGGAGCGAGATTCATTCGGTGAACGTGCAGGGCTCGCGCAAGCTGTTCGAAGCAGCCCGCTCCGCAGGCGTCGAAGAGATAACCTGCATCTCCAGTATCAGTGCCTATGACGGCTGCCGTTCGCTTTACGGCAAAGCCAAACTGGAGATAGAAAGAATCGCCCTCGACCATGGCGCGCAAGTCATCCGTCCGGGACTCGTTTACGGCCGCGGGCCGGGCGGCATGTTCGGAAAGCTCATCAGCCAGATCCGCAAGTCGTCCCTCATCCCTTTGATTGGAGACGGATCGCAAGTCCAGTTCCTGGTTCATCAGGACGACTTGTGCGCGTTCATCGAACGTCGAGTCGCCGGAAGCATCGACATCAGCACTCCCGTCTTGACTGCCGCCAACCCCCAACCATGGTCGCTTCGGGACATCCTCCGGGAAATTTCGCGGAAACTGAACCGGAGGGTGGTCTTCGTCCCCCTCCCCTGGCGGCTGGTCTGGGCCGGGTTGAAATCCGCGGAGATGTGCAGGCTGAGATTGAATTTTCGCAGCGACAGCCTGATCAGTCTGATGTATCAAAACCCGCACCCGGACTTTTCGGCCAACGCGCAAGCCGGGCTTGTTTGCCGCCCGTTTGATCCCGCCGACCTTCCGTCGTAAAGCAGCTCAATCGGGCGAGGGCGGCAGCCGCTTCACCGTCTTCAGGCCCAGAACACTCATGAAAAAGCTCGAAAAAATGACTTGAATCCCGAGCAGGATGAGGGTCGCCGACGGTATCAGCCGCCGCAGGTTGTCTTCCATTGACGGCAACGGACCGAAGTTCACCTGTTTCCACAGCCACAGCGCCCGCACGAGCATCATGAGCCCCGCGAACAGTACGATCAGTCCGGCCACGATGCCTTTCTCCAGGGTGAAAACCCTGAACACCCGCGTCAGTTTCGGATCGTCCGGCAACAGGCCTTCTGCAATCGCGAACACCTTGGTAAAGAAAGCGAAGACCATGAGTTGAAACCCGACGATCATCGTCATGCACGCCATCGTCAGGCTCCCGAGGCTCAATCGGACACCACCGATGTCGAGGTCTTTCACCGACAAGCCTGAGACAAAGATGAGGCCCAGCGTGAAAAGTGACAGCCCCGGCACCAGGAACAGCCAGCGCGGCGAGTAAATCAGCATGAACCGCAGATGGCGCCAGCCATCCCGCCACGGCTTCAAATGAGGCGGACGGGAACGGCCGTCCGGGTGCAGTGTGATAGGGACCTCGGCGATCTTCAACTTGTTGAGCGTCGCCTTGATGACCATCTCCGAGGCGAACTCCATCCCGGTGGTCTGCAGATCCATCTTTTCCAGGGCATCCCTGGTGAAGGCACGCATCCCCGCGTGGAAGTCATGCACGGGGCATTTGAAAAAAAGCCGCCCTATGAATGAAAGCACCGGATTGCCAAGCCAGCGATTCTTCCACGGCATCGCTCCGGGGGCAATGGTACCGCCGGCCACCGGCAGCCGGCAGCCCATGACGAGGTCACAACCTTCCCGGAATTTCTTGACAAACCGGTCGGCTTCGGAGAAGTCGTAACTGTCATCCGCATCCCCCATGAGAATGATATTTCCCCTGGCCGCCGCTATGCCGCCGCGCAGGGCGTTGCCGTAACCTTTCTCCGAAACAGCCACCACGCGTGCCCCCAGCTTCTCCGCGATGTCCTGCGAGCCGTCGGTGCTTCCATTGTCGGCGACCAGAACCTCACCGGTTACGCCGGCGCGGGCGAGGCCGAGCTTTGCCTTTTCGATGCACTTCGCGATGGTCTCCGCCTCGTTGAGGCAGGGCATCAGGATCGTCAGCTCCACAGGGTCGCTCATCATGGAATCAACCTGGACATTGTCGAGCCCCGAGCTCCGGGGTTCCGTTCAACTTGCTCGCACACCGGTCGTGCAGACCCGGCGCGCGAGGTGAGCGGGATGGTACGGATGACTGCTCATGGTGTGATGACGGCGGGCTGCCATGGGACAATGGAACCAGTTTTGGCAAAGCAGGTCCAGCGGGCCGGCACCCAAGGCGGTCCGCCGGCCGGCGAGCAGCGCCGAGTGCCCCGCTGAGGTCTCCACGTTCCTACCGCGAGGCCACGTCCTGGGGTGGGACCAGATGAAAATCGGCCACGGTCATCGCCTGATCACGCCTGTCCACTCCGATGACACGCGTGATTGCCCGGTTGCCGATCGCTTCCACGGCGGTGCCGGATCCGGCTCCTTTAACGCCTATGATGACGTGGGATGAATCGATCGAATACTTCCGGGGATCAATCGTCGCCCCTATGGATTGAAAGGCCTGGAACGCTTCATCCGTCAGTTCCTTGCCTCCGTATCGATCCAGCGCGACAGCCACGATATAGCCGGGCTTCACTCTCTTGAAAAAATTGACGAGCCGCCTGGACTCGGCGGCGTGGCCGGCCGTGTTGAACGCTCCGTGTGCGACGACCTTCCCGGTCGCCGGATCCACGACCGCCGCGCTGTAGCCCCTGTAACGCGCGAGCTCATAGTGCTGTCCGTCAATCCAGATGGCAGCCATGCTCCCGTACCGCTGCCCGGCGCTCGTAACGACGATGTCGTCCGGAGAATACACGTTCGAGGTGCCGACCCGGTAGGCGGGGTTCCCGGCCGTCGGCGCAGTGATCCGATAACGATCACGAAGCACCAGCTCGTCGGGTCCCGACCGCCGGTACGGCCCGGGCAGGCGGATCTCGTGATCCATGCGTCCGGAAGCGTTGTCAAAGTGCTTGACCAGCACATCGTTGAATTCGACGTCCACCTGATGCCGTATGTCGCCGTCGCCGGGCGGTATTGTCGTGGAGAACGACGCATCCGAGGCTTTCCTGAGCTGCCCTGTCGACAAGTACCTGTTCCACGTCCAGAGCTGTTCGGAGTGACGTTCGACTTTCAACACGATGACATGTCCGAACGTACCCACCTTGCGAAGACCCGCCGGCGGGTTGTTCCCCAGCTTCACCCAGGCCCGCCGCACGGATTCGTCACGCATGAATTCGGGATGAATCAACACGTACCGCAGCCCGTATATCGACCTGATTATGTCGGTGTTCC
>JBAUWJ010000240.1:0-6948 GCA_049583715.1 Arenicellales bacterium | reverse complement strand
GATATCATTCGAGTCACTGGATCAACTCTCGCGTAGCGGCAGGAGCCCTCTTGGTCATGGCGCGCCGGTTCGAAGACGGCCCGTATTGTCCCAACGCCTCGCCAAGCGTCAAGTTACAGATGAACGGAACGTGCCCGGATCGCCGGATCGCCGACACGGCGCGGTATATATCCATCCAACGCCGACGTCCTGGAACGCCCCGGAACCGTACTGCATGTCGATCATCGAAATCGCACTCCTGGTCCTGAAGGGAGCCGTCCTGGTTCCGGTCGCCGGCGGCAGCCTGTTCTCCCTTCTCTGTCTGTGGGCGGCCTGGCGCGTGGTGGGCCGAGAAACCGCCCGGCCCCGCTCGTTTGCGCCGCCGGCAACGATCCTGAAGCCCGTGTACGGAGTCGACCGGGACCTCGAAGCGAACCTCGAAAGCTTCTGCACCCAGGACTACCCGGATTACCAGGTGGTCATATCGCTGCAGCGCACGGACGATCCCGCGCGCCCCATCGTCGAGCGCGTGAAGGACCGGTATCCCGGGCGGGTCACGCTGGCGATCAAGAACAGCGAGCCGGTCCTGAACGGCAAGATCCAGAGCCTCGTCATCGGCCTGGAAGCGGCCCGGCACGACGTTCTCGTCATCTCCGACAGCGACACGCGGGTGCCCCGCGATTACCTGCGAACGATCGTGGCGCCGCTTGCCGATCCCGCCACCGGCTACGTCTGCACGCTCTATCGCATCGTCGAGGCCCGCAACGTGGCGGAGCGGCTGGAGCTGCTGACCATGAACGCCGATTTCGTGCCCAGTCTTCTGTTCACCTACTGGTCGAAGGCGGCGGTATTCTGCCTGGGGGCCTCGGTCGCGGTAAGGCGCGCCGACCTCGAGGCCGTGGGCGGCATGGATTCCCTCGCGGAGTACCTGGTCGAGGACCAGGAAATGGGCCGTCGCCTCACCGTCGCCGGCAAGCCGATGCACCTGGCGACGATCACCGCCGACATGCTCCCGGATTATGCCAACGTGAAGGACTGGTGCCGGCACGTGGTCTACTGGGACCAGAACACCCGGGCGGCAAACCGCTCCGGCTTCGCGGCCACCGTGTTGATCCGCGCCATTCCCTTCGCCTTGATCTTCACCGCGCTGACCGGCTTCTCGGGAATCGGATTGGCAGTCCTGGCGGCCGCCGTCACGATCCGGCTGGCCGCCGCCGGCGGTATCGCCGCCGTGCTCGGCGACGCCGCGGTGCTGAAGGCGCTGTGGCTTCTCCCCCTGCGCGACCTCATTGGCTTCGGCTCCTGGGCGATGGCGCTGCGCAAACGATCCTTCACCTGGCGCGGCCATGAATTCCAGCTCACCCGAGAGGGTCGCATCGTGCCCCGCGGGTCCGCCCGGGAAAGCACGGCATGAAGATCGCCACGTCCCTTGCCCTCCTGGCGGGGCTCGCGCTTCTCGGCTGGCTCCTGTCGCAGACGGATCTCGCCGCGGCCGCCCGGCTCGTGACACACATCGGCTGGGGCGGAGCCGCCGCCGTCATCGTGGTCTTCGCCGCCGGATTCGCGGTCGAAGTCGGCGCCTTCGCCCTGATCTTCGTCCGCCGGACATTGTCGGCGGCGTGGTTCCGCGACCTGTGGCTCGTCAACATGCTGGGCGAGGCCCTCAACGTGGTGATGCCCTTCGGTGCCCTGGGCGGCGAGCCTTTCAAAGCGGTGCTCCTCAAGCGGCACTACCGCGTTCCATTCGTCGAGTCGGCGTCCGCCCTCGTCCTCATGCAGACCCTGCTCAGTCTGATGGAGGCGCTCTTCGCCCTGATCGGGGTCATCCTCGCGGTCCGCGCGCACCTCCTGCCGACGGGTATCGAGACCGCGATGACGAGCGCGGCGGTCGTCTTCAGCCTGCTGCTGGCGCTGGCACTGCTTGCCATTCACATGCGCTGGCTGGCCTCCCTCCTGCGCTGGTTGGAGACATCGCGCTGGGGCGGGCGGCTCACCCGCGTCATCGCCGGGCTGAACGATCTCGAGCACCGGATGTTCACCTTCGTGCGCCGGCACCCGGCGCGCTTCGGTGCATCGCTGTTCCTGTTCTTTCTCAACTGGCTGGCCGGCGCGGTGGAAGTGTGGCTGATCCTTCATCTGCTGGGATCACCCCTGCCGTTTCTCCAGTGCTGGGTGATCGAGGCGGCGGTCGCCCTGACCGGCTCCGCCACCGTCTTCATTCCGGCGAATCTGGGCTCCTTCGAGGCCGTGACCGTCTTCGTCACCGCCGCCTTCACGGGCTCGCCCGAGATCGGCCTGGCGCTGGCGCTGGTTCGCCGCGCACGGCAGCTCTTCTGGTCCGGTCTCGGGCTTGCCGCCGGCGGCTGGTACAACCTGCGCCAGCCGGCGGAGGCACCCGCGTCCCCGGACTGAGGTCAGCGAAAGCGCCGCCCGGCCTCGCGCAGCGCGTCGATGGTCCGGCCGGCTTCCTCTTCCGTCATGCTGGCGAAGATGGGAAGGCAGACATGCCGGCTGCACAGATACTCGGACTTCGGCAGGTCGCCGGTGTCGAGGTCGGCGAAGACCGGGTGCCGATGGAGAGGCGCTTCATAGACCTCCCCCGAGCAACAGACGCCGTGCGATTCCTTCAAGTACGCCTTGAACGCCGCCCTGTCGATGCCGTCCCTCAGCATCACCGGGTACTTGTAATAGTTCGCAGTGCAACCGCGGGGGGCGGGAATCGGTGTGACCGGCAGGTCTCCCGACGCCAGCGCTTCGTCGAAACGAGCGGCGATGCGGCGCCGGGCGGCCACCATGTCGGCCAGGTGCGACAAGTGCCGCAGGCCGATGATGGCGTGTGGCTCCGACATGCGCCAGTTGCTGCCCATGCGCACGTGCCGGTTCTCGAGGAAGCCGGGCTTGCCCTGGTCGCGGTAGATCCGGGCCTCCTCGGCGAGATCCGCATCGTCCGTCACGATCATGCCGCCTTCGGCGCTGGTCATGACCTTCGTGGGATAGAAGCTGAAGGAGCCGGCGATGCCGAAAGTGCCGGCATGCCTGCCGTTCAAAGTGGCGGCGTGCGCGTGGGCCGCGTCTTCCACCACCCACAGCTCCCTCTCGTTCGCCACGCGCATGATCTCCGGCATCTCGCCGGTCACGAATCCGGCGATATGAACGATGATGATTCCGGCGGTCTTGCGCGTAATCCGTCTTTCGACCTCCTCGGCCGTCGTCGACATGGTGACGGGATCGCTGTCCATCAGCACGGGATGCCCGCCCGCCGCCGCCACCGCGGCGGCGGTGGCGAAGAAGGTGTCGGCAGGAACGAGGACGTCCTTGCCCACGACGTCCATCACACGCAGGCTGATCTCCAGCGAACTGGTTCCGCTGCTGGTGGCAATGGCATGCTTCGTGCCGACGAGGTCGGCGAACTCTCGCTCGAATCGCTCGCCGTAAGGCCCGAGGGTGAGGCGGCCGTCGGCGAGCACTTCGCTGATTCTGTCCGCGATCCAGGCGCGGTCCTCCGGGGTGAAATCTATTCGCGTCGGCGGGACCGGCGTCTCGCCGGCGAGCTTTGGCCTGGAGGATTCTTTCATGCGGCGCTCGAGACTGGTGAACAGGATCGGTGAAGGTCTCGGGGAAATTCTGCCCGTGGTCGCGCCCAAGCATAGGGCATCGCCCCCGTCATTTCCACACGCGCCGACACGCGAAGCCCGCCGTTTGACGGTACACTCCGGCCGTGCCCGCTGCCCTGAGAAACCGCCGACCACTATGAACCGCGACTGCGATGGCTCGACGCGTCGCCCGGCGGCATCGACTTTCCGGCGCCTGTGCTGCGTTTCGATAGGCTGCCTGATGCTGGCCGCCTGCGCGACAATGAAACCCGCGGCGGGTACGGACGTGACCCGGGCGCCGGATCCGTTCGAGCATTTCAACCGTGTCATGCTGGGCGTGAACACCGGGCTCGAGAAGGTGATTTTCAGGCCCGTGGACAGCGTCTACCGCACGGTCACGCCGTGGCCGGTGCGCCAGGGTTTGTCGAACGCGGCGCTCAACCTCACCTCGCCCGTCACTTTCGTCAATGACCTGTTGCAGGGAAAGCCGCGTCGCGCGGGCCAGACGTTGTTCCGTTTCGTTCTCAACTCGACCATGGGCTTCGCCGGTCTGTTCGATGTCGCAAGCGTGTGGGGGATTCCGGGGCACTCGGAAGATTTCGGCCAGACCTTGGGCGTCTGGGGGGCGCGCAACGGGCCTTATCTCGTGCTGCCGCTGATCGGCCCGACGACCTTTCGCGACGGCATCGGCACCGGAATCGACACCATTACCGACCCCCTGTTCTGGTTGATCAGCGACTCGACGACGTCCTATGCCCTCTACGGCGGCGAGCAATTCGTCGAATACGACGACAACCGCGACGACCTGGAGGCGCTCAGGGCGTCTTCCCTCGATTTCTATTCGGCGCTGCGCAGCTCCTACCTCCAGGATCGCCGCTCCGAGGTTTACGACGGCCACGCACCACCCGTGGAGACCCTGCCGGAGGACATCCTGGACCTGGCGCCCGACAAGCAGGGAACGGGGAAGTCGGACTGATTTACCCCTTGGTGAACGCTTCGAAGAGGGAGGCGACAGAACTCCCGCTTTCGGGCGGACTGCTTCGGAAAGGACTCGCCTCCACCGAGTGTGGCGAGCGGCTCGTCTAAGACTTCTACAAGAGTGCCTCACATGAGCCTCACATGATTCGTACCTCACGCTGTTCGCCGATCCAGGCCGTCGGGCCTTGATACGGCCTGGGGACCGACGATAGACTGCGACACTTGACTTAGGGAAGCTCTGATTAATGCTGTCATTACGAGCGCAGCGAAGCAATCCAGCATGCCTGCCATTGCGCGCTTTCTGGATTGCTTCGTCGCGTCGCTCCTCGCAATGACAGCATCAATCAGAGCTTCCTCAGGTTGTTAGAGACCCATCGCGACCCGTTTGGCTGGAGACTTCTCACGTAGAACCGGAAGACCCGCTTCGTGAATCTGACGCTGAATCAAATGTCCATTCAGGTAGTGAAACGCTGAAAGGGCAGCGAGGCACCCATGACATCAATAGATACCTTTCTGAAAGCCCGCGATTTCCTCTTGGAGCACCGCGGCGACTACGAGGCTGTCCGAAGCAGCTTTCGATGGCCGCAGCTCGACAGCTTCAACTGGGCGCTCGATCACTTCGACCGCTACGCCGAGGGCAACACCCGCACCGCGCTGTGGCTGGTGAGCGAGGACGGCAGCGAGACACGGCTCAGCTTTGCCGAGCTGCGGGATCGTTCCAACCGGGTCGCCAATTACCTGCGTTCCCTCGGCGTGCGCCGCGGGGATCCGCTCCTGGTCATGCTGCCCAACGTCGCGCCCCTGTGGGAAACGCTGCTGGCGGCGATGAAGCTCGGCGCCGTCATCGTGCCGAGCACCACCCTGCTCTCGAAGGCCGACCTCGTCGACCGCGTTCGGCGGGCTGCCATCAAGCACGTCGTGGCGGACACCGGCAGGGCGGAGATATTCGCCGGCGTGGAGCAGCTCGCCGTCCGGGTCGGAGTCGGTGCGCCGGCGAATGGCTGGCGCAGCTATTCCGAGGTCGATGGAGCCTCGACGGCCTTCGACCCCGAGGGTGCCACCGCCGCGGACGACCCGCTTCTGTTCTACTTCACCTCCGGCACCACTTCCCATCCGAAGCTCGTCGTGCACAGCCACCAGAGCTACCCCGTGGGGCATCTGTCGACCATGTACTGGATCGGGCTCGACGGTGACGACGTGCATTTCAACATCAGCTCGCCCGGCTGGGCGAAGCATGCCTGGAGCAGCTTCTTCGCGCCGTGGAACGCCGGCGCCACCATATTCGTGCATCAATCCGGACGATTCAGCGCGCCGGATACGCTGCGGGTCGTCGCGGACAAGGGAGTGACGTCACTTTGCGCCCCGCCGACCGTGTGGCGGCTGTTCGTGCAGGAAGACCTGGAGGCCTACCAAACCTCACTGCGGACGCTGGTGAGCGCGGGAGAGCCCCTCAACCCGGAGCTCATCTCGAGAGTCGAGAAGGCGTGGGGACTCAGCATCCGCGACGGCTACGGCCAGACCGAGACCACCGCCCAGGTCGGCAACCCGCCGGGACAACCGGCGCGCCCGGGCTCCATGGGCCGCCCCATGCCCGGCTACCGGGTCACCCTGCTCGACACCGAGGGCAACGAGGCGGACGAAGGTGAGATCGCTCTCGACCTCGATCAGCGGCCTCTCGGCCTCATGCAGGGCTACCGGGACGACGACGGCCGTCTCCAGCCGGTGTCCGAGGATCGCTGGTACCGCACGGGCGACGTCGCCCGGCGCGACGCCGAGGGCTATTACTGGTACGTCGGTCGGGCCGACGACGTGTTCAAGAGCTCCGACTATCGCATCAGTCCCTTCGAGCTGGAATCGCGCTTGATCGAGCACGAGTCCGTCGCGGAAGCAGCGGTCGTGCCCGCGCCCGATCCCCTTCGCCTGAGCGTGCCCAAGGCCTACATCACCCTGCGCAAAGGCTTCGAGCCCGACGAGGAGACCGCTGCGGCGCTTTTCCGTTTCTGCCGGGAGCGGCTGGCGCCCTACCAGCGCATTCGTCGCATCGAGTTCTCCGAGCTGCCCAAAACGATCTCCGGCAAGATCCGCCGCGTGGAGCTTCGGCAGCACGCCGCCTCCGGGGAAGCGCGGGAGAGCGAGTTCCGGGAAGAGGAGCTGGCAGCCGGCAAGGAGTAACGGTTCACCCCGTCGGCGGGCGGTCGCACACCGGGGTCCGACAGCCAGTGGCTCGCGGCCCGCATCTACAGGATCGGCCCGGACACGGGCGCACCCGGGGGGGGCACCGTCAGGGAGAAGCGTGCCACCTTGGCCCTTGTACGGGGCGTGACTGCCTCTTGGTCTGGGTCGCCCTAAGGTCGGGATTCGGTCCCGACAGATGGGGCGGGCGCGGACCGCTGTTGTC
>JBAUWJ010000239.1:0-5941 GCA_049583715.1 Arenicellales bacterium | reverse complement strand
GTCTCACGGAAGTAGAGGCTCGTGAGCGACCAGACCGAGTCACCGGATTCCGGCACATAGGCGTCGCAGTAGACCAACGCCCGGATGTTGCCGGGCTCCGCATCCGCGGCGCCGCTATCCTTACCGTCCTTCTTCGCAATAATGTCTACGCCGGTCTCGCCGTACCCTCGATTCGGCGTCAGATCGTAGCCCTCCTCCTCAAGTATTTCTCGAAGGCAGTTTTCTGCGATGCGCCGCGCTTGACGGCGACCGACCGCAGCGGCAGCGAAGGGAGCGAGCGGTCAAGCGTCGGGCTCCATACCCCTGGTTATGTGCGCTCATAGGGAGTACTTATTGATATCCAGGGCCCCATGGAACACCCCGAGGATGTCGATGGCGCCGCTATCCTTGACTAAGTACGTTATCCGGTAGTGTCCATACAGCAGGATTCGCACATGACGAAAAGAGGACTGGTACCGGTATCCGATCTCGGGATGATCTGATAGGAATTGCGATCGCTCGTATATCTCGGTGACGACGTCCGCAGCGGCTCGGGGATTATCCTCGGCAATGTGCTCGAATATATCTTCGAGCCATTTTTGCGCCTCAAGGGTCCAGTTTACTTCGGCCACGACCGGATACGCCGGCCCATTTCCTCACTCGAAATGGTGCGTCCTGCGTCAGAATCCGCCAAACCCCGCTGAATCATTACGTGAAACGCGAGCTCCCTCACCAGTTCTTCGCTAGAACTGTCTTCCGGTTGTTGTTCCAAGAGGTCCTTCAATTCATCTTTAGCAGTGCCCATGTGTCTCGCCCTATAACTCTCTGCCTATTCTATGACGGATGGAATGCCCTTCCAAGCACATAACGAGGCTGTAGAAAGAGTCGGTTTTGAAGTAGGCGTATCACGGTCTCGAGTTCGAGAATAGGAGTTCTTTCTCCAGGGCGACGTGAAACGGAAAATGAAACGGCGGCTCTTTACCTGGAGCACTGTACGAAATCGCCAAGCTCCCATAGACATTGTCTTCTGAGAAGGACTTGCAGGCCTCTGCTGCTCCGTGCGCGACGATGATTTTGTAGATTGAGCTGGCTTTTGAGTCTGGCTGAAACGACAACTCTTGAGTTAGCGAAGGATCAAGAAATACCTTTCTCTCGCTCCGCAGATACCGCTCTGCTCCACGAGCGGTCTTAACCTGTTTATCTATTACACGCCGCTTCCACCGCTCCCAAGAAACAACGCCGGACTCCTCGTCCTCGATGCTAAGGGCCTTCTCTCGATCAAAGAACACAAAGATTGTGCTCTCGAATATCACGATGAGGTCGCACAGCTCTTTACCATCATCTTTGTAGGGATTGGGATAGCTCCACAGCCTAAGAAACGTGTCATCGCATAACTCCGCGAGCCGGCACTCAGATGGAGTTACACCTTTTGATTTCTGAATTGGCATGTGATAGCCGTCGGATATTTGCCAAGTCGCCTAACGTTCGCCATAACCGGCAGTGAAAAGCGGGGCGACGAAGGAGCACCGCTTTTCACTGCCCGCGTTGATGGCGTTGTTTGGGCGAAGACTTGCACACGGGTTCACATTTAAGCTCTCAATGACTCACCGATCCCCTGACGATATGGTGTCGGTTGCAGGCCCAATGCGGATTCAATCTTGCTGCTGTCAAAGCGATAGTCATATTCAAACTGATACATCATTTCCTCATTTTCGCGAATCACTGGCATAAAGATGGCCATGAGTTTCAACATCCAACCTGGTGCAACTTGCAGCTTAAAGGGCTGTCCTGCCAGGTCGCATGCCAAACCCACGAAATCCTTTCCCGTTAGTGGTTCCTTGGTGGTTGGCAGGTGCCACGTCTGGCCGTATGCATCCGATGATCGACCAAGCATGGCCACTGCACGACCAGCGTCTGGTGTAAACGTAAAGGTGTGTACGGTATTCGGATTGCCTATCCATTGAGGTGTTTTCCCCGACTTTAGGCGATCAAACACAGTCGCGTGCGGAAAGCTTTGGATTGCGCCGGGACCGTAGAAATCGGCCGAACGCACGATCATCGCCTGTAGATTGCCGCTGCGCATTTCGTCGAGCAACATTGTTGCAATCTTAGCTCTGACCTCTCCTTTCTTGCTGATTGGATTAAATGGTGTACGTTCGGTCATCACGCCGTCCACTCGTCCATAGGCATAAACGTTGTCGAAGAACACAAGACGCGCTCCATGCTGCTTGCATGCATCGATTGCGTTGCGCATCACGCGCGGCCATTGCTCTTGCCACACAGCGGCGTTGTACTTCAAGCCCGCTACCAAGTAGACCACCTCGCTACCGGACACCGCATTTACGGTTGCTTGACCGTCCAATAGGTCGGCGACAAATGTCTCGTCGGTCGGGTTCACCTTTCGAGGAGTCCGGCTCACCTGCCGAATGTCCTGTGTAAATTCGTCCAGTGCTCGTGAAAGCTCTTGAGCAATAACACCATTTGCGCCAAGTATCGTATGCATAGCTATTCTCCCAAATTGAAACCGTGAGAGGCCCAACGCTCAGCATCAGCGGCGGTGCGGATCGCCGTCCGCTGCATGCTGTTGTTGGGCGCCACCGGGACACTAGACAGGGACACTAGGTGGTCTCTCGGAACGCTTCGCCAGCTGCGTAGGTGTCGAAGAACTCCTGGAAGCGAACGATCTTTCCGTCGCGAAGCGTGACTACGTGAACGAAGTCTGACTCGTAGACACGTCCCGTCTGCTTCGCCCGGCATCTCATGTGGCCCACGACAGCGACGGTATCCTTGTCAGCAATAAACTGCCGCGGCTCGAGGACCTCGATGTCCTCCGCCTCGCGGCCGATCTGGACCCACTCGAGGAAGCCCTGGTGACCGCGATGTGTGCCAGCCGCCGGATTGAATGGATTCTCCGGCTCGCTCCACACGACATCCGGCGCCAAACGCGCCAGCATGGCCTGGATGTCGCGTCGCGCAAAAGCTGCATACAGTTCTTGCACCATGCCGATACTCATGGTCGCTCCCCTTCTACCTCCTCCGATTGCGTTTCGCCACGATGGCGTTCTGTGTCCGCCCAACGCTAAAGCTCAGCCGCCGACGGACTGCGTAGCAGTTCGGCGATCGGCTGAGCGCCTTTAGACGACTCTTGGCACCTTGCTCCTATCATCGACTTTCTCGCTCAACCGCTGTAACTGTGACAAAGATATCTGGAACTGGCCGTTCTTAGGCAACTTCTTACCCTCGAATTGCCCCCAAACCAACGCGCCAGGCCCGTTGTATATCTCGACGAACTTACCATCGGGCAGTATCTTAATCACGATTGTGTGCTTCGGCTCACTTCTAAAAGCCACAGTCGTCGCTTGTGTCGCCTTTATCTCGACTTCGAGCCCGTTTTCGGAAACCGCGTCGAATCCTTTGTTAGAGGCAGTTTGCAGCTCGAGTCCATAGGCATCGGCCACCAAGCACTCGCCAATACTACCTACCATATGTCCGTCAGGCGTGAACCTGCGCCCGGGAAACATTTCTTCCAATTCCTGAACGGTTGCATAGAGTCGCTGCACAAGTTCCTGGAATCGACCCTGATCTATCATCGTCGTCTAACGCTGGAGTCAAGACGCCGACCGCTGGCGTAGCCAGTGGGTGGTCGGCCTGAACGAGTTGTTAGGTGCTGCGGTTCCACAGCCTAACTTTGTTATGCCTGACATAATTGAGTGACAACGGGAGTAAAAGTAATAGTAGCGCGAGGCCGGCATTTCCTAATGAACGCATGATCTCTGAGAGGGCCAGACGAACAAAAATTTGCCCCGATGGCTCGTAAGCAGCATCGAGTACCTGCTGCAGTGTCGCAACTGCTGCTTGATCTCCGGCCTCACTAGCTTTTTGCATGGCATGTGTTATTCGGCTGGCGCTGTATTTGGATGCAACGCCATGCTTAGCGACCCAACCTTGCTGCCATGCTGGCGTGTCATTCCATGCCGAGTGGATGCTCACCGCGAACAACAACACGGCGAAAGCAATTGCAAGAAGCGTGATGAGGTTGATAGTGCGGTCGATCATCTACGGCACCTCTCGCAGTAGGGACGCCGGTTCCCCGGCGCCCCCTGCACAGACCCGGACGTGCGGTTTTCCCGCATCCGGTTCCTCGGTTGTACTCGCTGTCGCGACGGTCGCGCCCTTACACAAAAACCACATGCTCACGCTGCCTCTCAGTAGTCCGGGGTAGCGCCACACCCAACTTCGCCAGAGCCTGGTTGAACTGACCCCAGTGGAAGCTGCGCCGCTTGCCGCCGCGTCGATTCAGCCACTTGAACGCACATTGCAGCGCCCAGCGGTAGAACCCCTGCAACGACGACTGGTTGCCGCGCAGCCCGAAGTAATTGTAGTGTCCCACCAACCTCCGGTTCAGAGCCAGCACGAACTGGCGACCCAGAAGATGACGGTTGGCGCGAATCCAGACTTTCATCCGACGCTTGGCGCTGTGCAATGCCTTGCGTGCCGTGCGTCTCATCACCCGCAGGCTGCCCTGCCGATCCGAGATCCAGTACAGCTCGAAACCCAGAAAGGCAAAGCGCCGGCGAAGCCCTGGATGAAAGCGGCTGAAGCGAACGATGCGGGTCTTGTCCGGCGCCGCCCGCAGACCAAATTTCTCCAGTCGTCGGGGTAGCACCGCGTAAAACCGCTCGGCATCGCTCTGGTACTGGAAGGCGCAGACAAAATCATCCGCATAACGGATCATCAAGGCCTGTCCGCCACAACGCGGCTTCACCACGCGCTCGAACCACAGGTCCAGGGCATAGTGAAGGTAGACGTTGGCCAGTATCGGGGAAACAATGCCGCCTTGCGGGGTGCCGGTCACCGGGTGCAGAACCTGCCCGTCGGTGTCCAGAACCCCCGCCCTCAGCCATTTGCGAATGAGGCTGACAAAGGCCCGGTCATCGATCCGCAGACTCAGCATCCGCAGCAGCCAGTCGTGGTCGATTTGGTCAAAGAAGCTTTGTATATCGGCCTCTACGACATGACCCAACTTGCTGTATTGAAGATTGAATCGCAGATCAGCGACCGCCTCCTTGGCCCCACGCCCGGGGCGATAGCCATAGCTCACAGGTAGAAAATCCTGCTCGTAGATGGCATTCAGCAGCTTGGCGCAGGCACTCTGCACCAGCTTGTCTTCCAGAGCGGGTATCCCCAGCGGCCGGTGGCCGCCCCCGTCCTTGGGGATATAGCAACGCCGGACCAATTGTTGACGCGGAATCCGTCATGATGATGAGTGTTTGCGACACAGCCTCTGCGTCATTTTCGCCTTATGCAACGACATAGTTCAAAACGCTTGGTGGAACATAGCCTGTTCGAAACCTCTGGACGGTATTTGGCACGAGAGCTTTGCAGTTCTTTGCGGCCGAGACTGCGCTGGCGAATTCCGACTGCGTGAGCGTCGACTTTACCTCAATGGTTGCTACCACGGACTCGATCAGGAAGCCAGAAACTCCCCCGCCAAAATCCAGCTTTGGGTAGGACCTCCGATAAATGACTATGTCGTACTGGTTCCGCTGCTGTTTCGGCTGGGAGTTGGCGTCAATGATTTCGCCAGTCCCGATAGCGACACATGAAGGAAGATGCCCCTCAAGGAATTCCTTGATAAATGCCTCGCGAGGGGTGCCCTTATGGAGCGAATGGCCAGAATTTGCCGGAATCTGGCTCGTGGCGAGCAGCTGATTCTCGACTGCATCCATGTGACTTTTCAGCATCTACAAATGTCTCCAGTGCGCCTAACGAACAAGCTCAGGGGCGCGCCGCTTTTGCGCGTCCCCTGGAGTGCCTTGTTGGGCGGCATTAAACGAGGCCGTGAGCTCGTGCATAATTCTCAGCGCGAACTGACAAACCATCTGGGTCTTTGTAGTACTGTGTGTCAAGTTCATCCAACCTTTTGTTTCGTGAATCTGAGGCAAGTTTCTGAAGGAGTTTA
>JBAUWJ010000238.1:0-2178 GCA_049583715.1 Arenicellales bacterium | reverse complement strand
AGCGCCTCAACGACCGTGTCTTCGCTCAGCGCGGTATTCGTCTGTTCAAGTCCTTTCCGTTCCCCCAGGAAGAGGGCACCCTGCGCTCGGCAATGAACGACGCGGGCTTCGAGGATGTCGAGATCACCCCCCTGGATGTGATCGCGCGCGAATACTGGCCCGCGCCCCATGACTGGGCAGAAACCGACGGCTGGGTGCTGGTAAGAGGAACGGTTGGCGAGCCGTAAACTCCGGCTTGTCAGAAAGTACCCGGTCCCCTCACAAGCGCCGCGACGAATGTTCGGAGTCGCGAACGATGACGTCCGGTCGATTTTCCCGGTGTGCGGAATAGGCGCGCAGTCGCGGGAGCAGTCTCTTCCCGCGCTCGGAGAGGCCGAGAGTCTGGCCGCGAATGATGTCCTGGTCGGGGACGAAGTCCGGGAGCAGGGCATGGCGCATCCGTCGCGAGCGGTGCGGGTTGCCGTGGGTGAATATGTCCACTGAGTTCTCCGCGCATGCCGGACGGATCTCGACGGAGCGGAACAGGTCCAGCCACCGGCCCGCGTGCTCGCGATACGCCTCGCCCGGAAAGATCCATTCCAGATTGCCGAAGTCCCCGGTGACGGCCATCAACAGCACGTAATCGCCGCCGCCGACGATGCAATACTCATAGAAGCCGCCGATCCGCGAAAACAGGTCCCGGTCCAGGAACATCGAGCCGCCGTGGAGCCAACGGCCCAGCTTCGGATATGATGCCAGTGCCGCCGGGACACCGCCGACGGTGCGGGAGAAGCCGTGGACCAGGTTGCAGCCCGACTCAAAGCGCGCGACGATGCGATCAACGAAGTCGGAACTGGCGAAACAGCAGTCCGCATCCACGTAGCCGAGATATTCGATGCCATCGTCGGCCAGGATCGCGCAGCCATGATTGATCAGGCGCTCCTTTTGCCAGATGTAGATGGAATCAGGCCCGGGCTCGAGGACGATATCCGCGAGCCCGGATCGGGTTTCTGCCGGCATTTCCACGCACAGCACACGCACGTTCGCTGCGCCACGCAGCCCCTCGAGACAGCGGCGGAGGTTGTCGAGCCGGCTTGCGTCCGCGAACGGGTTCCAGTAGGGGACCACGATTCCAAGCATTCTCAGACCCGATCAGCCATGGGGTTTACCATTCTCGCCCTTCTCTGGGAATATACTTCCCGAAACCGATCGAGAGGTCTCATACTCCTTGAACGACAAAGCGAAGATCATGGTAGGCACGCCCGCCTACAACAGTCAGGTGCAGGTGGAGTACGTGCGCACGCTGCTGGAGATGTCCGCCAACGGCCTGAGCTATTCCCTGTATGCCGTTACCAGCGACAGCCTGGTGGCCCGCGCCCGCAATTCGATTCTGGCGCGATTCCACGAACACCGCGATTTTACCCACCTCTTCTACCTCGACGCGGATGTGGGGATCAGAGGACGGGACGTTCGCAGGCTGCTCGAGCACGGCAAGGACGTCATCGGCGCGCCGGTACGGATCAAGCTCAAGGAGGAGGGAAAACCGATCTTCAGCGTCGGTGAGGTTCTGTCGCGGTCGGGGACGTTGGCCTCGGTCACACGGATCGCGACGGCTGCGCTCATGCTGTCCCGTAGTGCGGTCGACAAGCTGGTCGCGAACGCGGACGAGAATGACCGCGCCTATCCGGCGGATTCCTTGATGCTGGGGGACGTCGCCTCGGGAATGCACTACGACGTATTCCGGCAGGGCGTCAGGGACGGCGTCTACGTCTCCGAGGACTATCAGGTCTGCTATGACCTGCGCTCGCTGGGGTTCGAGATATTCGCCGATCTGGCAATCCGCACCAAGCACTTCGGCATGTCCGAGTTCGGCGGCTAGTGCTGGTCTCCCAGGTGCCTACAGTGCCTCAATCAAGAACAGGGCAAGCATCCACTGCCGCCGGGCATCGACACAAACACACCTACTGTCGGCGATGAGCCTCCTGTGTCATACGAGTAACTGCCTGAGAGCCCGTTCTCAGCCGTAAGTGTCACTCCGGTCAGCTCCAGGTTGCAGGACACCGGGTCGGTAATGGTCACCGTCTCGCCGTCCACGGAGGCCGTGAAGCTATAACATGCCTGGGACCCGCTGCCGCTGCTGCAACTGTCGGGCTTGATCATCGCCGTGATACACGCGAAGGTCGTCGGGTTGTCCGGGAT
>JBAUWJ010000237.1:0-1542 GCA_049583715.1 Arenicellales bacterium | reverse complement strand
GCCCTCTCCGAGGGGAGTCTGTGTGACAACCTTGGTTGACGAGTTTGTATAATGCGGGAAGAGGAGGGCCGCGAATGAAATTTCTGACCTACAACCCCGAGCAAGCGTATTTGCTGCCGCCGAGTGTGAAGGATGTTCTGGGCGAGGATCATCTGTGTTTCTTCGTGCACCGGGTGGTGGAGGAGTTGGACTTGAGCGCCTTCGAAGCGGGTTACGTGGAAGAAGGGCGAGCGGGATACGCGCCGTCGCTGCTGCTGAAGGTGTGGTTGTATGCCTACGCTTTGCAGGTGACGTCGTCGCGGCGGCTGGAGCAGCGGGTGAAGGAGGACCTGGCGTTGCGCTATCTGGCGGGGGGAGCGGCGCCGGACCACTGGACGCTGAACGCCTTCCGGACGCGGCACCGGCGGGCGATCAACGATCTGTTTCTGCAGGTGGTGGAAGTGGCGCGAGGGCTGGGGATGGGGCGGCTGGGGCACGTGGCGATTGATTCGACGCGGGTGAGTGCGAACGCCTCGCGAAGAAAGACGGTCCGTCGAGAGGATCTGCGGCAGCAACTGGCGAAGACGCGGCGGGCGATACGGCGCTGGCAGCAGCAATGCGACGCGGCGGACCCGGACGAAGAATCGGGAACCGAGGTCGACGCCGGCTACGGGGAGCGGCTGCAGGAGCAGGTCCAGGAGACGAAGCAGAAACTGCAGAAGCTGAGGCGGATGGGGGCTCGGCAGTTGTCGGTGACCGACCCGGACAGCCGGTTCCTGCATCAGGCGGGAGGCTATGTGCTGGGCTATACGGTGGACCTGGCGGTCAGCGACGATCATTTGATCGTGGCGCAGCGGACCACCCAGGCCACCAGCGACGCCGCTTCCTTGTTGCCCATGGTCGAACAGGTGCAACAGAACTGCCGGGCCCGGCCGCAGGAAGTGAGTGCGGACAGCGGCTTCTTTTCGGTGCGGAACCTGAAGGCGTTGGAGCAGCAAGGGATTGAGGGCTATCTGCCGGACGCGCATTTGACCGGAGAGTTGAAACAGCGGCGAGGGCAGTTGAAATGCGCCGGAGATTCGCCCGAACACCTGCGCATGCGAGCGAAGTTGCGCAGCGAGGCCGGGCAGGCTCGTTACCGCCGGCGGCAGGCTCTGGTGGAACCGGTGTTCGGAATCTTGAAAGAGCAACGCGGGATGCGGCGCTTCCGGCTGCGCGGCCTGGGCAAAGTGAGCGTGGAAACGGCCCTCGCCTGCACCGCCTTCAACCTCACGCGGATGTGGCGGATGAAAAACCGCCCCAGCTCGGCCAACTGAAACCGGCGCGCCTCGCCGACCTGCACACACGGCCGGGTATCCCGAGCGAATTCGGAATGAATCCAAGCTCAACAACTCTTCGATCCTCCATCTTTGCCCCTCCTCCCTGGTTGTCACACAGACTCCTGCGGGAGAGGCGGCGCTAGAAAAAAACTCCAGTTCCGACTCTGCCTGAGGCGCGACGATGCTTACAAATGGTCTTGATTCGCATGTTCGGCGTCTGTCCAACTTGCCGTCGGCCTCTGGC
>JBAUWJ010000236.1:0-3911 GCA_049583715.1 Arenicellales bacterium | reverse complement strand
GGGGAGAGGGAGCTTTGCCCCCTGTGGGTCGGAATTCATTCCGACAACTGCCTCAAGTCAGAATAAATTCTGACCCACATCCCCCCTACGCATACTCCCCCTGCTGCAGGAACTCCAGCCTCGAATCCGCCTTGCCGCTGCGGGTGACCCGCGGCACGTCATCCGTCCACTCTATCACCGACGTCGGCTCCATGCCGCAGGGTCCGCCGTCGATCACGAGCGCCACTTCGTGCTCGAGACGCTCCCGGATCAAGGCGGGGTCGCTCAACGGCATGGTGTCGCCGGGCATGATCAGGGTCGAGCTCATCAGGGGCTCGCCGAGCTCCTCCAGCAGCGCCCGCACGATCGGGTAGTCCGGCACCCGGATACCTATGGTCTTGCGCTTGGGATGCTGCAGCCTGCGGGGCACCTCGCGGGTCGCGGGCAGGATGAAGGTGAACGGCCCCGGGGTCAGGGACTTGAGCATGCGGTATTGGTCGTTCTCGACCCTGGCATAGGTCGCGATCTCGGCCAGGTCCTTCACCACCAGGGTGAAATTATGCTCCGGGCCGACACGCCGGATGCGGCGAATGCGCTCCGCCGCGTCCTTGTCGTCGAGCCGGCAACCCAATGCATAGCTCGAATCCGTGGGATACGCAATCACACCACCGTCGCGAATCATCTCGGCGGCCTGGTGGATGAGTCGTTTCTGGGGATCGCGGGGATGAATCTCGAAGTATTGGGCCATGGTTCAGGCCGCGTAGTTTCGTCTGCGCCGGCGCCGTGAATTTCTTCCGCCCCTGCCGTGCCTTATGCTCTTTCCCGGCCGGCCTTCCGAGGGTTTGCCGTCTCCCTGCCGGCCGTCTGCCTGCCGCCCATCTGTCGGCCGGCCATCTGCCTGCTTGCCGTTGCCCCGTCTACCGTTGCCCGGCCTGCCCTCCGTTTGCCCGCCCGGCTTGTGTTCGGCCCGGCGGCTTTCGCCCGGCCGCTCTCCCCGTCTTCGGGCGCGCGAGCCATTGCCGCGTCCGTTCGCGCGGCCGTTCCCTTTCCTGGGGCTGCCGACCTTCGAGTTGCCGATGTTGTCCGCAACGTCGGCGTGATTCTGCGGGCGGAGATTCAGCGCCTTGATCATCTGATCCTGCTCGTCCTGGCCCACCTCCTGTATCCGCGTCCACCAGTCCACGAGCTCGCTCGCCACCTCGTCCGCCTCGCGGCGCAGAAGCAGGAAATCGTAAGCCGCCCGGAAGCGCTTGTGCGCCAAGGCGGTCTTGACGTTCTTGAGACTCCGATACTCCAGCCGTCCCTGCAGCACCCAGATGTCCTTGACGATGAAGCCGATCCGCTTCGGGATGGAAATGTACTGCGACTGGTCCCTCAATATGTCGTCCATGGCCGTCAGCAGCGCCTTGTGCTGCGAAGCGCCGTTCTCCATGAGCTTGTCCATATCGGCGCGCATCGGCTCCCACAGCATGCAGGCGAACAGGAATGCCGGAATCACCGGCTTGTCCTCCTGGATGCGCTCATCGGTATTGCGCAGGCCCAGCTCCGCGATGCTGATCTCGTTGTCGATGAAGGACTCCTCCGTGAACGGGAAGAGGAAACGGAACAGGCTGTATTCCCGCAGCTTGACCAGGATCTGCTGGGCATGCCCGCTGTGGAAGAGCTTGAGCACCTCGTCCAGCATCCGCGCCGGCGGCACGTGATGGAGCAGGTTCCCGAGCTCCAGGATCGCGTCCCGGACGTTCTCCGGTATGGCCAGCCCCAGGGACTCCGAGAACCGGATAGCCCGCAGCATGCGCACCGGGTCCTCCCGGAAGCGCTCGAAGGGATCGCCGATGGACACCAGCTCCCGGCGCTCCAGGTGCTGGAAGCCGTCCACGTAGTCGATCACCGTCTCGTCGACGGGATCGTAGAACAGGGCGTTGATGCTGAAGTCCCGCCGCACGGCGTCGGTCTCGATGGTGCCGTAGACGTTGTCCCGGGTGATCTGGCCGGCTTCGCTGATGGAGGATTCCGAGTCATCGAAGCCGTTGTCGTCTCCCGGCTGCGGCGGGGCCCGGAAGGTTGCGACGTCGATCACGTCCCGGCCGATCCGGACATGGGCGAGCCGGAACCTGCGGCCGATCAGGCGGCATCTCCGGAACAACTCGCGAACGCGCTCCGGCGGCGCCTCGGTGGCCACATCGAAATCTTTGGGTTGCCGCCCCAGCAGCAGGTCTCTCACGCACCCCCCGACCAGATAGGCTTCATGACCGGCCCGGGTGAGGGTCTTGACGACTTCTAACGCCGTCTCGCTGACTGCCGTTGGAGATATTTGATGTGCGGTGGGCGGGATTCTTTGCGGCTTATTACTGGCCCCCAATTCCCTTAAGCCCTTCCGCTCGCGGTTAGTCCGCATTTCGTCTCTTTCATACACCTCGTATGATACCATGTCTCGCTGAAAAACAAGCTCCCTTCGTCTAGTGGTTTAGGACGCCGGCCTCTCACGCCGGTAACAGGGGTTCGAACCCCCTAGGGAGCGCCAGATCAAGCCCCGCGCTTCTCGCCCGAACGGCGAGCGCGCGCCGGTTCCCCCGTAGATCATCCTCCGTAAATTGGGGCACCACCCTCGAATATCAATGACTGCCCGCCCCCCTGTGGGTCGGAATTCATTCCGACAACAGCCTTCGGGGGGGATCCCCATAGCCGTCGGACTGAAGCCCGCCCTAAAGGAGCATCCGAACACAGTCCCCGACTTCCGCTGGCGGGTTGGAGTAAGCGTGGTCCCGAACAACGTCCCTAACCGAAGCCCTCCCCGGAGCGGCCGCTGGGAACGGGGATCTCAGTGGAGAAGCTTGAACCGGGGTAAGAATGGACAACACACCGCTCATCGCAGGTACGCTGCAACCGCCAACCCAATCAATCCCTTACCGTGACCGTGAGGACTGCCATCGAAGCCCGCGCCAAGCTCAACCGGCTAACCGACGAGGTGGTCGCCGAAGCTTCGATCTGGAGGTCACCGGCACTCGAAAGGCTCGCGGGCGACCTCGCCGGAGCCTACTGGCGCGGAGTTCTCTCGCTCTCCTGACTGGGCTCTTCAATGGTCTCTCAAAGGCCGCTATAATCAGCCCTTTCAACAGGTCTTTTGCCCGATATGACCATTAAATTCTCCGAAGACTTGGTTCCACTGACGGATTTGAAAGTGAGCCCAGGCCGGGTGGTGAAACACACGTCCGAGGTGCATCGCCCCGTACTCCTGACGAGCCGCGGTCGTGCGGTGGCTGTGGTTCAATCAGTTGGTGACTACGAGAGGGCCGAAGAAGAACGTGCTTTCATGCGAGCAGTGGTTGCCGGCTTGGCGGATCTGGAGGCGGGACGTGAGGTTTCTCTCGAAGACGCCAAAGTCCGGCTGGGTATTGGGTAGGGCGCACCCCCTTTGCTTGTCCGATTCACGGAATCCACCATAAGGGATCTCGAGGCAGTGCGCGCATGGTACGTGGAGCAAGGCGTTGCAGACGCAGGGACCAGACTGGTAGGTGAAATCTTTCGTCGCGTGGAGGTGCTGGTCGAGAATCCGGATATCGGGCGTGTGGTACCGGAGTTCGACCAGAACTTCCTCCGAGAGCTGATTCATCCGCCGTTTCGAATTGTCTACCGACGCGACGCCCACAAGGTACGGATCGTCCGCGTCTGGAGAAGTGAGCGTCTACTGCAATTACCCGGCGACGACGACGGAGTCTGAGCCGACGCCGATTTCTTATCCGAACCGTTGAAGACGCAGAGAGTTCCCTCTCCCACTGGCGGGAGGGTCGCAAGGGTGAGGGTGGTCCCAAACACCGCCCCCTCACCCCAGCCCTCTCCCGGAGGGAGAGGGAGTTACCTCCCCTCTCCCGCTGGCGGGAGAGGGCCAGGGTGAGGGTGGTGAGCGACCGCGACGCCGACGTTCCTGGCGG
>JBAUWJ010000235.1:0-50429 GCA_049583715.1 Arenicellales bacterium | reverse complement strand
TTCATGCGGGGCACTCTCGCCCGGCACTGGCAGACTTCGACAGCGCAGTACAACCCAATGCCGTTTGTCGGAATGAATTCCGACCCACAAGAAGGGTGGACTCACCCCTCGAGGGGAGAAGCGACCTATGGCATCAGGTCGAAATCCGTTCAGGAATATCGGGATCCATGAGAGGGCCTGGTTCTCCCGCCTACCCCGCTCTCGAGCGAAGGGAGCAGCGCGAAGGGCATGAACCGGGGAAGGGTTCGGGCGGGCGTCTGGAGGCAGGGACGCCGGAGGCGAGCCTACACGGACGTACTCGCGGCGTCTCGCTGGAACCCTTCCCCGGTTCATGCGGGGCACTCCCGCACAAGCCCAGCAAACCCCAGCGGCGCAGCACTATCAAACACTGGATGTCGGAATGAATTCCGACCCACAAGGGGCTCGACTCACCCGGATGTGCAAAGTGCCGGAGATCGCCGGGAGCGGGTTCCAGCCACACTGGCAAGTGGGAGACCCACAGGCGCCGCAACAAACTCGGAGTAAAAGCCGTCCTGAACCGCTGGTCCGTTTCGCGGATAATTGGCAGCACGACAACTCGGCAATGCTCCGTAATGAAGCGGGAATCACCTGATCCCAGAATACTGGCCCTGAACTGGAATCTGCTGCGCACCTTCATGGTGATCGTCCAGGAAGGCAGCGTGACAGCGGCGGCGACGCGGCTGAACCGCAAGCAACCGACCATCAGCAATGCCCTCTCCCGCCTCGAGAAGCAGCTCGACAAGCACCTCATCGACCGCCGGCCGGGACAGTTCCGGGTCACGACCGCCGGCGAGCACCTGTACCGCGAGTGCCTGGAGATCTACGGCAACATCGCGCGGATTCCGACGCTGATCCGGGACATCGAGGATGAAGTGCTCGGCCAGATCCGGATCAGCATGGCCAGCCACGTCGTCTGTCCGCTGTTCGACGCCGTCATCAGCGAGTTCCACGTCCTGCACCCGAAAGCCACGTTTCACGTTTCCATCGCCACCAGCGGCGACGTCATCCAGCAGGTGCTCGAGAAGACCGCCAGCTTCGGCATTTGTCTCATCGACAAGCCCCATCCGAAGCTGGCCTACCGCCAGATGTACCGCGAGTACTTCGGCTTCTTCTGCGGACCCGGTCATCCCCTGTTCGGCCGCAAGGGGCTGTCCATGAAGGACCTGGGCGATGAGTCGCTGGTCTCCTTCAATACCGACCAGCTCTCCGGTCAGCTTCGCCCCGTGGCGCTTCTGCGGGTTCAGCAGAACGTCGGGCGCCGCATCACGGCTATTTCGCCGCACCTGGAGGAGGTGCGGCGCATGATCGTCAATGGACTAGGCATCGGTCCCCTGCCCATTCACGTTGTCCAACGGGACGTCGAAAGCGGGATCCTGTGGCGCCTGCCGCCCTACGACAACCCACCGGCCATCGATATCTACCTCGTGTGGAACCCCCGCACGGCCCTCAACCGCGCGGAAGACGAGTTCCTGACCATGCTTCGCCAGCGCATCGAGGACACACCGGAAGCAGAGCGCAACTTCCTGCCCGGCCAGAACGTTTGAAGATCCGGGCCTAGGGATACTCCTTGCGCGCCCTGGCCTTCCCGAGCTCGCTGCCGTAGCCGTCCAGCGCTGTGGCCGTCCATTCGTAGAGATGCCTGCCTCCGGGCGGGCAGGGGCTCCTGTACCGGAAGGCGCCGGGCTTGACGACATCCTGGCCGGTGTAGGCTACCGTCCCGCCCCCGTGGTCGAAGGACGGCACGTTGAGATCCTGCAGTCGAAACCGGATCTCGGCGGTACCTTGCGGTACGTTCGATAGAGTGAACGACGGGTTCTCGACCCGGTTGGGATTACCGCTGGTGCAAAGTGGAATGTCGCCCCATTTGAAGGTGAGGCCGAAGCCCGACGCCAGGCACTGCCCGGCAAGGCTCGACGCCGTCAGCAAGGACGCCACCAACAAGATCCGAAGCGCGCCGGTACGGAAGGTGCGCTTCGTGTCTGAGCTACCCGTTTGGCGCCACAGAAACAAGTCTTGGCAGGCTCCTGACGATCGGCTCGCGCAGTTCTCCCGGCCCTCGTCTGGCCGCGACGGCAAGTTACGCCGTGGCCCCCTTGGGATTCGCACCGTACTGATTGTCACCGGGATTGCTGTCCAGGACGAGGAAAATGATCAACACGATAGCGCCGACGAGCGGAACGAATGCGATCAGCAGCCACCATCCGGTGCGATTCGTGTCATGAAGTCTTCGCACCGCCACGCCTATGGCGGGAATCAGGACTGCCAGCGTGTAGATCCCGCTCAGAACACCCATTCCGCCCTGAACGTGTGTCGTCCCGATAGCGCCGTCCACGGCCACGAGGACAATGGTGATGATGATATTGAACAAGACGAAGAACCAGTACTCCTTGCGCCTGGCCCTGCCCTGAAACACCGCGTACTTCTTCAGCACTTCGAGATACCAATTCATGCCGCCTCCCGATTTCGTCGTGACTAAGATGTGATCTGCAAAGCCCGGGCGAAGCATCGTTATGCCACCCCGATGAGCCGTGCTTTCCCGCGGCTGCCGGGCGAGTCCGGCCCGGACCGCGGATCAAGAAAGCCACTACTCCTTCCTTCCCGCGCAGGGCATGATTATATATCACCGCCCCCCTGAGATGTCCGCGACACCCCGATGTGCTACGCCACCTTGCGGTCCCCCGCCGCGAGCTGGCGCAGCACGTACTGGAGGATGCCGCCGTGGGTGAAGTAATCCCACTCCTTGGGTGTGTCTATACGGACCCGCGCCTTGAACCTGCGCTCGCCGCCGTTGCCTCGCGCCACGACCTCGACCTCCTTGACCCCGGCCTTCAGACCCTCGATGTCGAACTGCTCCTCGCCGCTCAGCGCGGTGCGTGCGGCGCTGTCCTCGAACTGCAGTGGCAGCACGCCCATGCCGATCAGGTTGGAGCGGTGAATGCGCTCGTAGGATTCCGCGATCACGGCCCGGATACCGAGCAGCCGGGTACCTTTCGCCGCCCAGTCCCGCGAGGAGCCGGTGCCGTACTCCTTGCCGGCGATTACCAGCAAAGGCGTGCCCTGCTCCTGGTATCTCATGGCGGCATCATAGATCGTCATCTGTTCACCGTCGGGCAAGAGGCGCGTCCAGCCGCCCTCGGTGCCCGGCGCCAATTCGTTCCGCAGCCGGATGTTGGCGAAGGTGCCGCGCATCATCACCTCGTGGTTGCCGCGCCGCGAGCCGTAGGAATTGAACTGGCCGGGCGACACGCCATGATCCTGCAGATACGCCCCCGCCGGGGAATCCGCCGCGATGGACCCCGCCGGTGAGATATGGTCGGTGGTGATGGAGTCGCCCACCTTCACCAGCACCCGGGCACCCCGGATCTCCGGGATCCTGCCCGGCTCGCGGGGCATCCCATCGAAAAACGGCGGCTTGCGGATGTAGGTCGACTTCGCGTCCCAATCGAACAAGGCGCCCTTCGGCGTCTCGATCTTCTGCCAGCGGGCGTCCCCCTTGAACACGTCCGCGTACTTGGACTGGAACATCGATCGGTTGATGGTGCCGTCCACGACCTTATCGATCTCGGCCTTGGCGGGCCAGAGGTCTTTCATGTACACGTCCTTGCCGTTCGCATCCTGCGCGATGGGATCCTTGTACAGGTCAATGGTCGTGGTGCCGGCAATGGCATAGGCCACCACCAGCGGCGGCGAGGCGAGAAAGTTCATCCGCACGTCGGGATGTATGCGCCCCTCGAAGTTGCGGTTGCCGGACAGCACCGAGCAGGCGATCAGCTCCCCGTCGTGGATGGCCTCACTGATTTCCTCACGCAGGGGACCGGAGTTGCCGATGCAGGTCGTGCAGCCATAGCCGACGACATCGAAGCCCAGCTCCTCCAGCGGTTTCAGCAGGCCGGAATCCTCCAGGTACTGCGTCACTACCTTCGAGCCCGGGGCCAGCGAAGTCTTCACCCAGGGCTTGACCTTGATACCCCTGGCAGTCGCGTTCCTGGCGAGCAGGCCGGCACCGACGATCACGTCGGGGTTGGAAGTATTGGTGCAGCTCGTGATAGCCGCGATCACGACGTCGCCGTCCGACAGCGTGAAAGTCTGTCCATCCATTTTGACCTCTCGGGCGCCGGCGTGATGGGCCGCCTGTCCGTCGACGGCGGTCGAGCCGCCTTCGTCCTCGAAGCGGGACCTGTCCTCGGCCTTGCGGTCCCCACCGTTGCCGCGCTGGGCCTGCATCTCGTGCAAGTGGTGGCCGATCACACTCCTGGCTTCCCCGAGGGCAATGCGGTCCTGGGGACGCTTCGGGCCAGCCAGGGAGGGCTCCACGGTGCCGAGATCGAGCTCCAGCACGTCGCTGTAGTCGGCCTCCGCCGCCCCGGTCTCCCGGAACATGCCCTGGCGGCGGGCGTAGGCTTCCACCAGGGCGATCTGCTCCTCGCTACGGCCGGTCTGGTAGAGGTAGTCCAGGGTCGCCTGGTCCACTGGGAATATGCCGACCGTAGCGCCGTATTCGGGACACATGTTGGAGATGGTGGCCTGGTCTGCAATGGACAGGTGGTCCAGTCCGTCGCCGAAAAACTCGACGAAGCTGCCCACCACTCCCTTCCTGCGCAGCATCTGCACCACGGTCAGCACCAGGTCCGTCGCCGTAGCACCCTCGGCCAGCTCGCCGACCAGCCTGAAGCCGATGACCTGGGGGATCAGCATCGGTATGGGCTGCCCCAGCATGGCCGCCTCCGCCTCGATGCCGCCCACGCCCCAGCCGAGTACGCCCACGCCGTTGATCATGGTGGTGTGCGAGTCGGTGCCGACCAGGGTATCCGGATAGGCCCAGGACACGCCCTCCTCCGCCTTGCTGTAGACGACTTTGGCGAGATATTCGAGATTGACCTGGTGCACGATGCCGGTGGCAGGGGGCACCACGCTGAAGTTCTTGAAGGCTTCCTGGCCCCAGCGCAGGAACTGGTAGCGCTCCTGGTTGCGCTTGTATTCCAGGGCGGCGTTCAGGTCCAGGGCCTTGAGACTCCCGTAGTGGTCCACCATCACCGAATGGTCGATCACCAGGTCCGCCTGGGACAGCGGGTTGATCAGGTCGGGATCGGCGCCGAGATCCCCCATGGCTTCGCGCATCGTGGCCAGGTCGACCACCGCCGGCACGCCGGTGAAATCCTGAAGCAGCACCCGTGCCGGGGTGAAGGCTATTTCCCGGTTCGGCTCGGCCTTCGGGTCCCAGCCGGCCAGCGCCTCGATGTCCTCGCGCTTCACGTTCTCGCCGTCCTCGTGCCGCAGAAGGTTCTCGAGGAGGATCTTCAATGAGAACGGTAGCTTGGCCAAGTCAAAGCGGCCGGACAAGGCGTCGAGGGCGTGGATCTCGTAGGATCTGTCGCCGAGGTTCAAGGTGGTGCGTGACTTGAAGCTGTTCATGGGGTGCGAGTTCTCCGTTCGAGGAAGGCGTGCTGAATGTACGCTCCGGACTGCGCATGT
The DNA here is from genome assembly GCA_049583715.1 of Arenicellales bacterium. Classification (GTDB taxonomy): domain Bacteria; phylum Pseudomonadota; class Gammaproteobacteria; order Arenicellales; family JAANXG01; genus JAANXG01. Next base: position 44,936 of record JBAUWJ010000235.1, on the reverse strand, counting down.
TATCAAAACCGGCGGCTCGATTTCAGGGCCCGTCCTCGAACCGCCCGGGCAATCACTTGTATACTTGGGGCGATCAGACGACAACTGCGTCCGGATGTCCGGAAGGTAATCCGAGAGCGCGCCGAGGCGCGGCCGGGCCCGCCACAGCATGTGAGGTCACACCATGGGAGACTATCAAGCCGCTTACGACCGCTCCATCAACGATCCGGAGGAATTCTGGGCCGAGGTCGCCGAGGATATCCATTGGGTTCGCAAGTGGGACAAGGTCCTCGACGACTCCAACAAGCCCTTCTATCGATGGTTCGTGGGCGGGGAGCTGAACACGTGCTACAACGCCCTGGACCTGCACGTCGACCAGGGCCGCGGCGGCCAGGCGGCCTTGCTCTACGACAGTCCGGTTACGGGCACTGCGCGGACCTTCACCTACGCCGAGCTCCGGGATGAGGTGGCCCTGTTCGCCGGCGCCCTGCGCGCCCAGGGGGTGGAGAAGGGCGACCGGGTGATCATTTACATGCCCATGGTGCCGGAGGCGGCGATCGCCATGCTCGCCTGCGCCCGGCTGGGCGCGATCCACTCCGTGGTCTTCGGCGGCTTCGCGTCCCACGAGCTTGCCACGCGGATCGACGATGCCAAGCCCAAGGTCGTCGTGTCCGCTTCCTGCGGCATCGAGCCCGGTCGCGTGGTGGAGTACAAGCCCCTGCTCGACGGCGCCATCGAGAAGGCCAGGCACAAACCTGACCGATGCGTCATCCTGCAGCGCCCGCAGAAGGAGGCGAAGCTGGGACAACGCGACATCGAATGGCACGACGCCCTCGGCCGGGCCCAGCCCGTCGGGTGCGTGACCGTCGCCGCCACCGACCCGCTCTATATCCTCTACACCTCGGGCACCACCGGCCAGCCCAAGGGCGTGGTGCGGGACAACGGCGGCCACGCCGTGGCGCTCAAGTGGAGCATGAAGAGCGTCTACGACACCGATGCCGGCGACGTGTACTGGGCCGCATCGGACGTCGGCTGGGTGGTCGGGCATTCGTACATCGTCTACGCCCCGCTCCTCAAGGGCTGCACCACCGTCATGTACGAGGGCAAGCCTGTCGGCACTCCGGATGCCGGTGCTTTCTGGCGCGTGATCTCGGAGCACGGCGTGTCCGCCATGTTCACGGCGCCGACGGCGTTCCGGGCGATCAAGAAGGAGGATCCGCGCGGCGAGTTCATGAAGAAGTACGACCTCTCGAAGTTCAGGATTCTGTTCCTGGCGGGCGAGCGCTGCGACCCGGACACCCTGAGCTGGGCGGAGGAGATGCTCCGGGTGCCGGTCATCGACCATTGGTGGCAGACGGAGACCGGCTGGGCCATCGCCGCGAACTGCATGGGCATCGAACGCTTCGAGGTGAAGCCCGGCTCGCCGACCAAGCCCGTGCCGGGCTACGACGTGCGGATACTGGGCGAGGACGGCAAGGAAGCCGTGCGCGGCGACATGGGGTCGATCACGGTCAAATTACCGCTGCCGCCGGGTACCTTCCCCACCCTCTGGCACAACGACGAGCGCTACCGCGAGTCCTACCTGTCTCGCTTCGACGGCTATTACCTGACCGGCGACGCGGGCTACAAGGACGAGGACGACTATCTATGGATCATGAGCCGCATCGACGACGTCATCAACGTGGCCGGCCACAGGCTTTCGACCGGTGCCATGGAGGAGGTCCTGGCTTCTCACCCGGATGTCGCCGAGTGCGCCGTCCTGGGCGCGGCCGACGAGATGAAGGGACAGCTTCCCATCGGACTGGTGGTGCTCAAGAGCGGGGTCGCGAAGGACCACGGCCAGATCATCAAGGAGCTCGTCGCGCTGGTGCGCGAGCATATCGGTCCGGTCGCCGCCTTCAAGCAGGCCGCCATCGTGGAGCGGCTGCCCAAGACACGCTCCGGAAAGGTCCTGAGGGGCACCATGCGCGCGATCGCAGACGGCCAGCCCTACAAGACCCCGGCCACCATCGACGACCCGGCCATCCTGGACGAGATCACCAACTCCCTGAAGGAGCTCGGCTACCCGGAGAAGTAGTCGCTGAGTCCTCGCACCCGATGCGGGTTGGTCGCGTCCGTCCCGGCGGTCCTCGACACTCCTCACATCCGAAGTGGGTCGGTCGGATCCCGTTCCCGACGATCTCTGACACTCCCCACATCCGAAGTGGGTCGGTCGGATCCCATTCCCGACGATCTCCGACACTCCCCACATCCGAAGTGGGTCGGAATTCATTCCGACAAACAGCATTGGGTTACGCTGCGCTGCTGAAGTCTGCCAGTCTGGCGCGGAAGTGCCCGGCCCAGTCAGCTTCGCAAAGCTACCGCTGTGGAGTCCCGGCTCCCCCGCTCCCGGCCGTCAGCTCAACCGGTGTCCCTGAACGGGCCTCACCGCTTTGTACCTGGATCGAGGAGCTTCCCCCCGGCGCGAGCTTCTCGCGCAGCAATAGCTTTGGACCATGCCTGGCGGGCTCACGTGCCGCCTCCTCGAAGACCCCACGGACCGCGGCGGGCAAGTCTTTCAATCCCGCCTCGTCGCACACGATGTAGTCGCGCGTATCGTTCAGAAACAGACTGGTAACGTCCTTCACGTCCTGCGTCGACTCCGCCCGCCCCCTCGCATAGTATTCCGCGGAGAAATCGTGCGGCAGGCGCCAGATCAGGAGCCTGCTCCGGGGTGCCGGTCTGTCGGCGCGCCAGGCGGTGATGAGAGGCTTGTCGGTATGGTCGATCCTCTCGGGCGCGATCAGAAACGCCGCCGAAGCCGCGAGCGCCAGGGCACCCGAAAAGACCGCCGCCGCGTAGTGCGCCCTCCCCACGGGTATCGCCCACCTGCGCTCGACGTCGGCGAAGAACAGTGCGAAGCCCGGGATCATCGGCAGCACATAGGGCCAGATGATGTTGGCCGCGAAGCTGAAGAAGATCAGCGGACAAACACACCACAGCACGAGGAACAGCCGCCAGTCGTCGTCCGGCGCTGCTGCCGCGGCCCTCTCCCGCCCTCGCGTCGTTACCAGATCCCTGGCCAGCACGAGCAGCCAGGGCAGCAGACCGAGCAGTGCAAAACCCCAGATCGTGCCGTAGGGATAGGCGTGCGCGAAGCCGTAGCGGTCACCCTGCCATCTGGAATCGAGAAAGCGGCTTATGTTCTCTCCGACAATGAAGTACTTCAGGAAGCCGGGATGCGCCCTCTCCATGAGCACATACCAGGGCAGGGCAATGGCCAGTGTAACCACCAGCCCGCCCATCCACGGCAGGTCGCGCCACAAAGGACGCCACGCTTTGCGCACGAGCACCCAGAAGAATATCGGCAGCCCCGACAACACCAGCGCCACGGGTCCCTTGGCGAGGAGCCCCAGGCCACATCCTGCGAAAAACAGGTACCCCCAGAGCTTCCCGGAACCCCCCGGCGGCGGATGCAAGGCGTTCCAGAAAGAGATCATGATCAGCGCGACAGAGAACGCCAGGGCTGTATCCGTCATCACGGTACCCGCCGTCGCCAGGAAGAAAGGGGCGCCGGCAAGCGCCAGTGCCGCGGCGAGACCGGCTCCGCGGCCCCCGTATCGCTCGGCCGCCCGCCACACCAGCCAGACCATGAGCACGGACAGCAGGAGCGAGGGCAGCCGCGGCGCGAAGGCCGTCGGACCCAGAAAATGAATGGAGATCGACGACAACCACGCAAAGAGGGGCGGCTTACCCATGAAAGGCTGGGCGTTCTGATACATCGTGACCCAGTCGCCGGTCTGCGCCATCCTGCGCGCCATCTCGCCGTATCGTGCCTCCGTGGTATCCGTCAGTGGAATCACGCCCATCGCCAGCAAACGCGCCCCCAGCAAGCTCACCAGGACCCACAGGCCGGCACGAAACGACCGGGTTCGATAGGAAGTGTCAGTCATGGCTATTCTTCTTGTTCAGACCAAGTCGGATCCGCGGACGCTCAATCACGCACTTGCCGTGCCTGATCCACGGAGAGGTATCTCCGTGCAGCGCTGACAACGGATATGTCAACCGCGCTTCAGGTGAACGCCTGGATTCCAGTCTGGGCACGCCCCAGGATCAAGGCATGGATGTCGTGCGTGCCTTCGTAGGTATTCACGGTCTCCAGGTTCATGACGTGCCGGATCACGTGGTACTCGTCCGAGATACCGTTGGCGCCGTGCATGTCGCGGGCGATGCGCGCGATATCGAGGGCCTTGCCGCAGTTGTTCCGTTTCAGCAGGGATATAGCCTCCGGTGCCGCCTGGCCGGCGTCGATCAGCCGGCCGAGCCGGAACACCGCGTTCAGCCCCAGGGTGATCTCGGTCTGCATATCCGCAAGCTTCTTCTGGACGAGCTGGTTCGCCGCCAGCGGCCGTCCGAACTGCTTGCGCTCCAGCACGTATTGCCGCGCGGCGTGCCAGCAGAATTCCGCCGCCCCCATGACGCCCCAGGCGATGCCGTAGCGAGCCCGGTTCAGGCAGCCGAAGGGTCCCCGCAGCCCGGAGACGTTCGGCAGCAGGCTTTCCTCGGGAACGAACAGGTCCTTCATGACGATCTCGCCCGTCGCCGAGGTCCTCAGCGAGAACTTGCCCTCGATGCGCTGGGTAGCGAGCCCCTCCATGCCCCGCTCGAGCACGAAACCCCGGATCGAATCGTCGTCGGTCTTGGCCCACACCACGAACACGTCGGCGATCGGCGCGTTGGTGATCCACATCTTGCTGCCGTTCAGCACGTAACCGCCGTCCCGGGCGGTCGCCCGGGTGCGCATGCCCCCCGGATCGGAGCCGTGGTCGGGCTCGGTGAGACCGAAGCAGCCGATCCACTCGGCCTTCGCGAGCTTCGGCAGGTAGCGCCGGCGCTGCGCCTCGGAGCCGTAGGCGTGTATGGGATGCATCACGAGGCTCGACTGCACGCTCATTGCCGAGCGGTAGCCCGAATCCACCCGCTCCATCTCGCGGGCGATGAGGCCGTAGGCGACGTAGCTCGCCCCGGCGCCCCCGTATTGCTCCGGGATTGTCGCGCCCAGAAACCCGAGCTCGGCGAGCTCGTTCATGATCTGCCGGTCGAAGTGCTCGCGGCGATGCGCTTCGAGCACCCGCGGCATCAACCGGGACTGGCAGTATTCCCTCGCGCTGTCGCTGATCAGGCGCTCTTCATCGTTGAGCTGATCGAGGAACAGCAATGGATCGTCCCACCGGAACCTGGCCTGGACGGCAGGTCCGGTGTCGGGATGGCCTGATTCGGACGTTTGGGACATGGGCTGCTCCAGCAATCGTTCGAAGGCAAGAATACCAGCTTGGGCCGGCGGAATCGGCGGAATTTTCCGGCGATTCGAGCCGTCCTGTTCTCGGTAGCAATGAGTTAATATCGCGCAGCGACTCGAACCCAGGACTCAAGTATGAGCGACCAAGATCAGTCTTCGGAGACATCACGATCCCCCGCTGCTCCCCACGCGACTCGCCGGCGCTATCTCTGGATATTGCTGGCGATCCTGTTGCTCATCGCCGCCCTGGTGGCGGGGGCGCCGACCCTGCTCTCCACTTCATGGGCGCGCGGCATGGTGCTGGGCTGGGTCAACGGCTCCATTCCGGGCCGGATCGCGGTGAAGGACCTCTCCCTGTCCTGGCTCGGCGGCCAGTCCCTGCACGAGCTCGCGGTCGACGATCCCCAGGGGCGGCCCGTCGTGACTCTGAAGGAGCTCACCACGGACATGAGCCTTCTGGACGCATTGCGCCAGCATCTGTCCCTCGGTCGGACGGTGGTGCGCGGCCTCGACGCCAATCTCAGCTTCGATGCGCAAGGTAACAGCAACCTGGCCAAGGCTCTGGGCGGCACATCCGGTCAGAAGTCCCAAGGCGGCGGTGGTGCCGTCCTTCCCGTGACGGGGAACATGGCGCTGATCGACGGCCGTGTATCCATCTCGGCGCCCGGTATCGAGCCCGTGGTTCTGGACAAGCTGTCGGGGGCGATAGATATGTCGGCGCCCGACGAGCCGCTCAAGCTCACTTTCGGTGGCCAGAGCCGGCAGGGGGACCTGACCGGCGATATCACGCTCGACGGCACGGTCAAGCACCTGTTCACGCACGGCCGACCGAGCCCCGGCTCGGCGCAGGTCAACCTCAACGCGAGCGTCGACGACCTGCCGGTGGCCGCGCTGGACCAGCTCCTGCATGCCGGCGGCGTCCTCGGCGCCGCCCTCGGCGACCGAACGAGCCTCCACGTGAAGGCAACCGGAGGCGCCGACCGGCAGGACATCGTCGTGGACGCGAAGGCGCCGAACGCCAACCTGAAGCTGGCGGGATTCCTGGCCAAGGGTCGGTTCGAGCTCGCGAGCCCCGCCGAGCTGGAGCTGCAGCTCAGCCCCGCACTGGTCGATGCGCTCGACCACTCGGCGCCCGGCAGTCCCGGTCCGCGTCTCGCCAAGTCCGTGCCGCTTCATCTGACGATAGCGAAGCTCGACGTTCCCCTGGAGAAGTTCAGCCCGGCCAACGTGGCGCTCAGGATGGGCCTCGATGCGCGCTCCGACGTGCGGTTTACCGGCATCAAGCAACTCGGCGAAGCAAGCGTGAGCGGTCTTCGCCTGGTCGTGGACAGCCCGAAGCTGGGCGACGACGTCCGGATACAGGTGAACGGCAAGCCGTCCGCCGGCGGCAAGGCCGGGAACCTGACCGTGGACGCCGACGTCAAGCACCTGTTCGACAAAGCCGGCAAGCTGCAGCCGAACAAGGCGCTGGTGAAGGCCGAGTCGTCGATCAGCGGCATCCCGACCAGTCTGATCGATACCGTCATGCAGCAAAACGGTCTGCTGACCGCGGCTATCGGCCCGTCGTTCGCCGTCAACCTGAATGCCGACACTGCTGAAGACGGGAAGATGGGCGTCACCGCGAGCATCGACTCCGACCGGCTCAAGACCGGCACGCTCAGCTTCGCGGTCAAGAACCAGCTCGCATTGTCGAAGCCGGCCCACATTCGGTTCACGCTGACGCCGGATCTCTGGCAGCGCATCACCGCCGGCAGCTCCGGCTACGCGCTCGCCCGGCCTTCCGACTGGACCTTCGACCTCACTGCCCTGCAAATGCCTCTGCCGGCCGGCCCTGGTCCGGCGCTGCGACCCGCGCAGACGCGCCTGGAAGGCGCGCTCGGCACGGCGGCCCTGGAGGTCGACGATACCCGGAGCCACCAGTCGACGCACGTCGAGGACTTCAAACTGAGTCTCGGCGGCAAGTCCCTCGACGCGATCGATCTGCACGGGTCGGCCCGCGTGAGCCAGAGCGCGGGCCCACTCGCATCCATGGACGCGTCGCCCCTCACGGTCCAGCTCGACGCCCGGACCGGCCTCAAGGCCGACGCTTCCCTCAAGGCCGTTACCAGCGACATCTCGTTCGACAGTACCGGCGTCAAGGGCGCGATCAGCGCCGCCATCGACGAGGGCCTGACGCGGCTCACCCTTGCGAAGCCGGCCAGCCTCAAAGTCACGATTACGCCCGCGATGCTCGCCGGCTGGCAAGCAGGCAGCGGACCGAAGGTCACGCTCAAGGGCAAGGCCACGGCGCAGGCTGCCATCGACGAGCTGGTCCTGCCGCTCAAGCCCTTCGCCTACGACGGCGTCAGCACCCGCGGCAGCCTGCAGGTGGAGGCCCTGAGCCTGGAATCGCCCGGCAAGGTATCCACCCTCATGGACAACACCCGGGCGACGTTCGCTTTCGGCGGCGACAAGCGTGGGCACGCCGAGCTGAACCTCAAGGGTCAGGTGCGATCCGGTGACAACAAGCCCGGGGACTTGTCGCTCGGTCTGACGGCCGGGAACCTGCTGAACGCCAAGGGCGAGCTCGGCAGCGACGATCTGTCCATGAAGCTGGACGGCCAGTTGCACCAGCTCCCCGTGGCCCTCGTGGACCAGCTCATGAGCATGGATGGACTGGTGAGCGCCTCCCTGGGCGCGACCGCCAACATCGCGGTGAACGCCGACCTGAACAAGATGCAGGGCCCGGTATCACTCACGGTGGACGCACCCAACACCCAGGCGGACGTCAAGGCCCGGGTGGACGAGAAGGGACTGACGCTGACAGCCCCGCTCCAGGCCAAGTTCGAGCCGACGCCCGAGTTCGGTCAGAAAGTGCTCGCCAAGATCCACCCGATCTTCGAGACGACCCAGCGGGCGGAGCAGCCGATCCGGTTCGAGATCCCACCCGAAGGCGTGCTGATACCGTTGAAGAACTATGACTTCTCGAGGATCACCATTCCGAAAATGACGCTGGACTTCGGCAAGATCGTGCTCAAGAACGGCTGGATCCTGCGGGGAATAACCGGCCTCGCGCAGCAGTTCGGCAAGCTCGGCGACGTGGGGCGCCAGGAATGGGTGGCGTGGTTCACGCCGGGCGTGATGTCGCTCAAGGATGGACGGATCATCTATTCCAAGCGCCTCGACCTGCTGCTCGCCGACAAACTGCACCTCGCGACCTGGGGCAGCGCCGACGTCGGCAAGGATCGAGCCGATCTCACCCTCGCCTTCATGCCGGACACCATGAAACGGGTGTTCCACCTCACGGTGGCGGACAACGATGCCCTGCGCGTGCCGATCAAGGGCGCGCTGTCCGGCCCCTCGATCGATTTCAAGAGCGCCGCCGCCGACCTCGCGCGCCTGCGCGCCCAGAAAGCGGCGTCGTCGAAGAGCGCGCTCGCCGGTGCGCTGTTGGGCGCGGTGGCGGGCAAGGTCACTGGCGGCAGCGGACCCATTCCCGAAGCCTCCGTGGATCCCCTCCCCTGGGCCGAGCAGCTCAAGGCACAGGACGCGGCCGACACCCAACAGGAACAGAGCGGGGCGCCGCAGCCGGCCGAGGCGCAGAGTCAGAGCAAACCTACGCCGACTGAAAAGAAGCAGACCCAGGAAGAGCAGGTCATCAAGGGACTGATTGATATCTTCGGGAAGAAGAAGAACTAGCAGCGGAATCGACAGGACCGGGGCAAAGGCAAGAATACTCCCTCTCCCCAACGGGGAGAGGGCAGGGGCGAGGGGGAGGACAGCGCATATAAACCTCTTTGCGCCGCCCCCTCATCCTGTCCTTCTCCCTCAGGGAGAAGGAACCTTCTTCCACGACCCTATCCAGACCACGCCCCTCGCAAATTCCCTTTCTCCAATAGGACAGGTTGCGGTGAGGCAGAATGAACCACGCGCAGACAGCGTCGTTGGGGGCTTCGGCGCGGATCTATTTCACCGCAGAGAACAGGAACCGGTTGACGCAGAAGAAATACTCGCCCCGGCGGGACTTCTCCTGCAGGTCCTGGAGCCAATCGTGCGCCTGCGACTCGCTCGCCGCTCCCTGCTCGACCGCCTTGCGCGCGAACCAGCCGATGATGTCGCTCGAGTAGCCGTCTTCGAGCAGGCTGGTGTTCAGCACCGGGATGGGCTCGACGCTGACGGCATTGAAGCCCAGTGATCGAAGCAGCGGCATCAACTTCACGGGCAGGTTCGGCGACACCACCGCGTCGTCCCAGGCTTTGATCATGGCCTCGGAGAGTGCGAAGTCGCTGCTGTTCAACACGCAGCTCCGCCAGTCCGTCTCGACGATGACGAGCCGGCCGCCCGGCTTGAGGACCCGGTGCATCTCCGCGAGAACCCCCGCCACGTCCTCCACGTAGAGCAGCACCTGACTACAGGCCAGGGCGTCGAACAGACCGTCCGCCTCATCGAAGTGTCGTATCAACCCTTTCCTGAGCTCCACCCAGGGCAGCTTGCGGCAGCGTTCCGCCGCGAGATCGAGCATCTCGGCGCTCTTGTCCACCGCCAGGACCCGGCCTTCACTCCCTACCTGGCGGGCCACGGCTTCGGTGAGCAACCCGGGCCCGCACCCGGCGTCCAGGAACCATTCGCCCGGCTGCATGTTCAGCGCCAGCAGCGTCCGGTACCGCTGGTGTGCGATTTCCGGCGAGCTGTACGCCCTTTCGAGCCTTCGCGCCTCACTCATAACCGGCACCTCGTAACCGGCGTGCCATCAAGTCCCCGAGCTCGCCCGCAGCTCGTCCAGCTTGCCTGCAACGAATACACGGACATCGGGATCCAGCTCTGCAGAGCGGTCGATGAAGGTCGAGGACAAATCCTCAGGCGGAGCGTCAACCGACGGAACCAGTATGGGTGTGGCCTTGTAGCGATCGGGCCGCTGCTCGCCGTCGTCCACCCGATGCTGCAGAAATCCGGTTGCCGCGCTCCAGGTCAACGCCCGTTCCCGCCCCGCGCCTTCCTCGCCGGCCACCTTGAAAGCGAGCTGAAACTTTTCCACCCCGCCCTGCGAATCCCGCCAGACGAACAGATCCATGGCTTCATCGCTGAACCACTGCTTCACCGCCCTCCCCGGCTCCTGCCTGACGCCGCTTATTTCCCTCAGCATGGCGACGGGGAAAACCAATCCATCGATATCGTGACTCGGACGTCACATCGTGGGCGCCGCGGCGCTGAAGCATGAACCGGGGAAGGCCTTCGTGGGACCTCTGCCGCAGGGATAACGGCAGCGGAGCCTACAGGGAAGTATTCACGGCGTGCCCACGAAGGCCTTCCCCGGTTCATGCCGGGCACTCCCCTTACCGTCTGCGCAAAGCAACACACGACGGGATTCCGCTTACAGCCAGTCTTCCTCGAGCGGATAGCTCGATAACTGCTCGCAGCCTTCCGCCGTGATCAGCACCTGCTCCTCCAGCTTGACGCATTCCCTGCCGCCCTCGACCCCGACCAGAGCCTCGACACACAGCGTCATACCCTCCTCGATCACCCCGTCGTATCCGAAATCGGGATAGTCCTGGGGATAGTAGATCGCCGGATACTCGTCGCACAGCCCCACCCCGTGCATCGCCAGCCCGTAGCGGCCGGGCACGTACTCATCCGCCAGGGGATGCAGCGAATCGGACAGCTCCCTGAAGCCCACCCCCGGCCTCAGCAGCTCCGTGTTGCGCTTGATCTGCTCAAGGGCGGCCGCATACAGCCGCCGTTGCTCGCCGTCGGGAGAGGCGCCGCAGACCCACGAGCGGGATATGTCGCAGCAGTAGCCATAGGGCCCCACGAGATCGGTATCGAAGCTCACCATATCGCCCTTGTCTATGGGCCGCATGGAGCACTCCTGGAACCATGGATTGGTGCGCGGCCCGGAAGCCAGCAGCCGCGTCTCTATCCACTCCCCGCCGCCGGCGATATTGCCCTTGTGAAGCTCCGCCCACAACGCGTTCTCGGTGATACCCGGAGCGAGATGGCGGCGCATGGTCTCCACGGCCCGCTCGCACACCCGGATGGATTCCCGCATCAACGTGATCTCCCCCGTCGACTTGATCTTGCGCGCGTTTTCCATCACCTCGAAACCGTCCACGATCTGGTAGCCGAGCCGCTCCAGCTCCTGAACGCCGAGCGGCGCGATGCGATCGATGGCGATCCGCCTGTGGCCGCCCGACGTTTCCCGGATCACGCCATCCATCTGCCTCGCCCACGCCCTCGCGAGCTCGGTGTTCCTGGGCCCGGCAAGAAAATAGAGAAATGATACCGGCGCCCGGGTTTCGTCAATGGTCGGCAGCCCCTCGCACAGATGCGATTTGCCCCCGTAGTCGAACAACACCACGGGTCCTTCGGCGGGCACGTAAATGTAGCGCGCCTCATTGTGGAGACACCAGATCTGCATGTTCGTCGCGTCGGTCGCGTAACGCGTATTGAGCTGGTCGTAAAGGATGATTCCCGCGAGATCGCGTTCGACCAGCATCCGCCGGACCCGCCCGAGGCGGTACATGCGAACCTCGTCGAGGTCGCAGGGCGGGGACGCATGGTCCATCGCACCGTGCTGGCGGCCCACTGTGACACCGGCCGTGGAAAGACGATTCATGGCGCCTGGATGCCCACTTTGATCGGAGTAAATCACAGTAGCACAAAAGCCTCACACGGAATATCGATAAGCGTTCCTGAGCACCGTCATCGAATTCTCTTATGCCGGCGGTGTTGCCCTGCGGCCGTGAGTCGGATCTAATTCCACCCGTCAACAATGGATCACTGCGGGAGTACCGTCATGAAACAAGAGATCGTTCTATCGGTGATCGCTGACGACCACCCGGGGATCGTGCAGATGCTGGCTGAAACCATTACCGAGCATGGCGGTAACTGGCTGGACAGCAGCATGTCCCACCTGGGCGGCAAGTTTGCGGGAATCGTCCTGCTGGAGGTACCCGAAGCACGCGAACAGGAGCTGGAGGATGCCCTGCGTGCGGTGGATCCTCACGAGCTGCACATCAGCTTCGAGCGAACGACTCCCGCCACGCCCGAGCCCCATCACTTCGTGATGGTCAGCATCGTTGCCAACGACAGGCCCGGCATCGTCGAGGAGATCGCCGAGCTGCTCGCCGGTCACCACATCAACATCGAAAGCCTGAGCACCTCGGTGGCGGATACACCCATGTCCAGCGGGCACCTGTTCAAGGCGCGATTCCGGGCCAATCTTCCGAAGGAAATGAGCTACGACGACCTGCAACATGTGCTCGAGTCCGCGTCGGACGACTTGATGGTGGAGCTGGACAAGCACCCGTGGTCCGGAACCGCGGCCTGACGGGGACCGGGTAGCCGCAACGCGTTTCCGGTGGATTGCCCGGACAGACCCGGAATCCAGCGACCTACTGCGGCAGGCGGCCCACCGGTATCATAACCAGCGGTTCCACGCGCAGCTTCAGACATTGCTTGACCTCGTCATCGTCGAAGCCCCCGACCAACACGGTTCCGAGGTCCATCTCCACCGCGCGCAGCGCAATACCCTGCGCCGCCGCGCCGGCCTCGATGAAGGTGTAGCGCCGCCCTCGCCTGCCATCCGGCGGCTGGGCGGCGAATTCCTTTTCTGCACGCCCCACGTCGCCGGCGATGACGATCAATGCCGCGCAGGACTCGATCCACGGCTGATCCTCCAGCGCGGCATGATACAAATCCGTACGCAGGTCCCCGTATCCCACCACTGCGAGCGTGTGAGAGCGCGACTCGTAGAGGTACAAGCCCGCGTTCAGGCCCGTCACGTCGCCGGCCACGAGGTACAGGGAAAGTGGATTCAGGCCGTGCGGCGATGGCGTCGTACGCTTCCCCGAGCTGTGGCTGACACCCTGGCCGGACCACAACAGGCGCGCCATCTCGACAAGGGACACGGCTTTACCGTCGTATTCCCGCACCGACCGGCGGGTCATCAGGAGACCGGCGAGGCCCCTCAACCGGCTGGGTGCCGGGAGCTGAACGCGGGTGGTCAAGAACCGGTCCTCCCGTGGTCGGCCTCGATCGTCGAACCGGGATAGCGCGGCAGGGTGTCACGGACCTCGAACCACGGAATGCGCTCGGAACAATGCACGTGGAACTCGGGCCTGAATCGGTTTGGATCGTCGAGGGTGCCGAGAAACAAGTGCAACTCGCCGGGGAAACGCTCCGACTCATAGGCCAGCGGCGTGCCACAGCGCCCGCAGAAGCTTCGCCGCACTCCCCGCGACGACTCGTAGGAGGAGCGCACACCATGGGTCAGCTCGAACGAATCGCTCGGGACGCCCACGAACGTCGCCACCGCCGACCCGGTGTTGCGGCGGCAACTCCGGCAATGACAGTGGCCCACCCACAGGGGCGCCTGATGAACGGTATATCGGACGTCGCCGCACAGGCAGCGTCCCGAAAAGGTTTCTTCCGTCATAATGTATCTCGGGCTCGGGTATCGGCTCGACCTGCCGCGGGGCGCGGCTGCCGGCCCTTACCGATTCAGCGCAGCCGTGCTTCAATGGGGCCGCTGCCGCGCGGGAGCTCATCGCGGATCCAACTGTCCGGTACCCGCGTGCGCACTTGATCCGCGGGCAGGCTGGTATTCGAATATACAAGACCCATGCGATTCGCCACAACCGAGATGACTCCGGACCCATCGACAGAGTTACTGTTGCGCAAGGCCGCCTGCGTCGAGCCGGACGAGAGCGTACGGGAAGCGATACGCAGGGATTGTAAATCTCAGCGCGACTGGCGCGACACCATCCGTCAAGCGGAGCTGCACGGTATGGCGCCCTATCTATACCGGCAGATCATGGATGCCGGCGCCGAGATACCGGACGCGGCCGACAAGGCGCTGAAGGCCTTGACGTTCCGGCATACCACCGCCGCCAGGATCCGGACCCGCGCATTGCTCGAGATACTGCAGGAGCTCTCGCGCCACGATATCGACGTGTTGGTCCTCAAAGGGGCGGCCCTGGCTCACCTCATTTACGACCCGCCCGGGCTGCGCCCCATGAGCGACATCGATCTGCTGGTCGCCCCGAAGCATCTGGACGCGGCGTCCCGGCTCCTCTCGGAGCTCGGATACCGCGGCGGTCTCGACAGCGGCCTGCTGTCCGATCACCACCACCTGCCGACGGTATCGCGGACCATTGACGGCCTGACCATCAGCATAGAGGTCCACCACGATGCCCTGACCCGCGACAACATCGGATCGATCCGTCTGGATACGCTCAGCGACCCGGCGCAGGAGTTCGCCGTCGACGGCGTCCCGGTTCGGGCCCTGGGCCATATCGACATGCTCCGCCACCTCTGCCGGCACGCGCTGGAGCCGAGGCAGACCACCAAGCTCGGCTCGGTCCTGGACATACTTCTCTACGCGTCGCACTACGGCGACGCCATCGAGTGGACGCGCGTGAAGCGGGATTTCCCGGAAGTCGTCACCATGATCCAGCTCCTGGGCTACCTGGTGCCCTGGCCTCCGGCCCTTTCCCGACATGTCCCGGAGCCCGTGCGAGCTCCTCCTCGGGGCGTGGGGGTAGGAATGATTCCCCTGTCCCGCCTGCGGCGCGAGAAGCATCGTGCCGCCAAGTTGCTCAATCCTTCGGACTGGTGGCTGCGGGCGTTCTACAACGTCCCCCCGGGCCGTTCGCTGGCCTACACCAAGACCCTGCGGCACCCGGTGCGCGTCCTGTTCTGGCTCTGGCGGCGGACGGGAAAAGCGGTCCGGTGAGCTTCTGTTTGGGCCGCACGTCAGGTATATTTCGCTGAGGTCCCACATTGGAAGACAGCCATGAATTCACAGGCCATTCCGCATCCCAACACCGAGTTCAACCTGGAAGAAATCGATGATGAGCTGCTGTTGTACCACCCGGCCAAGACCAAGGCGGTTTACCTGAATGAAACCGCCGCGCTGGTCTGGCAGCTTTGCGACAGCAAGCGTTCCGTGTCCGAGATCATCTCTCTTCTCGAAGAGAACTACCCGGAGTCGAGCAGCATCAAGAGCGACGTGGAAGCGACGCTCAAGCAGCTCGCGGACAACGGCGCCGTCGAAATTCAGAACACTCAATGAGAACCCATTACGTCTCATTCGCCGAGAACTCGGTAGCAATCAACTACGAGGAGGACGCCCATGGCGCGCTGCTCGACTACCTCTTCGGCGATCTGGACAACCACGAGATGCCTGAGCCTCTCAGCCGCCTCCGGCTCTCCCAGGCGGAGGATACCAACGACACCACGTTGGAGCAGGACGGAAGCAGCCTCTACTCCGGGGACTGCCGGACCACCCTCGCCAGGACGCTGGTCGAGAAGACCCTGTATGCCCTGGTGGACAAGGACGACAGCGGCCTGGCTTTCCACGCGGCCGCCGTTTGTACCGGCGACACCGGCGTCCTGATTCCAGGCAAGAGCGGCGCGGGCAAGAGCACCCTCGCGGTCTGGCTGGCGACGCGCGGCTTCACCTACCTCACCGACGAGCTGGTGCACGTTCCGCTCGACACCAGGACGATCGAGGGTTTCACGCGGCCCATCAACCTGAAGAAGAACGGCTGCGAGATCCTGGAAAACGAGTTCGACATCAAGGATACGGAAAGATCGATACTGAAAAACAAGCGCCTGTCCATCGTTCCCCACCGCCTGATCAATCCAGTCTACAAGAGGCTGAGGCCCGAAATCAGCGTCATCGTGTTTCCGCACCTCGTCTCGGAGGAGGACCATCGACTGGAGCCTCTGTCGAAGGCCCAGGCGGGGCTCAAGCTGGTGGAGTGCCTGGTGAACGGCCGCAACATCGCCAATCATGGCTTCGACCAGGTCAGCCGGATAGTCCGTGACGTGCCCGCCTACACCCTGCACTACACCGGCTTCAAGACTCTGCCCAGCCTGCTCGGGGAGATCCTTCCGAAGGTCCGGGCCTGAGCCGGGGTACCGCGCCGCTCTCCGTTTCGCAACCGCCATCCGGAAATCCCGGGCCGCAGCGAAGGCCAGCCCCCGGACCATGAACGACGCCATCACCGAGGTATCCACAGGTTGCCCGGTCGCGGATCGGGCTACGGACGGCCTTTGCGTCCGGTGACCCGCCCGGTGCCGGTCGACCCGGTTCGGAAGCTGCGCGGCTACATACTCTCGCGCGAGTGGCGGGACGAGGGCGGCGGGACCCGATTGACCCTGTGGGCCGCGACCGACGAGGGTTCCGCGAAAATCGTCGTCGAGAATATCGAGCCGGTCCTGTTTCTGCGCCGCTCAGGCCTGAAACAGGCCCGGAAGAACCTCCCACGCAGGGCGCACATCGGTGATGCCACACTCAGGGCGATGGACGGCGAGCCGGTCCAGGCCGTGTACTTCGCTACCCAGCGCGACCTGGAGCACGCCCGTGATGCGTGGCTGGCCGAGGGGGTCGATTGTCTGGAGGCGGATGTCCCTCCCGCCGAACGCTTCCTGATGGAACGCTTCATCCGCGGGGCGTTCTCGGCCGCCGGAGACATCGAGACCCGGGACGGATTTCGCCTGCTGCTGAATCCCAGGCTCAGTCATGATGAATATCGTCCGGACCTCGCGGTCTGCTCCATCGACATCGAGACTTCCGAGGACATCGGGCAGCTCTACTCGATCGCTTTCATCTGCGGCGCAACCCGGCGGGTACTGCTTCGCGGTGCCGCCCGGGATATCGCCGGCGCAGCCATCGATGCAGAAATGGAGCTGTGCTGGTGTGAGGACGAGCGCCAGCTCCTTCTCCGCTTCCTCGCAGACATGCACGCTCTGGATCCCGACGTGCTGATCGGATGGAACGTCGTGAACTTCGACCTTGCCGTGCTCGTGCGCCGCTGCAAGGCGCTGAAGGTTCCCTTCGAGCTCGGACGCGACCGGGGGCTCGCCCGCGTAATTCAAAGATCCGGTACCTCCGGTAATGCGCTCGCCCGCGTTCCGGGGCGGGTGGTGCTCGACGGCATCGAATGCCTGCGCTCGGCCTTTTGGGCCTTCGAAAGCTACGCCCTGGATGCCGTGGCCCGGGAGCTGCTGGGTCGCGGAAAGGCAATAGAGCCCGACCGGGACAGGGCGTCGGAAATCACCCGTTTGTTCAACGAGGACAAGCTCGCCCTCGCCCGCTACAACCTCGAGGACTGTCGCCTGGTGCTGGACATATTCGAGCGCACCCGCCTGCTCGAATTCGTGGTGGAACGAACCAGGTTGACCGGTCTTGCCATGGGTCGCCAGGGGGGCTCGGTGGCCGCGTTCGACTACCTCTACCTGCCGCGCCTGCACCGCAAGGGCTGGGTGGGGCCCAGCGTGGCCGGTGCGCCGGCGCCCGAGGCCAGCCCCGGCGGATACGTCCTCGACTCCGTGCCGGGTATCCACGAAAACGTGGCGGTGCTGGACTTCAAGAGCCTGTACCCGAGCATCATTCGAACCTTTCACATCGATCCCCTGGGTCGTGCGCAGCCTGGTGAGGACCCCATTCCCGGCTTCATCGGCGCCCGGTTCTCCCGGGACGACAGCCTCCTTCCCGGTATCATCGAAGAACTGTGGCGAAGGCGGGACGAGGCCAGGCGCCGCGGCGATCAGCCCTTGTCCCAGGCGATCAAGATCCTGATGAACTCATTCTACGGAGTGCTCGGCACGGATCGCTGCCGCTTCTATCATCCACAGCTCGCGAGCAGCATCACGCGCCGGGGTCACGAGATCATCCGGACCTCGAAGCAATGGATCGAAGACCGCGGCTATAAGGTCATCTACGGAGACACCGACTCCCTGTTCGTCCTCCTCGACAAGGACAAACCGCTCGAAGAGCAGGCCCTCGACGTCGTCGCCGGTCTGAATCTGCAGTGGCAAAGGGAGATCGAGAACCGGTACCGACTTCACAGCTACCTCGAGCTCGAGCTGGAGACCTTGTTCCGCAAGTTCTTCATGCCCAGGACCCGGGGCCGGGAGACCGGCAGCAAGAAGCGCTACGCAGGTATGACGGGAACGAGCCGGGAGTCCCTGGTGATCAAGGGACTCGAAGCAGTACGCTCGGACTGGACGGAGCTCGCGCGATCCTTTCAACGCGAGCTGCTGTACGCCGTCATGCAGGGGGAGGACCCTGAGGCGGTAATACACCGCTACGTGGGCCTCGTCCGGTCCGAGAAAGGGCGTTCACAACTGGTCTACCGAAAGCGCCTGCGCCGACCACTCGGCGCCTACAGCAGGAACGTGCCGCCTCACGTGAGGGCCGCTCGACAGCTCGACAAACCCGCGTCTGAGGTGCGCTATTGCATGACCCTGGCGGGGCCGCAGCCCGTGGAGAAACTCTCCTCGCCGCTCGACTACGAACACTATATCGAGCGACAGATCAAGCCGGTAGCCGACGCCGTACTCCCATTCGTCGGGCTGGACTTCGACCGCATGCTCGGCGGGCAGGGAGAGCTGTTCTGTTGAATGACACCGCCCGACTGAAGGGCGTTTGGGCCACCGGCGCAGCGGTGGTAACCTATGTCTGCGTCGGTGGGGGCCGATGTCGCCGCGAAGACAGCCGGCACTCGCCGGAAGTGAACCCCGTGCATCCAGCGAAGAGTAATCGAAAGGACCATCCGTGATCCGGGCCATACTGCTCGCACCATTCGTAGTGCTGGCGCTGCTTGCGGGCATCTACCTGCTGACGCCCCAGGTCGATCTCGGTCTCCCCCCGCCGCAGGACCGGTTCCTGGACATTCGAGCCGATTTCACCTGCATAGGCTCCGGCGGCAGCGGCTGCTACGTGCCGCAGGAGCTGCTCGACAGCTACAAGTTCGGCTTTTATCTGCGAGCTTTCGACGTCAGCAGGCAGGAGCTTCGGGATTACGGCGACGAGCTCGTCGCCCGTCGCATGAACGCGTCGATTGCGCGCTCCAGATACGTGCGCGCCGCGGTGATATCGGCGCGGGACGGCGTTGTCCGCGACGGCAGGATTGACCGCTCACAGACACGCATGTATGTGCCCGATGCATTCGTCGCGCAGATGGCCCGGAAGTATCCGCATCTCGAATACGGCGCCAGCATTCACCCCGACCGGGCCGATTGGCACGAGAGGCTGGCTCAGGCCAAGCGCGACGGCGCCGTGCTCGTGAGCTGGCTGCCCGCTGCAATGCATATCGATCCTTCCGACCTGCATTATGTGCAGTACTACCGGGCCCTGGCCGACCTGGGGCTGCCTTTGTTGGTACGCATCGGAGGCGACGACGCCTTCGGCCACGCGAACGACGCCTTCGGCGACCCGCGCAAGCTGGCTCTGCCTCTCAGGGAGGGCGTCACGGTCATCGCGACACACATATCCGCGACGGCCGAGTACGACGGCCAATCAGGATACAAGCTGTTGTTGGCGATGCTGAAGAAGAACCCGCGTCTGTATATGGACATCTCGGGGCTCACGCGCATCAACAACGTCGGCTATCTGACGGACGCCCTCGCGTTCCCGGGGGCCCGTGACAGGATGCTCTACGGGTCCGACTGGCCGCTGCAGTTCTTCCCCCTGGTCTCGCCGTTCTACCAGTGGCCGGACGTCGACCTGCCTCATGCCAAGACGATTCAGAACATCGGGAACGAATGGGACAGGGACGTGGCCCTGAAGATGGCTCTCGGTGTTCCGGGCCCGGTGTTTCGACGTTCGGTCAAGCTGCTCGCCTCCCGACCAACCCCGGCTCCGCGGCTCTATTGACACCGGCGGGGCCGCGCCTTTCTAATAGCGCCACCGTCCACGATGAAATCCCTCACCAGCCCGACTCGCTCCAGGCGCCGACAGCAGTTGATGCGCATTTGATTCCTTCCATGCCTTCCAGTCCACTCCGGCGTCCCGACTGATGCCCACGAATTACATCGACTATCAGGACAACACCCTCACAATCGACGCCGACTACGTCCAGGCCGGAGTCGCCGGGTTTCATCTGATGATCGAGAACGGGCGCGCAGCGTTTCTGGATACGGGAACGACGCTGTCGCTGCCGGGAGCGAAGAGCGTTCTCAAGGAAAAAGGTCTGTCCTGCGAGGACGTTCAGTATGTGATACCGACCCACGTGCACCTGGATCACGCCGGGGGGGCGGGCGCGATGATGCGCGATTTTCCCAACGCGAGACTGATCGTCCACCCGCGCGGAGCGCGGCACATGATCGATCCGTCACGGCTGTGGCAGGGCACCATAGGCGTCTATGGGGAGGCTCGGGCGAGGCAGCTGTACGGCGAGGTGGTTCCGGTGCCGGAGGAACGCATCATCGTCGCCGAGGACAACGCCGAGATCGACTTCCAGGGACGAACGCTGTTGTTCATCGACACGCCGGGGCATGCACGCCACCATTTCTGCGTCATTGATCGCGGGCGCCGCAGCGTGTTCTCCGGAGACATGCTGGGTATTTCCTACCGGGTATTCGACAGCGACAAAGGTCCGTTCGTATTCCCGTCCACGACCCCGGTTCAGTTCGAGCCGGAGCCGTTTCATCGATCCCTGGAGCGCATCGCGGCCCTCGATCTGCGCTACGGCTACCTCGCCCATTTCGGCCGCATCGAGCTCAGCTCGAAGGTGTTCGAGGCGCTGCACGAGCACGTCGACCGCTTCGTCGAGATCGCCCTGAAGCTCGAGAACGAAGCAGACCGTGAATCAGCCTTGATCGACAGGCTCGCCAAGTATCTGTTCAACGAGGTGAAAGCCCACGGCTCGACCATTGCCGACGACAAGATTCGAATGCATCTCGCGATGGACGTGAAGCTGAACGCCCAGGGCATTGATGTATGGTTGAACCGCAGGCAACGAACCTGACTACTGCTCCCGTACCGAATGCACGGGAAGCGGATACCGCGAGCGGCTCAAGCGCCGGGACCGGCCTCAAAAGTGGAGCACAGCACGTTGTAGATGAACATCGGGGACCAGGGACTGCGACTCGAGGGCGAGATCACATGCACCCATGCCCCGTTGCGCCGCCATTTCCGCTTGACTTCTCCGACCGCTCGATAGGCGTTTTGCGCCGACCCCTCCGGACGAACAAGTATGGTTACCACGGTGTCGTCCTCCAAGGGCTCATCCATCCTCATCTCAAGTGACAAGGTGCTGACATTTGCAACCCGGCCCAACCGGAAGTAGTCCATCCCGGTAGCCCTGTATTCCAGCACGGCATCCACTGGAATCCGGCTGGTCCGACGCCTGTCGATGTGCTGTGCACCCATAAAGACACCCCCCGGTATCTCGAACGAACGGCTTACTAGTATAGACGAACGGTCCGACATATGGTCCATATTTTATGGTCCGGCACAATTGACATAGGTCAATCAATAGATTAGTTGACGGCCCGAAGACCGACGAACGGAGAGCGAAGGGCCGGGCCGACTCCGCGCCGCGCGGGGCGCGAAGACCCTCGTGCGTCACCTCACGGCAACACCCGTTCCGACAGGGACCTCGACCGGGCGGCGGTCTCCGAGGAGAAGATGCCTACTTGTTCAATCGATTCTCGATCAAATGATCGACGACGGTCGGATCGGCCAGCGTGCTGGTATCACCGAGGTTGCCCAGCTCGTTTTCGGCGACCTTGCGCAGAATCCGGCGCATGATCTTCCCGGAGCGGGTCTTCGGCAGCGCCGGCGCCCATTGCAGCAGGTTGATCTTCGCGAATGCCCCGATCTCCTTGCGTACGAGCTGTATCAGCTCGTCGCGAAGCGCGTCCGACCCCTGCTCGCCGGCCATGAGCGTGACGTAAGCGTAAATCCCCTGACCGGTGATCGGGTGTGGATAGCCGACGACGGCCGCCTCGGCCACTTTCTCATGCAGCACGAGGGCGGACTCGATTTCGGCCGTGCCGATGCGGTGGCCCGAGACGTTCAACACGTCATCCACGCGTCCGGTAATCCAGAAGTAGCCGTCCTCATCGCGCCGGGCGCCGTCTCCGGTGAAGTAGTAGCCCTTGTACATCTGGAAGTAGGTCTCAAAGAAGCGCTTGTGATCGCCGTAAACCGTGCGCATCTGCCCGGGCCATGGAAACTTGATCGCCAGGTTCCCGGCAGCCGGGCTTCCCGTCAGCTCCTTGCCCTGATCATCCAGCAATACCGGCTGTATACCGAAGAAGGGACGGGTGGCGGACCCGGGCTTGAGGGCCGTGGCCCCCGGCAAGGGCGTGATCATGTGTCCGCCGGTCTCCGTCTGCCACCAGGTATCCACGACCGGGCATCGCTCGTCGCCGACCACCCGGTAATACCACTCCCAGGCTTCCGGATTGATGGGCTCTCCCACCGTGCCGAGTATCCTCACCGACTTGCGCGAGGTCTTCTTGACGGGCTCGTCTCCCGAAGCCATCAGCGCCCGGATGGCGGTCGGGGCGGTGTAGTAGATGTTGACCTGGTGCTTGTCGCACACCTCCCAGTGGCGCGACGGCGATGGATACGTGGGCACCCCCTCGAAGATCAGCGTGATCGCGCCGTTGCACAGCGGACCATAGACGATATAGGAATGACCCGTGACCCAGCCGACGTCCGCCGTGCACCAGAACACCTCGCCGTCGTGATAGTCGAACGTGTACTTGTGGGTGATGCTGCAGTACAGGAGATAGCCGCCGGTCGTGTGCAGCACACCCTTCGGTTTGCCCGTGGACCCCGACGTATAGAGGATGAACAAGGGATCCTCGGCATCCATCTCTTCCGCCGGACAATCCGCACCCGCCTTGGCCATCACTTCGTGATACCAGAAGTCGCGGCCGTCCTTCCAGTCCGTCGAGCCGTCGCCGCATTGCACCACCAGGCAGGTGTGCACGTTGGGGCACTCCTTGAGCGCCTCGTCGGCGTTGGCCTTCAGCGGCGTGTGCCGCCCGCCCCTGATACCCACGTCGGCGGTCACTATCACCCGGCAATCCGAATCCAGGATGCGGTCCCGCAGCGCATCCGGCGAGAAACCGCCGAAGACCACGGAATGAACGGCTCCTATCCGTGCACAGGCCAGCATGGCGACCGCCGCTTCGGGCACCATCGGCATGTAGATCGCCACGCGGTCCCCTTTCTCGACGCCCCGCGATTTCAGGACGTTGGCAAACTTGCAGACCTCCTCGTGCAGCTCTCTGTAGCTGATCTTCCTGTCCTGGTTGGGATCGTCTCCTTCCCAGATGATGGCGGTCTGGCCGCCGCGCGAATCAAGGTGCCGGTCGAGGCAGTTGTAGCATACGTTGAGCTTGGCGCCCTGGAACCACTTGATGTGGAGATCGTTCTCGTCGAAGCTCCAGTCGAGCACCTTATCCCATCTCTTGAACCAGTCGATGAACTGCTCGGCCTGCTCGGCCCAGAAGCCCTCCGGGTCTTCCACCGAACGCTTGTACATCTGCTCATACTTAGCCTTGTCTATCCATGCGTTTTGAGCAACCTCTTTCGGTACAGGATAGGTATGCACTTCGGACATCGCTTCCTCCTAATCGTTATTTCATCGTTGCAACCCGGATCGCGGCCGGCGGGATCGGGAAACGAATTCTGTTCAGGCTCTGGTTGAAACCGGCAGGTAGACTACCCGCCACGGCGGGATACTGCAGAGCTTGGCGCGCCGTGAGCCGGGATGCGCATAACATCGCCAATTCTAGAGATTCCCGCCCTGCTTGTCTAACCACCCGGGCCTTCTCAGGCCAAACCACCGCCACGCCTTCCGACCGGACGGCGCCGATTGCGTCACATGATCGACCTACTCCCTTGCTGCCTTTCCTGAACGAAGGGAGCGGCGCATAAGGATGGGCTGGGGACGGTCTTTGTCGACCGTCTCGAGGCAGGAGCCGAGAGCGAGCCTACTTCGGACGTACTTGCGGCGTGTCGCCAGAAACCGTCCCCGGCCCATGCCCTCCGTGATCCCATCACCTGCCCCGGCCCACGCTCTTCGCACATCACGACCCAACCAACAACACCGCTTCCATCAAATCAGTTTCAACACATCGACGAACAACACACGGAAGAAGAAAAGCAGGGCGATACAGCCGAACAGCAGCCGCACCGTGTCGCTGTTGCCTTCCGCGTCCCGGAACGTCAAGCCGTGCCAGGCTATCGCCCCGGTGACCGCCAGAAACACCAGATTCAAAGACAGGTCGCCGTGCATCCAAGTCGTAATCGGATCGAGAGAGGCTACTGCTGATAAGTACGCTGCTTCGCGTCGAGCCCTGGGACGCGCATCAGGCGCTGATCTTCCGGCTTGGCCAGCTCCTCCTTGAGATAGGCAAGCCTGTCGGCCACGGTGGGAGGCGCCTTCGGTTCGTTGCGCAGGAAACGCACCAGCCAACTCGGCCCGTCGCCGACGGAAGAATCGAGCTTCAGCGCCTTCTCGTAGTCAGCGACCGCCTTGCGATACCTGCCCATGCGATCGTAGAGAATGCCGCGGTTCGCGTAGGTCCCGCCGAAGAAGGGCTGCAACGCCACCGCCCTGTCGAACCAACCGAGCGCCGCGGCGTTCCGCCCGAGCTGCATGAGCGTACGGGCCTTGGCACGCACGTAGGCCGGTGAATCCGGCTTTGCCGCGAGAGCTTCGTCGTACTTGGCAAGAGCCGCCCGGTAATCTCCGTCCTGGAAGTAGTTTTCGCCTTCCCTGTACGCCAGGCTTCCCGGCACCTTCTCCTTGAACACCGAATCGGCGAGGGACCAACCGACGAGGACTACGGTGAGCGCGACGGCCACGTACCTGAAAGTTCTGTACAGGCCCTCATCCATGCACGGGAAACCCGATCGTCGAGTAGTTGAAGAAGAACGAGAAGAGAAAGCAGATGACAACCGCGATGAATCGTGCTCTTCGTTTCTGCGCCACGAGCCCGGCGCCGTCGAGCTCCATATTCAGCTTTCGTTGCTGGCGCCGCACGCTCAACACGTAGATCAGGTTGGAGACCGGAAAGAAGAGCAGCAACGCGAGGAGAAGGACCCACGACCAGAATATCACCAGCGGGCTCATAGCCATCGGATTGTATCAAATGCAACGGACGGCCGGAGCGCGCCGCGCGTAGAACGTAATAAGGGGAGAAGGGTTTCCCCCTCTCCCCTGCGTCCGACCCTGGATCATTGGTCGTTATCCGGACCTACACATTCCTCGACTCTCCCACATGGTCGCCGATATCTTCGTACAGCGCCTGCACCTCTCGTTCCGGCACGGTGGACATCTCCATCTTGTAGGCCAGGAACCACATCATGAAGACACCGAGCGCCCACCAGATCAGTTGCCAGGCCCAGATGGACGGCATGCCTAACACCCACGTCCCGGGATCGTTCGGGTTGCCCAGGAGCGTGTTCCCGAGCACGGCGCCGGGACCGACCCCGAAGAAGAACCACACCAGCGCGATGATCCAGGCCACCGGCACCAGTCCCTGCTTGACACGCGGCAGCGTGGCATGCTCCCTGAGGAAATTGTGGAACCGCATCCGGTGGTTCAATTCGCTCTGGTTCTGAGTCATAGCGGAAACCAGGGCGGCCATCCCCAGATTGCACATCATGCCCCACCCGGCCGAATGGATGGTCAGGGGATACCGGCCCCAGGGCATGAACTCGGCGCCGATATTGTCGGTCAGCGTTACCGCTATGATGCCCGCGGCGAGCCCCACGGTGACCCCTTGCCGGGTGAACCACGGGAAGTAACACACCGAGAGCAACGGTACCCACATCTGGAAACCGTAGGCCACTGCCAGTCCCCCCAGCAGCACCAGTGCGTCGTTGGAGACGGTTGCCACCACGAGGGCGGCCAGCACGATCAGCAGTACACCGACTCGTCCCCAGAATTTCTGCTGGCCATGGCTGGCGTTGGGCATGATGTAGTGCTTGAGCAGGTCCCGGGTCAATATCGCGCCGGCCGTGGACATGTAGGCCGCCCCGGTGGACTGCATCGCCGCCAGCGCGCAGACCGACAACAAACCGACCAGCCACGGCGCGGTGGATCCCATCAGCCAGATGAGCTGCGGCACGAGGTTAACCTGCGCACCGGGGGACTTCATCAGGTCGGTGTGCCCCAGTGCCTGAAGCCCTTGCTGCATCACCGGGTTCACCAGGTCCGGGTGCGCCTGCATGAACGCCTGGTCGGCACCCAGGAAATGGGCCCCGATCCCCTGGAAGGCGGTGAAAACCATCAGGATGAACCCGATGCCGAGACTGGAAGCCCATACTTCCTGCGGAGCGAACGGGCGGGGGTCTGTATTGGAGAACGCCCACATGCTGAACGCCGGCGCCGACTGAATCCCCATCAATGCAAACATGTAGGACAGCACCATGACCCCTGTCCATTCGCCCCCGGAAGCGGAGGGCCCGTCGCTGACGAACTGCATCACCCCGGGTATCGCGATATAGTGGCTGAACCCTGCCGGGGTCCTCTTCGTATCGAAATCGCTGAGGGCGGCGATATCGTGGTTGAGCTGCTCGAAGCCGCCGACGTACGAGATAGCGATGATGCCGATGATCACGATTCCCAACGACAACAATATGCACTGCAGAGTGTCGACGTAAGCGACGGCGCGAAGACCGCCGGAAGCCACATAGATGAACACCACCGCGGACAACAGCCACATGCCCACTTCGATGGACAGCAGGCCGTCCGTCAGCACGTTGAACAGGAAGCCGGACGCGCGCAGTTGAATGCCGAGGTAAGGCACCGAGAAACACAGCGCCACGAGGACGGTGAGCAGACGAACGGCGTCGCCTCGAAAATAGTGTGCCAGCATCTCGCCGGGGGTGACGAAGCCGAAACGCTTGCCCAGCATCCATTGCCGCTTCAGAAAGATCACGCCGGTGAACGGAATGGTGATCGCATAGAAGGATGCGTACGCATACTGGAAGCCGTCCCGGTACAGCAGTCCGGGATGCCCCATGAAGGTCCAGCCGGAGAAGGAGGTCGCGGTAGCCGCGAGAACGAACACCCAGACCGAGAGCCGGCGTCCCGCGATGAAGTAGTCGCTCGCCGTCTTGGCGGTGATCGCACCTTTTACGCCCCAATAGATGCAATACGCCCAGTACAGGCCGACAAAGGCGAACAACCAGAAGATTTTCGGTTCCACAGCTCTCCCCCCCTCTTGCGGCCGGCCGCTCTGAACGCCGCGCGCCCCACCGGGGCCGCGGCGGGGGACTCGACGAGTGCGAGCGCCCAGGGCCGGACAGTCTTTTATAGACTAGACGCCCCGCGAGGCCCGTGCCAGTGAAATCTGTCGCAAATGGCGGCCCCCGCACGCGGAAAATGCAAGGTCCGGCGAGGTTCAGCCGGCGGTGCACCCGTCGCCTGGAGCAACACCCCGGGGGGACCGTACCGTGCTGCATCGCGACATCCACCGGCAGAGGCACCGCCGGTCGCTGCACGGGCGCCACGTCCGTCCCGCCTCGCCCTGGACACAAGGAGATTCCATTGATTTCATGGACTCCTGTCGAGGGCCCATGCGAATATTGACGGGGTTGCGGTGAGCGCTGTGGCCCCCGGTGCCGGCACCAAGGTACGCTCGAGGGTCCATCGGATGCCCGACGATCCATCGGGCCGGGGTACCAAACCCGTTTCGAAAGGCAACAGGAACCAACGATCGACAACGCTCCATGACCCGCAGAGCTCCAAGACTCATACCATTGCTCGCCGTCCTGGCGGCGTTCTGGCTCATGCTGTCGGGTCATCTGACGGCACCCCTGTTGACCCTCGGTGTGCTCTCCTGCCTGTTCGTCGCGTGGCTGACTCTGCGCGCGGGCATCATCGGCAGGGACAGCATTCTGTCGCAGATCCGCTGGGGCCGCTGGTGCCGCTATCAGCTATGGCTCGTCGTCCAGATCGCCCGGTCCGCGGTCGGGGTGTCCGCCCGGATTCTGGACCCGAGGCTCCCTGTCAGCCCGGTCGTGGACCGCGTACCCGTCGAGCTGTCTGATCTCGGCAAGGTCATCTACGCGAACTCGATCACGTTGACGCCCGGTACCGTGGCCATCAACCTTGGCGATAGCGAGATCATCGTTCATTCCCTGACCCGCGAGGGCGCGGAACAGTTGAAGCAGGGCGACATGCACCGGCGGGTTCGCGAAGTCCTGGGGCAGCCGTGAGCACGCCGATACTCTTCGCGACGGCTTGTGCCATTCTCGTGACCATGGTGATGGTCCTGTACCGCGGCGTGCGCGGCCCGACGCTGTATGACCGCATCCTGGCGGTGAACGGGTTCGGCACGAAAACGGTACTGATCATCGCCGTTTATGGCTTTCTCACCGGCCGGCCGGACTTCCTCGATATCGCCCTCGTTTACGCCCTGATCAATTTCATCAGCACCATCGCCGTGCTGAAGTTTTTCGAATACGGCCGGCTGGGAGGCACCGGACGCACGGCGGGGCGGGCCGGACGATGATCCTGCAGCTTCTGAGCTGGGCACTGCTGCTGGCGGGCGGCGGCTTCGTGGTGGTGGGTGGAATCGGGCTCCTGCGCCTGCCGGATTTCTTCACCCGCCTGCATGCCGTGAGCATTCCGGACACGCTCGGTGCCGCGCTGATCGGCACCGGGCTCATGATCCAGGCGGGTTTTACGCTCGCCGCGTTGAAACTGGTGCTCATCCTGGCCTTCATGTGGTTCACCGGCCCCACCGCGACCCACGCCCTGGCCAAGACGGCACTGCACCGCAGGCTCAGGCCGCGGTTCCTGCATTCGGAGGAAGACACATAGAGCTCTTCATCACTATTTCCCTGTTGATGCTGCTCGCCGCGATGGCGACCGCCATCATGCGCCTGAACAGGCTGTTCGCCGTCGTGGTGCTGTTCGACATCTACAGCCTCCTGTCTGCGGCCCTGTTCGTCAGCCTCGGTGCCGTCGACGTGGCCTTCACCGAGGCGTCGGTCGGCGCCGGCATCACGACGATCCTGATGCTCGGGGCCCTGTCGTTGACCTCCAGACGACAGCGCCAGGTATCCTGGCGCAGGCACCTGCCGGCCATGGCGGTAACCCTCGCCGTCGGCGCCCTGCTCCTGTTCGGTTTGTCGGATCTGCCGCCGTTCGGCGATCCCGCTGCTCCCGCTTTCGGGCATCTGTACGCCCGCTACGTGTTCGCGTCGCCTCGGGAGATCGGAATTCCCAATATGGTCACTTCCATACTCGCCAGCTACCGCGGTTACGATACCCTGGGTGAAACCACGGTCATATTCGCCGCCGCCGTGACGGTCGCAGGCCTGATGGGCGGGGGCCTGATGGGCGGGGAGCGGGATGCCAGCACCGCCCGCGTCGACGGCATGCAGCACCATCTGATCCTGCGAACCAATGCGAGGCTCCTCATGCCTTTGATACTGCTGTTCGCATTGTACGTGCAGTTCCACGGCGACTACGGTCCCGGGGGCGGCTTTCAGGCAGGCGTCATCTTCGCGGGCGGGCTCATTCTCTACGGCCTGGTCTTTGGCATCGACAGCGCGCGCAGCGTGGTGCCGCCGAAGCTCGTCAGGGTCCTGTGCGCCTCGGGCCTCACCTTGTATATCCTGGTCGGGCTCTGGGGCATAGTGGCCGGCGGCAACTTCCTCGACTACGGCGTGCTCGCCGGGGACCCCGTTCACGGACAGCATCTCGGCATTGCCCTCATCGAGATCGGGGTCGGCACCACGGTCGCGGCAGCCATGATCGGGCTGTTCTACGCCTATGCCGGCTACGAGCCCGGTCGTGACTGAGGCGGGACAGGTGGTCTACTGGGTCGTGGTCTTCCTGATGATGGCCGGTCTGTATATCGTCGTCAGCAGCGGCAATCTCATCAAGAAGGTGGTGGGGCTGAACATCTTTCAGACCTCCGTGTTCGTACTCTATATCTCCCTGGGCAAGCTCTCCGGCGGCGCGCCCCCCATTTTCATCGAAGGTGTCACCAAGTATGTCAATCCCCTGCCCAGCGTTCTGATTCTGACCGCAATCGTGGTGGGTGTCGCCACCTCCGCCGTAGCACTGGCGCTGGCGGTGCGCATCCACGAAGCCTACGGCTCCGTGGAGGAAGCCGACATCGAACGCCAGGAAGCGGACCGGAAGTCGGGCGGGGACATGCTCCGGGACACGGAACGGGTTTGACTGCCCAGCATCTTCCGGCATTGCAGGTCGTCCTGCCGCTGCTGGCGGCACCGGCTTGCCTCCTGCTGCGCGGCTCCAGGCGTTGTTGGTGGCTCGCGATGGGGATCAGCGCGACGGCCCTCGCGATATCGTGGTGCCTGTTCCTCGAGGTTCAGAGCACCGGCTCGATCCGGTATGCCCTCGGAAGCTGGCCCGCGCCGTGGGGCATCGAGTACCGGATCGATGCGCTCAACAGCCTGGTGCTGCTCATCGTATCCGGCGTGAGCACAGTGGTCCTGCCGTTCGCCCGCGACAGCCTCGACTGCGAGGTCGACAGGGGCCGGCAGTACGTCTTCTACACCGGGTGGATGCTCTGTCTCACGGGCCTGCTCGGCATGTGTGTAACGGGGGACCTGTTCAATATCTTCGTTTTCCTCGAGATATCCTCGCTCTCCATGTACCTGATGATCGCGCTCGGGCGGGAGCGGCGGGGCCTCGTGGCGGCGTTCTCCTACCTGGTGATGGGCACCATCGGCGCGACTTTTTTTCTCATCGGCCTCGCGCTCCTGTATGCCGTGACGGGGACCTTGAACCTGCAGGATATGGCACAGCGACTGGCCTCGATTTCCGACTCACGCGCCATGGTGACCGCGTTCGCGTTCATCGTCCTCGGCATGGCCGTCAAGGCGGCGGTCTTCCCCCTGCACTGGTGGCTGCCGGGCGCTTATCGCTACGCGCCGACGCCGGCGACGGCGATGATGGGGGGGACCGCCACCAAGGTCGCGGTTTACCTCATCATACGTCTCGTCTACGACGTGTTCGGCGCCGATTTCTCTTTTCAGGCCGTGCCGCTCACCGACGTGCTGCTGGCGGCCGGAGTGGGTGCGACCTTGTTGATGTCGGCGGTCGCACTGCTGCAGGACGATGTCAAGAAGCTCTTCGCCTACTCCAGCGTGGCGCAGGTCGGCTACATGATGATCGGGATCTCGCTCGCATCGGCGGCCGGGGTGACCGCCGCCCTGCTGCATCTGTTCAACCACGCGATCATCAAGACGGCATTGTTCATGGCACTCGGCGCCGCCTTCGTCAGAACCGGGGGCTTCCGTCTCCGGGACCTCGAGGGTCTGGGCCGCTACATGCCATGGACCATGGCGGCCCTGCTCGTCGCCGGCCTGAGCCTGGTCGGTGTGCCGCTCACCGCCGGCTTCGTCAGCAAATGGTATCTCGTGGTGGCCGCCCTCGACGGGCATCACCTGTGGCTGGCGCTCACGGTCGTGGCAAGCTCGCTGCTGGCCCTGGCGTATGTATGGCGCATCGTCGAGGCGGGGTACTTCAAACCGGTGCCGGATCATGTCACCGACCGCCGCGAGGCGGGTCCCGCCCTGCTCGTCCCCTTGTGGGTGCTGGCGGTCGCGAACGTCTATTTCGGGGTCTACACCTCCTTGCCGGTCGGTGCCGCCACCAGTGCCGCGCGGATTCTGCTCTCGGGGGCGCAGTGAGCCCGCAGGTGCTGCTCGTCTCCTGCGTGGCGCTCCCGCTCCTGGGTGCCGCCGGCATACTCGCGGCGCACCGGCGGCCCAACCTGCGGGAGTCCGTCACCCTCATCACGTCGGGTGCCCTGCTGGCGCTGGTGATCGAGCTCGGACTCCAGCCTCATCCCTACGCGGCCTCCGCCGTCCTGCTCTACATCCTGCCGTCGCTGTCAGTGGCGCTCCGGCTGGAGCCGCTCGGTCTGCTGTTCGCGGTCGTCGCGTCCGCGCTCTGGATCCTGACCTCCGTGTACTCGATCGGCTACATGCGGGGCAACCACGAGACGCACCAGACGCGGTTTTATTTCTTCTTCGCCGTGTCCATCGCCGCGGCCCAGGGTGTGGCGCTGGCCGCCAACCTGTTCACGCTGTTCATCTTCTATGAAGTGCTCACCCTGTCCACTTTCCCGCTGGTCGCCCACAAGGGCACCGAGGAGGCGCGTCGCGGAGCACGGGTGTATCTCGGACTGCTGCTGACGACCTCGATTGCCTTCTTCCTCGTCGCCATGGCATTGACCTGGTACATTGCCGGCAGTCTCGACTTCGTCCCCGGGGGGCTACTGGCTGGAAAGATCAACGGCGGCGCCGTTCTCGGACTTCTGGCGCTGTTCCTGTTCGGTATCGGCAAGGCCGCGCTGATGCCTTTCCACCGCTGGCTGCCTGCCGCCATGGTGGCGCCCGCGCCGGTGAGCGCGCTGCTGCACGCGGTGGCCGTCGTCAAAGCCGGCGTGTTCACGGTGCTGAAGGTGACTGTCTATATCTTCGGTTTGGACACGCTGTATCAGACGCGGGCCGCCGACGTCATGATATGGGTGGCCGCCACCACGCTGCTGCTGGCCTCCGTCACCGCGCTCCGCAAGGACAACCTGAAAGCGCGGCTGGCATACTCGACCATCAGCCAGCTCGCTTACGTGACCCTCGGTGCCCTGCTCGCCACCTCCATGGGCGTGGTGGGGGGCGCCTTCCAGATCGCGGCTCACGCGCTCGGCAAGATCACCTTGTTCTTCTGTGCCGGCGCCATCTACGTGGCCACGCACAAGACCGAGGTCAGCGAGCTCGATGGCCTCGGCCGCACCATGCCGTTCACGTTTGCGGCATTCTTCGTCGCCTCCGTGAGCATCATCGGCATGCCGCCGCTCGCCGGCTCCTGGAGCAAGTGGTACCTGATGCTGGGTGCCGCCCAGGCCGGCCAGTGGCCCGTGATCGTCGTCCTGCTGGTCAGCTCCCTGCTGTCCATGGCGTATCTCATGCCCATCCCTTTGCGGGGCTTCTTTGCCGGGCCCGGCAATACCGGCTTTCGCTGGGAGCACGTCCGGGAGGCGCCCTGGACCTGCGTCGTCCCCTTGTGCCTCGCCGCCCTGGCCTGCCTGGCCTTGTTCTTCTTCGGCGGCGGAATCGAGCGGCTCATCCTGCCGATCACCGGGCACCGATGAACCCGCGACCCCCACGTCTGCCGACCAGGCACGGAGGATGAACATGAGCACGAATGAGGGCAGCAAACACTGGCTGGACGATCCACGCAACGTGGACAAGCTGGTGTACGCCCTGTATGCGGCCTGCGCGGTCCTGCTCGGCCTCGACCTCGTCTACGACAAACACGTGCACTACGCGTTCGAGCACTGGCTCGGTTTCTATGCCTGGTACGGCTTCGGGTCTTATGTCGGCCTGATCTTCGTTGCCAAGGCCTTCCGGCGCCTGGTCAGGCGGGACGAGGGCTATTACGATGATTGAGGGTCTGAACCCCGCCTTCATTCTGCTCGGCGCCGCCCTGATCCTGCCCGCCCTGCCGGTGAACGCCCGCCGAGTGGTGATGCTCGCCGCGCCGGTGCTGGGCCTGGCGCAGCTCTGGAGCCTTCCGAACGGTGAGCACGGCCTCGTCACCGCGTACGGTCTGCACCTGATCACTCTCCGCGTCGATTCCCTCGCCTTCGTCTTCGGGGTCATATTCCATCTCGCGGCGCTGCTGGGGGCGGTGTATGCATTGCACGTCAAGGACACCACTCAACACGTCGCGACGCTGGTCTATGCCGGCGCCGCCATCGGTGCGGTGCTCGCCGGAGACCTCATCACGCTGTTCGTGTATTGGGAGATGGCCGCGCTGGCCTCCGTGTTCCTCATCTGGAGCAGCCGCACGCAGACCGCTTTTCGTGTCGGCCTGCGCTACCTGCTCATCCAGCTCGCGTCCGGTGTCCTGCTGCTCGCCGGCGCCGCCCTCCACTACCAGGAGGCCGGCGCCGTCGGCTTCGGACATATCGGCCTGCACAGCCCGGGTGGCGCGCTCATCTTCCTGGCGTTCGGGATCAAGTGCGCGTTCCCGCTGCTTCACAACTGGCTGCA
Source organism: Arenicellales bacterium (assembly GCA_049583715.1). Classification (GTDB taxonomy): domain Bacteria; phylum Pseudomonadota; class Gammaproteobacteria; order Arenicellales; family JAANXG01; genus JAANXG01. The sequence continues at coordinate 10,893 of JBAUWJ010000235.1, read as the reverse complement.
GGACGCCTATCCCCACGGCACCGTGTCCGGCACCGTGATTCTCTCGGCGTTCACCACCAAGCTCGCCGTGTACGCCCTGGCTCGCGGCTTTGCCGGCGAGAGCCTGCTCATCACCATCGGCGCCGTGATGACCGCCTTCCCGATCTTCTTTGCAGTGATCGAAAACGATCTGCGACGAGTCCTCTCCTACAGCCTGAACAACCAGCTCGGGTTCATGGTGGTGGGGATCGGCGTCGGCACCCAGATGGGCATAGACGGCGCCGTCGCCCATGCTTTCGCGCACATCCTCTACAAGGCACTGCTGTTCATGAGCATGGGAGCGGTGCTGCTTCGGACCGGCACTGTCAAAGCATCGGAGCTCGGCGGGCTGTTCAAGTCCATGCCCTGGACCGCCGGGTTCTGCATCGTGGGCTCGGCTTCCATATCGGCCTTTCCTCTGTTCAGCGGTTTCGTGACCAAGTCCATGATCCTCGCGGCCGCCGCCGAGCAGCACCACTGGGTCGCCTTTCTGGTCCTGCTGTTCGCTTCCGCCGGCGTGCTGGACCACTCCGGCATCAAGGTGCCCTATTTCTCGTTCTTCGCCCACGACAGCGGCATCCGCTGCAAGGAGGCGCCGGCCAACATGCTTATCGCCATGGGCGTGACCGCTTTTCTGTGCATCGCCATCGGTGTCTACCCCGCGCCCCTTTACAGCATTCTGCCGTACCCGGTGTCCTTCGAACCGTATACGCTGACCCACGTGGTGACCCAGATGCAGCTCCTGATGTTCTCGATGCTCGCCTTCACCCTGCTGATGCGTGCGGGTCTGTATCCGCCCGAGATCCGATCCGTCAATCTCGACTTCGACTGGGTCTACCGCCGGGGCATCCCACGGGCGTTCTCTGCGTTGCGGACCGCGACCCTCGGTCCACGCGAGACAATCCAACGCTCCCGTACCGCGTTCATCGAATCCACCGTAGACGCGCTGCGCCGCCTGCATGGCCCCGACGGTGCACTCGCCCGCTACCGCACGACCAGCAGCATGGTGCTGACGTTGCTCATGGCATTTCTGATTCTCTTGGTGGTTGTGTTCCTGGGATCACGCGCCTGACCGGAAAGATCACGCAGAGCATGGGCCGCTTTCCCTCACCCCATCCTCCGAGCTCCCGGTTTCGTTCTACCTCCCTCATCCCTGGAGTGACGCAGGGTACTCTCGTGCGGATTCCGCACGGGTCGACAACGCCGTCGTACCAAACCGCCTTTGCCGGGAGAAGCTCCCGGCTTGTGGGATGGTTGCCGCGTTTCTACTTGAAAGGGTTGAAGCGACCGCCGGCTCGCCGGAGGCGGTCGAGCAGCCCTCCGGATTCGGGTTGCGCCAGAATCGGCTTGGACAATCCGTCACGGAGCCCGGGCAGAGGACCGATGTCGCCGATCCGGGTGCGGGGAGGTTTGTCCCTTCGCGGCGCCGGGTTCGCCGACGGTGCCGCGATGAGAATGCGCCGGCGCTCCGGATCGTCCCACCGGGTGCTGTCCGAGTAACGCAGGTCCGGGTACCTGTCCAGGGCCTGCTGGCGGTACACGCCCGTGCGCTCCAGATTGGTGCCCCGTATGTCGGCGCTCGGGTAGGGAGATTCCCAAAGCTGTACCGACCACAGCTCACCCTCGGCAAGGCCCGTATGGCTCAGGTCGCAGCGAATGAAGCGCGCGTAGGGCATGCTCACCGCACTGAGGTCCGCGTGGGCGAGCCGGGTGTTGAGGAATCGCACCTCCGCGAGCGTCGCCGACTCGAAGTTGGCGTAGTCCAGCACCGCCCCGGCGAGATTGACGTTCGACAGATCGGAGCGCTGGCCATGCACACCGGTCAGGATCGTGTTGCTGAGGTTGGCTCCCCTGAGCTGGGTTCGCTCCATCTTCGCCTGCCCCATCCGGGCCCCCGTCAGGTCCGCCACGAACAGCTTCGCGCCGATGAGGTTGGCGAGGCTGAGATTCGCGGATTTGAGGTTCGCCCCCGAGAGATTGGCGCCGCGCAGATCCGCTTCGTACAGATCCGCATACTCCAGGTTGGCACTGTTGCAGTCCGCGTCGCACAGCAATGCTCCTGGAAGCTTGGCGCCGACGAGATTGGCCCCCGAAAGCTTCGCGCCCCTGAGGTCCGCCGCCGTGAGGTCGGCGTTCGACAGGTTCGCACCGAACAGCCGCGCACCACACAGACGAGCCCGGAACAGATCGACGCCGGTGAGATCGGCGCCCGCAAGATCGGCATCCGTCAGGTCGACGCGCGCCAGATCCGATCCCGCCAGGTTCGCACCCGACAGCCGGGCTCCGGAAAGGTTGAAGCCACCGAGGTCGGCGCGGCACAGATCCCCACCCGGCCGGTGGTTCCGGAGTTGCTTGGCAACCGCCGCTGCGGTGTTATTGGCCATGAACGCTCTGCTGTCAGCAAGAGACCGGGTCGAGCGAGACTCGGGACATCCCGAGATGGTGGTATCGGTGCCTGCCCGGAAGCCGGAAATCGCTTCCCGGATACCGCTTGCGCACTGTTCCCCCTGCCTTTCTGTAAACTTTTCAAGTGCATGCGTCACCAAGTGCATGCATTACTTCAGATTCTTCTTCACTGCATTGCGAATGACTCGAAAGCCATCGGTCGAGCAGTATAGCAGGTCCGACATCGGTTCAGTCGGACCCGGTCGAAGCATTCCCGGCCCGCATTTCTCACCGGGATCCGGCATCTTGGGGCAAGCCGGCTTCGCCGCTTGGACGACCGTCCACCGAGCCATAGCCGTGGCGATGGCTTAAGAGGGGATCGCTCGAGATACGCAGCCAGATTGTTCCAAGAGCCGGATAGGACATACTGTTGTGCGGTCTGACACCCGAACGACGCACGCAAAGGCTTGATATATCAAACATTAGCCACTCATCAATAGCCGCCCGGCGAGCGGAACCGGGCTAGTCCTCCCTGGCGTCGAGCCGCCGCCACACGCAGCCCCCCTTCCCTTCGCTCTCCAACCGGTCCAACCACGTCTCATGCAGCTCGAGCTCCTCGGCGCTGGCGTACAGAATCCGCAACGGTGCCCCCACGGCCGACGCTCCGGTGGCCGGTGTCGGGGACGCCGCCGGCAGAACCGAATCCAGCAGCAGCGCCGTCTGCCCACCGGTCATGGCCAGGTACACATCGGCCAGAATCTCCGCGTCCAGCAGGGCGCCGTGCAGGGTTCGCTGGCTGTTGTCGATGTGGTAGCGCTGGCAGAGGGAATCCAGGTCGTTGCGCTGGCCGGGATGGGACTGGCGGGCCATCTTCAGGGTATCCACCACCTCGCAGTAATCCGCGACGTCACCCAGCTCCGGACCGATCCGGGCCAGCTCGTGGTTGAGAAAGTTGGTATCGAACTCGGCGTTGTGGATGACCAGTTCCGCGCCCTTGATATAGGTCAGGAATTCGCGGGCGATTTCCGCGAATCGGGGCTTGTCGGCGAGAAATTCGGCGGTGATGCCGTGGACATCGAGGGCTGCCTCGTCGATGGCCCGCTCCGGGTCACAATAGGCCTGGTAATCGTTGCCGGTCCGCCGCCGATTGACGAGCTCCACGCAGCCGATCTCGATGATGCGATGGCCTTCGTCCGGGTCGAGGCCCGTCGTCTCCGTGTCGAGAACAATCTGGCGGACGGCGCTCACAGCATCTCGTCGATGGCACGGTTGGCCAGCCGGTCCGCGCGCTCGTTTCCCGGGTGCCCGGCGTGCCCCTTGACCCATACCCACATCACCTGGTGGCGGCGTGCCTCCTCGTCCAGGGTCTGCCACAGGTCCTGGTTCTTGACCGGCTTCTTGTCGGCCGTCTTCCAGCCGCGGGCCTTCCAGGCGCCGATCCATTCGGTGATGCCCCGCCGCAGGTACTGGGAATCCGTATGCAGCCGGACGCGGCACGGCCGTTTCAGGGCGCGAAGCGCCTCGATGGCGGCAGTCAGCTCCATCCGGTTGTTGGTGGTGCCGGACTCGGCGCCCATCAGCTCCTTCTCCCGGTCGCCGGCCTCGAGAAGGACGCCCCAGCCGCCCGGGCCCGGATTACCCCGGCAGGCACCGTCCGTATAGATATCGACGCGCTGTGATCGATTCATCTGAATCGGTCATACGATGCACAGCGCGACCTCGCCACCGGCTTCGCCAGGCCGGGGCTGAGGCGTCTCTCGCGCTTCCATCGCGGATACAGGGGTGTCACGCCGATTTCCCGCTTGCGCGCCACCACCGCATACACCGCGGCGCCCAGCGGCCACCACCGGTCCCCCGCCCGCTCGAGGAATTTCAGCCGCTGGCGCACCCGCTCCGACTGGACCGGCGGCTTGTGATAGACCATGCGTCCGGCCGTCAGCTCGAAGTTCAGGAGGGTCAGCCAGTCCTTGATCCGGCCGAGGGTGGAGAACCGCCCGTTCCAGGGCGCATGGCCCCGCCTGAACAGGCTTACGGCACCCCAGATGCTGAGCGGGTTGAACCCGAGCACCACCACGCTGCCCTCGGGAACGAGAATCCTCTCGACCTCTCTCAGGATCTGGTGGGGATAATCACTGAATTCGAGCACGTGCGGTAGAATCACGAGGCCAACGGACTTCGTTTCGAAAGGGAGCTGTTCCGGTATACAATACAGGCTGATTGACCCATCGTCCCGGCGTCGAGCCGGATCCATGGACGCCGTATAACAAAAAGCGGCATGCGAAAAGCGCACGAACGAATAAAAACCGGTCTCGCTGATCTGAACCGCGACCGGACCGAACAATCCGGCGAGCATATGCCTCAGGCATTCGTGCTCCGCCTCCATCAACGACCTACCCAGCGCTGTCTGGAGCCATGCAGGCAGGGTGTTCGGGTGGCGGAATCGCTTGTTCACGGCGCACTTATGACACAGCAGTGCCGTGCGTTTCAAGATTGACCTCCATCAGGCTACTCCGTACTATGCGGCGCCCGAATGGCTAAAAAGAAGTTACAAAGACTACTCGGCCTTACGATAAGCCTGTTCACATTGTTGCTGGGCGCCTGCGCCACCATTCCGCAGCCGGGTACCGAGTCCGCCGATCTCGCATCTGCGCCCGCCCAGCCGGCCGACGCCGCGGCGCAGGCCAAACGCCGAAGCAGGAAGAACAGCGAGACCCACGCAAACAAGTCCTATGACGATTTGTGGGACCGTGTCCGCGGCGGCTTCCGCCTGCCGGAAATGGAAAGTCCCTATATCGACTATTACGTGAAGTGGTACTCGGAGCGACCCGATTACATGGAACGAATCGTAGACCGGGCGTCCATGTACCTGTACTACATCGTCCAGCAGCTCGAAGAGCACGACATGCCTACCGAGCTCGCCCTGTTGCCCGCCATAGAGAGCGCCTACAAGCCGGGCGCCTATTCCCACGCACACGCGGTGGGTCTGTGGCAGTTCATCCCCACGACCGGACGTCGCTTCGGCCTGAAGCAGAACTGGTGGTACGACGGCCGGCGCGATGTCATCGGCGCGACCGACGCCGCCATTCAGTACCTCGACTATCTCCATGACGAGTTCGACGGCAACTGGTTCTACGCACTGGCGGCGTACAACGGCGGAGAGCGGCGGGTCGAGCATGCGATAATCGCCAACCGTCGCCACGGCCGGCCCACCGACTTCAAGCACTTGAATCTCGAGCGGGAGACCATGCGCTACGTGCCCAAGCTGCTGGCATTCAAAAGGATCGTGGAGGATCCGCAGCGTTATAATCTGACTTTGAAGCCGATTCCGAATCGTCCCTATTTCGACGTGGTGGACGTCGACTCCCAGGTCGACCTCGGCGTCGTGGCCAAGCTTGCCGGCATCTCCATAACCGAGCTCCGGAGATTGAATCCCGGCTTCCGGCGCTGGGCTACAGATCCCTCGGGACCGCACCGGATACTGGTGCCTGCGGGCACCAAGGAACGCGTGGAAACCAAGCTGGCGGAGCTGCCGGCGAAGAAGCGGATGCGCTGGGCGCGCTACGATGTGCATCACGGAGACACGTTGAGTCAGATCGCACGACGGTATGGCGTCACCACGAGAGCCATCCTGTCGACCAACCGTCTGCATGGCACGCTGATACGCGTCGGCCAGACGCTCATGGTTCCGCTTTCCGCGGCGTCTATCGCGTCGGCAAATGGCCGGGCCTCTTCCAGTCAATCCGGCCAGACCGTCGTGTACCACGTGAAGCGGGGCGACACTCTGTGGGCGATCGCGCGCCGGTACAAGGTTCGTGTCAGACAGCTTCAGCGCTGGAACGAAATCGCCGCCGAGGACATCCTGCAGCTCGGACAGAAGATCATGGTCTATCTCAACTGACAATGGCATGTCGACCCTGGGTCGACTTCGCAAACCCGGCCTCACGAACCAGGCCATCCTTCCCCGCCGTCCTGCTTTCAACTTGCTGGCACGAATCGTTTCACCACCCTCCCCGAAGCCCCTTGTCCACAGGCCGCGTGGCCTGCCAAGACAACACGATCCTGATGCCATATGCGCCTTCGCGCCAGCAGGGCGCGCGGATTACCGCCGCGTCTTTTCCACTAGACTGGAAAATGTGATTCTGATATGTTGATTTTTCGTAACCCGTACGCTTTTGGGTGTGCGAACAGGACTCGCCGCTACATGAGGAAAGAATGTCCGTGCGCAGTAAGAGATCGGCACTCAGCGACGTCACTGCTTGCGCATTCGAAAGAAGAACAACCTTGAGCGAGTGAGGCGATAGTGAAAAACCTAAAACTGATAGCGGCAAGTACTGCACTGGTTCTGGCAACGGTTGCTGCACCTGCCTTCGCGGGCAAAACCTTCGACGCCGTCAAGGCGAAGGGCTATGTCCAGTGTGGCGTCAACACCAGCCTGCCGGGCTTCTCCGGCACCGACGAACAGGGCCACTGGAAAGGGCTCGACGTGGACGTGTGCCGGGCCGTTGCTGCGGCTATGTTCGGCGACGCCAGCAAAGTCAAATATACTCCTCTTAATGCCAAGGAACGCTTCACCGCGTTGCAGTCCGGCGAGATAGACATGCTTTCCCGCAATACCACCTGGACCCTGACGCGCGACACGTCCTTGGGCATCGTGTTCACGGGCGTCAACTATTATGACGGCCAGGGATTCATGGTGAAGAAGTCTCTCGGCGTCAAGAGTGCGAAGGATCTGGGTGGGGCAACGGTGTGCGTGCAGTCCGGCACCACCACCGAGCTCAACCTGGCCGACTACTTCCGAAGCCACAACATGAAGTTCACGCCGGTGACTTTCGATACTTCCGATGCCACCGCCAAGGCATTCGACGCCGGTCGTTGCGACGTGCTCACTTCCGACCAGTCCCAGCTTTATGCGCTTCGCATTACGCTGAAAGATCCGTCGAGCGCCGAGGTTCTGCCTGACGTCATCTCCAAGGAGCCGCTCGGCCCGTCGGTGCGCCAGGGTGATACCGAATGGTTCAACCTGGTCAAATGGAGCCTGTTCGCGATGCAGGACGCGGAAGGTTTCGGCATTACGTCGAAAAACGTAGACGAGATGAAGAAGAACAGCACCAACCCGAACATCCAGCGCTTCCTGGGCGTCACCGGTGACTACGGCAAGATGCTGGGCGTGTCCAACGACTGGGCTTACAACATCGTCAAGCAGGTCGGAAACTATGCCGAATCCTTCGACCGCAATGTCGGCAAGGACTCTCCGCTGAAGATCGCTCGCGGCCTCAACGCGAGCTGGAAAGACGGCGGCATCATGTACGCGCCGCCCGAGCAATAGCAGCGAACGCGGCCCAGCCTCCCGGCTGGGCCGCTTTTCTTTCCAACCTCGATCGGCGGCTGTCGAACTACAAAACAATCCGCCGTTTTGACCGAACGAGAGCGGCCTTTGCCTGAAGGTGCCCATGTCAGACCCGGTGAATGAAGACCTGACGCCCTCGAAGCCGCCCGTCTGGAAGAACCCGAGAGTCCACGCCTGGGTCGCCCAGGCCGTGCTGCTCGGGGCCGTTCTGGCCTTCTTCCTTTATATCTTTCACAACACGGTGGTCAATCTCGAAGCCCGCGGCATCAGCACCAGCTTCGATTTTCTCAACCAGGAAGCGGGCTTCGGCATCATCCAGAGCCTCATTCCCTACACGCCGGCTTCGACCTACGGCCGCACGTTCTTCGTCGGCCTGCTGAACACGGTGATGATCTCCGTGCTGGGGATATTCTTCGCCACCGTTCTCGGCCTGATCATAGGCCTGGCGCGACTGTCCCAGAACTGGCTCATCGCCAAGGTGGCCGCGATCTATATCGAGACGTTCCGGAACATTCCGCTGTTGCTGCAGGTGTTCTTCTGGTACTTCGCCGTCGTGCAGACACTGCCCTCGCCGCGCCAGAGCATGCATATCGGTCAGCTCGTGTTTGTCAACATCCGCGGCATCTACCTGCCGCGCCCCGTGTTCGGACCCGGCTCCGGGTTCGTCCTGACGGCGCTCATTGTCGCGATCATCGCGGTGATCATACTGGGGCGCTGGGCCCACCTGCGCCAGGAGCGCACCGGGCAGCAGTTTCACACGATATGGGTCTCGGTTGCGACCCTGGTGCTGCTGCCCCTCGTGGCCTTCCTTGCCGTCGGCAGCCCCTTGAGCTGGAACCTGCCGAAGCTGCAGGGCTTCAACTTCCAGGGCGGCATCGCGGTCATCCCCGAGCTGACCGCACTGCTGATAGCGCTGACCATATACACGGCATCGTCTATCGCCGAGATAGTACGATCCGGCATCCTGTCCGTCAGCCACGGGCAAACGGAAGCAGCCAGCTCCCTGGGGCTCAAACGCAGCTTCACCATGCGCCTGGTGGTGCTGCCTCAGGCCATGCGGGTGATCATCCCGCCCTTGACCAGCCAGTATCTCAACCTGACCAAAAACTCGTCCCTGGCGACCGCCATCGGCTTTCCGGATCTCGTCAACGTGTTCGCCGGGACGACTTTGAACCAGACCGGACAGGCGGTCATCATCATCGCCATGACCATGGCGGTGTATCTCACCATCAGTCTGCTGATCTCCACGATCATGAACTGGTACAACTACCGCAAGCGCCTGATAGAACGCTAGCCGAGCCAATCAGGGGAAATGACACCGATGAGCGAGTTCGAAAAGCGTCCCGAGCTGCCGCCGCCGGCATCCGAAGTGGGCGCAATAGGCTGGTTGAAAAAGAACCTGTTTGCGACGCCCGCCAACAGCCTGCTCACGCTTGTAACGCTGTACATCCTCTACCTGGCAATACCCCCTGTCGTGCAGTGGGCCTTCATCAAGGCCAACTGGACGGGTACCGCCCGGGAGGCCTGCAGCGGCGGGGGTGCCTGCTGGGTCTTCGTGGCGCAGCGCGTCAATCAGTTCATGTACGGATTCTATCCGAGCGCCGAGCAATGGCGGGTCGACATGGTGGCCGTCACTTTGGCGATGCTACTGATACTGTTGATGCTGCCGCGCGTCCCCGGCAAGCTGTGGCTGGGCCTGGTGACCCTGTTTGTGTTTCCGTTCTTCGCCTTCTTCATGTTTCACGGCGGTGTGTTCGGAATGCCGGTCGAGGAAACGAGCAAGTGGGGCGGCCTGATGCTGACCCTCATCCTGTCCACGGTGGGCATCGTCTGCGCCCTGCCGTTCGGGATCCTGCTCGCGCTGGGACGGCGTTCCAATATGCCCATCATCAAGTCCCTGTGTGTTGCGCATATCGAGCTGTGGCGCGGCGTGCCCTTGATTACTGTACTTTTCATGGCCTCGGTGATGCTGCCCCTGTTCCTTCCGGCCGGCTACGACATCAACAAGCTGCTGCGGGCGCTGGTCGGCATCGCGCTGTTTCAGTCCGCGTACGTCGCCGAAGTGGTCCGCGGCGGCCTTCAGGCGATCCCCAAGGGACAGTCCGAAGCCGCCGCGTCGCTCGGCCTGAACTACACCAAGTCGATGGCCCTGGTCGTCCTGCCCCAGGCCCTGAAACTGGTCATCCCCGGACTGGTGGTGACCTTCATCGAGCTCTTCAAGGATACGACCCTGGTGTCGATCATCAGCCTGCTGGATCTCCTCGGCACCGTTCAGGCCGCGATCACGGATCCGAAGTGGCTGGGCTTCGCGACGGAGGGCTACCTCTTTGCCGGTCTGTTCTACTGGGTGTTCTGCTTCGGCATGTCACGCTACAGCATGCACCTGGAACGCCGTTTCCACACCGGCCACAAGCGGTAGCCGCCGAATCGACCGACCTCCCACTCAATCGAGCAACGTGCGAATGCGTCAGATAAAGAGGCACCCAAACCATGGCTGAAGCAAACACCAGTGCGGCCGCTGCCGGCAAGTCGGATCAGCCCATGATCGAGATCGTGGGCATGCACAAGTGGTATGGGCAGTTTCACGTCCTGAACGACATCAACCTTCGGGTCAGGAAGGGCGAGCGCATCGTCGTGTGCGGACCTTCCGGATCCGGCAAATCGACGATGATTCGCTGCATCAACCGCCTGGAAGAGCACCAGCGCGGCAAGATCATGGTTGAAGGGATCGAGCTGACGGAGGAGGTGAAGAACATCGAGCGTATCCGGCGCGAGGTCGGGATGGTGTTCCAGCATTTCAACCTCTTCCCGCATCTGACCGTTCTCGACAACTGCTGTCTCGCACCGATATGGGTGGCGAAGAAGCCTCGCAAGGAGGCCGAGGAGATCACCATGCGCTACCTCGAGCGGGTGCACATCGCCAATCAGGCAAACAAATATCCGGGCCAGCTTTCCGGCGGTCAGCAACAGCGCGTGGCCATCGCCCGCAGCCTTTGCATGAGTCCCAAGATCATGTTGTTCGACGAGCCCACCTCGGCACTCGACCCCGAAATGATCAAGGAGGTCCTGGATGTGATGGTCGGTCTCGCGGAAGAAGGCATGACCATGGTCTGTGTGACCCACGAGATGGGCTTCGCCAAGAA
>JBAUWJ010000234.1:0-1709 GCA_049583715.1 Arenicellales bacterium | reverse complement strand
CAAAGCAAGATGATTTCTTTCTCGAAGCGGTGTCCTTTGAAGTCGATCATGTCAGCTCTGACAACGTAACCACTCGTACGCCCAGCTTAAGGGAACCGACGGCTCGGCCGCCAACGCAACAGAACCCTTGGAAGGCATGCTGCACAAACCCCAAGATCTCTGCGAGCTCGTCGAACAGTGCCTGACTCTTGATCTCACACGTCGCCTCGCTCATGCTCTTCAATCGTGGGCTCCTCCGGTTATCCGACCTAACTTCCCGCCATAGCTTGGCGGGAGGGAGCCCCGTTGTCTCGTCACCCCGCCGTGAGCCTGCTCTCTTGTGCCCCGGAATAGGGCGCCGGCGATGCATTGCCTCCATGTGCCAGTCAACGATAAATCAATGCCTTAGCTGCGCGGAAGGCGGGTTGCACCCATCCTCAGCTAACTCCAGGCGCGGCTAACCTTATGTTATTGCAAGACTTCCGCGTCAGGTCACGAGAAGACCGAGCCCGCCGGCAGTCAGGATGGCATTCTCAGGACCGTCCGCAACACGTTTGATGCGGAGTCGTCAACGGCCAAACAAACACTTGGCCGTCGAGTTGCCTTGGGCGCGGCTGAGTATCGTGGGTAATCAGGACGGAAATTACCGGGCCTTTACACCGCCGCATCCGAGTGCTCGTCCGTTTCTTTCTCCGAGGCGTTTGGCCCATTGTGCTTCGGGAACGCGGCGCCAGGTACCCTGTACCGGGCCTCCGTCGGCGTGCCGGGCGCGCGCTTGACCGTATTGGTTGTCACATGGGGAAATATCCGTCGGACGAAGTTGTTTTCGCTGGGCAAGAAAATCTCGAGATCCATGAAGATGTTTTGGTTGTAGGCGAGATAGTCGAAATGGTAGCTGTCTTTCGACAGCAGCCAGTAATCCGCCGTGTAGCCAATCACCCTGGCCTTCCGCTGCTCGAACGGGATATTCGTGACCACTCCCAGCCCGCCGAAGAGCGGGTCTGAGACCCCCGCGAAGATGGGATCGGTCGTGACACGCCAGTGGATGTGGCATACAGGGTTGATCTCATCGACAGCGAGTTGCAGCGGCACGTTGGGGTTGAGCGTAAAGGCCGGATTGGGGTTTTCGAAATCGGCGAGGGTCGAAAGTGTCGCCGCGTAGGGGTCGGAATAAGGGCTGGTCACAATATCAGCCGGCGCCGGATAGGGCGCATTGGCGTCTGGAATCATCGGCTTGCCGGGAATAACAGTGTTCGACCCCGTGCCGCTGAGGTCAGTGTTGAATGAGCCGCGGTCGTACAGATCCACCGTGCCGAGCGCCAACACGGAGTTGCCGTGCGGGACCGAGATCTGCTTCGCGATCGTTAGATAGGCGGGCTGGCGTAGAACGCGTTCATTTGTGATCGGCGGGCTGTTGCCATAAGGGCCGCTGAGTTGCTGCTCGCTGCCGAGATGCAGCCAGGCGCCGTTCTCCACATGCACTACCTTGTCCGCGTCCGGACCCTCGGCGAATCTCACCTGCTGATCGTAGAAGATGGCGTGAGAGGCTTGGGTATACGTGCCACCGCGGTTAGGTGCTGAGGCAACCACCGCCAGAGCCTCTGTATAGTGGACCCCGAAAATCGGACAGAAGTTTAAGCTTGCCGCTCAATCGAGAGGGGCAGTAAGAGATGGGCGAAGCGAAGCGCAAGACCTACACGGCGGCCTTCAAGGCGAAGGTCGCGCTGGAG
>JBAUWJ010000233.1:0-3277 GCA_049583715.1 Arenicellales bacterium | reverse complement strand
AGTCGGACTCGCGCGGCGCGCTTGTCCCCTGGCTTGAAAATGCTCAGATCAACGGCATTCGGGATATAGAACTGGTCGAATCGCGAGAGTATGGGCGACCGACCGGCTAGGTCCAGAATCCAACGGGCCGGCGACCCGATTGTCAACTGCGAGCACCTGAGTGCAAACCATTTCCTACACCAATTAAGGCGAGTTCCGTCCCTTGCCAAAGGGGGATACAAACCCAAACTCGGGCATTTGCCGCACGCTGTTCTCCACCTCTCGCATCCCAGTGAATATGCACAATGACCTGTCATGAGCCATTGATCCTGAAGATATAGAAACGTAGGCTGCTTTCGCGACAAAGTGACGAGATCAAGTATATCGAAATATCCGCCGCTGCCATGCAGACTGTGAACCAACAAGACAGTGGGCCGGCGAGGGCTGAAATCAAGAATCCGAGAGCTGGCCGGCGCATATAAATACTGCAGACCCAGCAACCGTTCCAAGAACCGCTTGACTCGATGCTCGCCCTTCCAGCGCTGAATTGCCGGCAATTCGAAGATGTGCGGATCATCGCGATGCTTGCGACCGACGAACAGGTATGCGTCCTGACCCATCTCACGAAATTGCCTGTGCATCATCCAGGCCATCTCTTCGGCCCCACCGCCGAGGTCGGCGCTGTGTACCTGGGCGATGGTCATCGACCGCATAATCGTCGACCAAAACCGTTGACCAAGTTGGGCAGTGCCGAAGCACGTCGGATGTTCACCCGACCACCCCAAGCCGATGCAGCATTCTGCTTCCCAATAATCGTATCTGAAAGTTGAGTAAAGCAAAACGCGCCCGCATCACGTCACACACCACGCCGTTACGCACCGCAATTCCCAACAGCCCGACAATCCTTTTCCAAGGTACCCCGTTTGCGTGCGCTTTGATGCGTTGCCTGTGTGCAGCCATCAGTTCTTGCTGCTGAGCACCGTTCAAGCGCGACTTGCACAGACTCAGAAACACGTCCTGCACCTCCTCCAGGCCAACGAGGTGATCAAGCGCTGACTTCGTGGCGTGAAATCGACTCGTGAAGCTGTCCGCATGAAAACGGTAAATGGCCAACGGCCGGTTGATACAATGAAAGCGCGTGCGCGTGGATAATATGCGCCACATGAGGAAGTCCTCATACTGAAGACTAAGCCTGGGCCGACCGTAAAAGCGAAGTCCGTCCTCGAGCAGGCTCCGACGAATCAAGGGCGTTGGAGAGGGTATCACCCGGTACGGCTCTGGATCGAGGTTCAGCATACGATATGCGGCACCCGGGTCATCGTTGAGCTCTTCAGCGATGGTCGCTCTGAAGGGGTCTCTGCGTAGTTCCTGACACGCCATTGGTGCGGAGACTTGCGGGTGAAATGAGCAATAGACGTCACCGAACACCAAACCCACCTCGGGCATTGCTCGCATGATCTCCAGCTGAGCTTCCAACTTGTCCCCAAGCCACGCATCATCTGCATCCAGGAAGGCGATGAAATTACCTCGGGCATGATCGATGGCGAGATTTCTCGAGGCCGCTACTCCTCTATTCGCATGCTCCTGATGACTGAAGACCCGAACACGCTTGTCCTCCCTTTCCAGACGCGAAGCGAGCACAGCGGTGCCGTCGCCAGACCCGTCGTCCACGATAAGACATTCGAGTGCACCGAACGATTGCGAAAGGACACTCGACACGGCCTCGCGGAGCGTCTGGGCAGCATTGAACGCCGGTATGACAACGCTGACTACTGGTGAGCTGCTCATTTGCCTTCGACCTGACGGCGAAGAGGGTGAACGGCTTTATAGGCGCGAGCAGACATCAACTCCCTTCGGATCCCCTAAAGGATATGCCCGTTCCACCCATTCGAGCGTCGCATTCATGGCCGCAACTCGATCAACAGAAGGTCGCCAACCAAGCGTGGCGCGTGCAACATCCGAACGATATACCGCCTGGCTGTCGAAAAAGCTCGTGTAGAACCCCCCGTAGGGGAAGTGGCGAAGACGCAAAACCTTCTCCCGCAGTTGGTGTTTCAGGGAGTTACTTCCTCCATCGATGGCCCCCTCCGAGCGTACCGTTTCAGTACTCGTTCCCTCGTTGGAACGCAAGAAGATCTGGCGCTGACGCCAGAGTTGAAACAAGCGACTATCTCCCAACCATTCACCACACGCAGGATAGTTCCGGACAGCCTGCCTCAGCACCTCGGGAAAACTTCGTCTGCGACGGTGCTCTTTCGCGAGAGCAGTCAGTTCTTCTCGCGAAAGGTCAGGGATGACCGTGCCAGCCCCAAAGGCAAGACGTATCAGCGGCAGGAAGAACTCAGCCCACGTACATGGCCACTCTTCCTCGTTAATAATGAACGTCGACCCGGATTCACAACGCGCGGTCCCAGCCAGGATTGCCGCCTCAGCGAGATTGTCCACATAAACCAGGTTGGCCAGGCCCCGACCACCCTCCAGGAGGAAAAACTCACCTGAAGATTGCCGGTCAAGGTGGGCGGAGCCGAAATCCTTCCCGAATGGCCCGAACACGCAAGTCGGTCTGAGAATGACAACTTCGAGTCTGCTTTGTTTCGCGAACCTCTTGCACTGGGCCTCCATCTCCCGCTTGGCGTTCGCATAATCGAAATCCGAGGCATTGGGAGCGTCGTGATCCTTAACATCTCCGTCGGCCTTCGGGTTGCCCAGCGCCAGCATGCTGCTGAAAACAACTACGCGGCGAAACCCGGCTCCCTCTGCGCATCGGAGGACATTCATCGTCCCTCGAACAATAGTGTTCCGTACGTCTTCCCTGTCAAGGGCTCCGACTGCGCAGTGATATAGCACGTCACCGCCACCAGCGAGAACCTCATTCATTCGTCGCTCATCACAGACGTTGGCGAGCTCGACAGGTACATCCGATCTCACAAGCCTGATACATGTCTGAGGCCTGTGCGCCAACGCCAATACGCGCGCGTCTTGGGCCAGCAACATCTCAACCAAGCGGGTTCCGATGAATCCTCCGGCACCGGTCACCACAGCACGTCTACCCTCAGCTCCTAAACCGACCGACTTCGGCCAGCGCCGACGTGCCGTACACTCGTCGATTACCCCTACGCTCTTCAATGCGACACTGGCGTCCGCAATCTTGCTGTCCTCGCCGCGTACATGCTTGCTGAACTCCAGTAGCTGATCCCGAATCGCATCAATCATCTCCTCTCCACCGCCGTGTTCGGGAGTCACTGTGATACCTTGATTGACTCCTCCTGCCTTCAGAAACACATCGAACGATTTGAAG
>JBAUWJ010000232.1:0-20400 GCA_049583715.1 Arenicellales bacterium | reverse complement strand
GGGCAGCCGCGAAGATCCGGGCTCCGGCCCTGGCCGCGGCCGCCGCCAGTCCGCGCGCGTAGCCGAGGGGCTGGACGGTGCCGGCCCGGTGGTCCAGCAACGCGCCGTGGAAATGGTCGGTGCCGATCTTGCGGGCCGCGGCCTGCCGGTCCAGAAGCTCGACAGGGGCGCCCCGAGAAGTCCACTCCCCGGCCCGCTGCCGCAGCTCTTCGAAGCCCGATGGCGAGTGCGCGCAGTGCAAGGTGCCGGTTCGCCGCGGCTCGCAGCGCATGCCGTGCGTCTCGATCAGCTCGAATACCCGCGTCGGCGCGTCGCCCAGGGCGCTCATCAGGCGCTCGCCGTACTCGTTGCCCAGGCGCTTGACGATCTCGTCCGGCGACAACCACAGGCCGGCGTTCACCAGCCCCGCGTTGCGCCCGGAGGCGCCGTAGCCGATGCTCTGGGCCTCCAGCACCGCCACGGACGCGCCGTTCTCCGCGAGCCGGAGCGCGGCGGCCAGGCCGGTGAACCCCGCGCCCACCACCACGACGTCAACCTCGAGAGGCCCGGACAACAGCTCGCAAGGGGGCGCCGCAGTCGCGCTGTGCGCCCACAGGCCGTGGCTCACGGGGTCGCGCTGCAGCACGTTCTCGCGCGCGCTCATTCTCACCCCGCGAACCGGACGGAGCCGGTTACCCGCAGTGTCTGCCCCCTGTGCTCGAGGCGGGCGACGATCACCTCGACGCCTGCATCGACGGCCCGGACGAGGGTCTCCGAGTACTGTGGGTCGATGTGGGCGGCGGGCTCGAACCATCGGCCTTCCGGGCGGTTCACGGCGAACAGTATGATGGCCCGCCATCCCGCCGCCGCGGCCAGCGTCAGCAGCTCGAGGTGCTTGCGTCCGCGCTCCGTGACGGCGTCTGGGAACATCACTGCATCGCCCACCAGGAAAGTCGTGTTCTTGATCTCAATATAACAGCCCGGCCCGTCGTCGCGCTCGAGAAGCAGGTCGAACCGGGAAGGTGGATGGCCGTCGAAGCTGACCCGGGGCTCGCTCCGGATGCTGGTGTAAGTCCCCAACCCGCCAATGGCGCCTTGCTCGATCGCCGCCCGGATAGCGTGGTTGACCCGGCCGGTGTTGACGCCCACCCAGCCGCGACCCATGTCCACGCACTCCAGGGTCCACGGCAGCTTGCGCGCGGGGTTGTCGCTGTGGCTCACGAGGACGGGCGCTCCGGGCTTCCAGCAGGTGGCCATGGAGCCGGTGTTGGGGCAATGCGCGGTGACAAGGCCCCTGCCCGGCAGCTCCACGTCCGCGAGGAAGCGCTTATAGCGCTGGATCAGGGTGCCGGTAGTGAGCGGCGGCAGCATCAGCATGGGTGGGGTGCGTGATAGTGCTCTTGTCCGGGCGGCAACGATAGCAGGAAACGGGCGGGCGGTGCCCGCGCAACTGCAGGCGCCGCCCCGGCCGCGCAGGACACCTCACACGATGAGCCGCTTTCTTACCAGTATCACGGCGAAGTAGTAACACACCGCCGCATACGCGAGCAGGACCAGGATATGCAGCCCGGGATCAGTCAATGCCTGTCCCGCCACCAGCGGACGGACCAGGGCGACGGCGTGGGTGAGCGGCAGCACCTGTACGGCGCTCTGCAGCCAGTGCGGCAGGGAGGTGGTCGGATAAAAGACGCCGCACAACATGAACATCGGCGTGATGACCAGCGTGAAGTAGTAGCTGAAGAAATCGTACCCCCTGGAGAAGGCGGTCATCACAATGGCGGGCCCGGCGAAGCACAGGCCGATCAGAAAAGCCGCGGGGACAGCGAGCACGGCCACGACATGCTGCACGGCTCCGAGGGCGCACGCCACCAGCAGGATCGCGGCGCTGGCGATGGTTCCCTTGGTGGCGCACCACAGCATCTCGCCGGCGATGATGTCGTCGACGTCCAAAGGGGTCGCCAGCATGGAGTCGTAGGTCCGCTGCGGCACCATGCGCGTGTACACGGAGTACATCCCCTCGAAGCTCGCCGTGTTCATGGCCGAGGAGGCGACGATCCCCGATGCCAGGAAGGTGAGATAGGGCAGGCCGGACATCCGGCCGATGAAAAGGCCCAGCCCGAGACCCAGTCCCAGGAGGTAGATCAGCGGCTCGCCGAAGTTGATCAAAAGGCTCGGCGCGATGAGCTTGCGCCACACCAGGACGTTGCGCCGCCACACCGCCAGCGCCTCCGGGCGCAACACGGGAAGCCGGTAGTAGCTGCTTCTCCCGCCAAAAGCACCGGTCACGGTGTCCTTCATTCGCGCAGCTCGCGGCCGGTGATCTTCAGGAACACGTCCTCCAGGGTACCGCTGCGCCGCATCACGTTGAGGGACGGATCGTCCTTGAACTGGTCCATCAGCGCCGGGGCGTCGGCAGTGTAGACGTACACGGTGTCTCCGACGGATTCCATGCGCACCTCGAGGCCGTTCAGCACCTCGCGTATCCGCTCCGGTCGACCCTGGAGCTCCAGGACCTCGGGCTCGATGTGCTCGCGAATCAAGGAGCCGGGCGAGCCGCCGGCGAGGATGCGGCCGTTGTCGATAATGACCAGCTCGTCGCACAGCCGCTGCGCCTCCTCCATGTAGTGGGTGGTGAGCAGCAGCGTCTTTCCGGTGTGTTTGAGCTCACGCAGCCGCGACCAGATCAGGTGCCTGACCTGCGGGTCCAGGCCGGTGGTGGGCTCGTCGAGCACCAGCAGCTCCGGATCGTTGATCAGGGCCCGGGCGAAGACCAGGCGCCGCTTCATGCCGCCCGACAGGGCGTCGATCTTGCTTCCCGCACGGTCCCGCAGCGCCACGAACTCCAGCAGGCGGTCGATGCGCTCCGCCAGCACGTCGCCGGACAGGCCGAAGTAGCCGGCGTACACGCGCAGGTTCTCCCTGACGCTGAAATCCGGATCCAGGTTGTCCGACTGCGGCACCACACCGATCCGTCGCCGCACCGCGCGGGCGGACTCCGGCATCGTCTCGCCGAACACCTCGAGGCTGCCGCCGTCGAAGGGCGACTGGCCGAGTATCATCCTGATGGTGGTGGTCTTGCCCGCGCCGTTCGGTCCCAGCAGTCCGAAGCAGGTGCCGCGCCGCACGTCGAGGTCGATGCCGCGAACCGCCTCCGCTGCCCCGAAGGACTTGCGCAGCCCCCGGGCCCGGATCACCGGCCGGTCCATCAGTCCGCGTCCCGGATGGCGTCCAGGTAGGGATTACAGATGCGGCGCTCGCGCACGAACTCGTAGGCGCTCTCCACGCCCCAGCCAAGGTTCCACGCCAGGTGGCCGACGGCCACGGCCGGCGCGCGGTTCACGCCGGCGGTGCAATGGATGTAGATGCGATGGCCCACGGATTCGAGCTCGCCGACGTGGGCCACCGCCTCGCGGAGGTGCAGGCGCAGGTCGCCTGGATCGAAGTCCAGGATAGGGTGCCGGTACACGGCCATGTCCCGGCGCGCATAGTATTTCTCGAGCCGGGTCCAATCGACGCGCAGAAATTTCATGTCGAGATCGGACTGCAGGTTGATTACCGCAGTGATCCGCGGACCGTTGCGAAGGCGGTCGATGTCCAGGGGCCCCTGGGGATAGGTGCCGACGTAGACGGTGCGGGTGATCTGGTCGAAGTTAATCATCTCGACTGGCTATGTCGAACACCGGAAGCGCACAGGAGTGCTGAATGGGTCCTGTTGCGAGAGGGAGCTGCGAGACATGCAGGGTACCACGCGATTATACCTTACAATCGCGGGGTGCCCATTCCCCGGCGCCCTGCGGGCGGGACCGGCAAGGCGTCGCCATCGACAGGGAACGTTCATTGGGTGAGCAGTGGTTGCAGCACGGGCCAGACGTTGGCCAGCAGCAATGGCTGCCCCCGGGCGTTGGGATGGATGTCGTCGTCCTGCATCAGATCGGGCCTCAACGCGACGCCCTGCATGAAGAACGGCACCAGGGCGGCGTTGAACTTCTTCGCCAGCTCGGGATAGATCCGCTCGAACGCGTCGGTGTAGGCGGGGCCGTAGTTGGGCGGCATGCGCATGCCGGCGAGAACGATCCTGGCACCGCTGGCGCGAACGGTTTGAAGGATACGGGACAGGTTGGCGCGGATGGCGTCTATGGCGAAGGCCCGCAGGCCGTCGTTGCCGCCGAGCTCCACGACGACGATGTCCGGATGGTGGCGCTCGAGCGCGGCATCGAGATGCGAGAGGCCGTCCTGCGTGGTGTCGCCGCTGACGCTGGCGTTAACCACGTTGTAAGAGTAGCCGTTGGCTTCGAGTTTGTGGCGGAGCAGATTGACCCAGCCCTGCCGTTCATCGATTCCATGCCCGGAGCTCAGGCTGTCTCCCAGCACCAGGATCGTGTGCTCGCCGGCCGCCGCTGCCGCGGCGCAGGAAAGTACCGCCATGAACAACAAACACCTGACACTGAACATTCGAGACCTGCATCCATGACTGAACGGGCGATTGTGCGAGCCGAGGGCCTGGCGAAGCAAGTCGACAGCCCGTCGGGGACGTTGACCATCATCAGCAACGTGTCCCTCGAGGTCTTCGCTTCCGAGAGCGTGGCCGTCGTGGGGGTTTCCGGGTCGGGCAAATCCACTCTGCTGGCGCTGCTCGCCGGCCTCGATACGCCGACCGCGGGCACGGTGTGGCTGGCCGGTCAACGGCTCGACGAGCTGGACGAGGACGGGCGGGCGCGGGTTCGCGCGCAGAAGGTCGGCTTCGTGTTCCAGTCTTTCCAGCTTCTGCCGGGCCTCACGGCACTGGAGAACGTGATGCTGCCCCTGGAGCTCGCCGGCAGAGCCGACGCCGCCGGGCTGGCCCGGGCGCACCTCGAGGATGTCGGGCTCTCCGGGCGGGCCGGTCACTACCCGGCGCAGCTCTCCGGCGGCGAGCAGCAGCGAGTGGCGATCGCCCGCGCCTTCGCCGTGGAGCCTGAGATCCTGTTCGCCGATGAGCCCACCGGCAACCTCGATACGGAAACCGGCGGCCGCGTCGCGGAGCTCCTGTTCCGCCTCAACGACAGGAAGGGCACCACCTTGATTCTGGTGACGCACGACCAGGCGCTCGGGGGACGCTGCTCGCGGGTGCTCTCCATGTCCGAGGGACGGCTGAGCGAGGTGCCGGGGTGAACCCCTGGCTCATGGCCTGGCGCATGCTCCGCCGGGAGTGGCGCGCCGGGGACATCCGCGTGGTACTGGCGGCCCTGGTGGTGGCGACCGCCAGCCTGGTCTCCGTCAGCGCCTTGAGCGACCGGCTCGACCGGGCCTTGGAGAGTCAAGGCAGCGAGCTGCTGGCGGCGGACCTGGTGGTCCGCCTGGACAACCCGCCGCCGCGTGATTTCATTGCCGAGGCCGACCGTCGCGGCCTGGAGCATACCTTGACGACGAACTTTCACAGCGTGGTGCTGCAGCAAGGGGAGACGCTGCTGACCGATGTCAAGGCCGTCGAGCCGGGTTACCCGCTGCGAGGCGTGCTCAGCGTATCGCTCCCCGGCCAGGGTTCCCGCAACGTGACGGGCCCGCCGGCTGCGGGGGAGGTATGGGTGGATACCGAGCTCCTGGCTCGCCTTGGAACCGCCGTGGGCCGGAGCATCAAGCTCGGCAGGAAGGAATTCACCCTATCCGGCGTGATCACCTTCGAGCCCGATCGCGGCGGCACCGGATTCGTGCTTGCGCCCAGGGTCATGATGAACCAGGCGGACCTCGATGCCACGGGCCTCATCGGGCCGGGCAGCCGGGTGGTATACCGGTGGATGCTGGCCGGGCCGGCAAAGCGGATAGACGGGCTGCGGCGCTGGCTGCTGGCGAACGGCGTGGCAAAGAGCGAGCTCGAGGACGTCCGCAACGCCTCCCCCCGGTTTCGCTCGGCGCTGGACCGGGGAGCGCGTTTTCTCGGCCTCGCCACCCTGGTCAGCGTGCTGCTCGCCGGTATGGCGATCTCGCGGGCGACGCAGTTCTACGCCCGGAGACATTTCGACCACGCCGCGATCATGCGTTGCCTCGGGGCGACGCAATCGGAGATCTTTCGCATCTACTTTGGTCAGCTCCTGGCGCTGAGCCTGGCGGGTGGCCTGGCGGGCTCGATCCTGGGGTACGCCGCCCAGCAGGTGCTGGTCTGGATTCTGCCGACCCTCGTCAACGTGGCGTTGCCCTGGCCGTCCTTCAGGCCGCTGCTGGAAGGCTTGGCGGCGAGCCTGGTGGCGGTGATGGGTTTCGGCCTGCCGGCGGTGGCCCGTTTGCGCGATGTGCCCGCCATGCGTGTCATACGGCGGGAGCTGGGAGCGGTACCACCGCGGGTGCAGGTGCTGTACGGGGCGGCTGCCGCGGTGATCACCGGCTTCGTTTTCTGGGTGGCCGGCGACCCCAGGCTCGCGGCCTGGATCGCGGGGGGAAGCGCCGTGGCCCTCGTCATGCTCGCCCTTGCAGCCCTGGCCATGGTCCGCACCCTGGCCCGCTGGCGCGGCGGGCTCGGGGCATCATGGCGCTTTGGCATCGGCAGCCTGGCACGGCGCCGCGGCTCGACGGTGGTACAGACGGTCGCACTGGGCATCGGCGTCATGGGCCTCCTGCTGCTCACCGTGGTGCGGGCGGACCTGTTCAACGCCTGGCGGGACCGGCTGCCCCCCGATACACCCAATCATTTCCTGATCAACATCCAGCAGGACCAGGTCGCCGGTGTCAGGGCGTTCCTGAAGGACGGCGGCATCGAGGTCACCCGCCTGACGCCGCTGGTGCGCGCGCGCCTCACCGCCATTGATGGACAGCCCATCAACCCTGACGATTTCCGCAAAGGCTTCCCCCGCCACATGGTGGAACGGGCGGCGAACCTCTCCTGGCTGGAGAAGCTGCCCGATGACAACAAGCTGGTCGCCGGGCGCTGGTGGCGCAAGGACCAGTGGAAGCAGGGCCTGGTGTCGGTGGAGAAGGACTACGCGGCCGCCCTCGGCTTGTCGATCGGAGACACGTTGACGTACCGGGTGGCGGACAAGACCTTCGACGTGCGCGTGCAGAGCCTGCGGGAGGTGTCCTGGGATTCCTTTCGACCCAACTTTTTCCTGCTCGTGCCACCCCGCCTGCTGGACGGAGTCCCGGGCAGCTACATCACGAGCTTCTACCTGCCGGCCGGTGATGCGGGGCTGATCGCGCGGTTGGTGGGGCGATTTCCCAACGTGACCGACATCGACGTGGACGCGATACTCCAGCAGGTGCGGCGCCTGATGGATCGTATCGACCGTTCCCTGCAGTTCATCTTCCTCTTTGCACTGCTGGCCGGATTGCTCGTTCTGGTGGCGGCGGTGCAGACGACGCGGGCCGAGCGCCGGCGCGAGATCGCCGTCCTGAAGGCGCTGGGTGCCCAGCAGCGTCAGCTTCGTCTCGGGCTGTTGTCCGAGTTCGCGGCCCTGGGCGCGCTGGCGGCGCTGCTCGGCGCCGCCGCCGCCGGGTCGATCGGATTCTGTCTCGCCGAGTTTCTCTTCGACATTCCCTACCGCTGGAGCGTCGGGCTGTGGCTGCTCGGGGCGCTGGCCGGCGGCGCGTGCATCGCCCTCATCGGTTACCTCGCTTCGCGCCCCGACATCAAGGCCACGACATGGCAGGTGCTGCGACAGTCGGAATGAATTCCGACCCACAGGGACGTGGGGAGTGTCGGAGAACGTCGGGAACGAGATCCGACCGACCCACAGGCCCCAGGGTCGAATCCCGACTGTGGGTCGTCTGGACCCGCTCCTGGCAGTCGCCGGCACCCCTTCACATCCCTGTGGGTCGGAATTCATTCCGACCGCAGCGCGTGGAACGGCAAGAGCCCTTGTCGGGCTGAAGCCCGACCCACAGCGTGCAAGGATCATTGCCGGGCAGGGTCTTCCCGCCTTGAATACACCGTGTCGCGGCCGTATGTAGCCCATAGAACACCAACGCAGCAGGAGACCATGAACGACGACGTTTCCCACGTAGCCGAGGTCGCCGAAGAATCCGGCGAGCAGCATCCGGGCTCCGAGCTTGCACGTCCCGCCGATGTATTGCCGGGTGCCATCTACCTGCTGCCCAACCCGTCGCGACCCTTCTTCCCGGGCCAGGTCATGCCGGTGCTGCTGACCAACGAGCAGTGGCTGGAGACGCTGCAGGCCGCGCAGACGGCTGAGCAGAACGTCGTCGGCGTGGTATACACGGGCGACAAGGACATCGGCGAGCTGTCATGGGAGGACTTTCGCGCCATGGGCACGGCCTGCCGCATTCACCAGGTGCAGCGCCACCAGGACCAGATACACGTCGTGCTGGCCGGAGAGCAGCGTTTCAAGGTCGAGGACTGGATTTCCTGGCGCTCGCCGTTCCAGGCGCGGGTGAAATATTTCCGGGACGACGGCCAGGACGACCACCAGGTCGACCCCGTACAGATCAAGGCCTACACCACGGCCATCCTGAACGCCATCAAGGAGCTGCTGCCTCTCAATCCTCTCTACGGGGAGGAGCTCAAGATCTTTCTGCAGAACTACCGGCCGGGAGATCCTTCGCGCCTGGCGGACTTCGCGGCGGCGCTGACCACCGCGGAGGCCGACGAGCTGCAGGAGATACTCGAAACCGTCGATATCGAATCGCGCCTCGAGAAGTCCTTCGTGCTTCTCAAGAAGGAGCTGGAGGTCGCGAAAGCGCAGATGGAGATCCGCAAGCATGTCGAAGACGAGATGCAGTCGCGCCAGCGGGAGGTGTTTCTACGCGAGCAGCTCAAGTACATCCAGAAGGAGCTCGGCATCCAGAAGGACGACCGCACCGCCGAGATCGAGCTGTTCAAGGAGCGCATCGAGGCGCTGACACTGCCCGAGGCGGCGCAAAAGCGCGTCGACGAGGAGCTCCAGAAGATGTCCGTGCTGGAGGTCGGGTCGCCGGAATACACGGTCACGCGCAACTACCTCGACTGGCTGACCGTGCTGCCCTGGGGCGTGCACACCGAAGACAACCTGGACCTGGACCAGGCCGCGCACATCCTCGACCGCGATCACGAGGGCCTCGCCGACGTCAAGGAGCGCATACTGGAGTTCCTGAGCCTCGGCAAGCTCCGGGGCGAGGTCGCCGGCTCGATACTGTTGTTCGTCGGCCCGCCCGGTGTCGGCAAGACCTCGCTCGGACGGTCCATCGCCGAGGCGCTGAACCGCAGGTTCTACCGCTTTTCGCTGGGCGGTATGCGCGACGAGGCCGAGATCAAGGGCCACCGCCGCACCTACATCGGCGCCATGCCCGGCAAGTTCATCCAGGCGATCAAGGAGACCGGCTCCTCGAACCCCGTCATCGTCCTCGACGAGATCGACAAGGTCGGCGCGTCGTTTCGCGGCGACCCGGCCTCGGCGCTGCTGGAGGTGCTGGACCCCGAGCAGAACAGCGATTTTCTGGATCACTACCTGGACCTGCGCTTCGACCTGTCCAAGGTGCTGTTCATCTGCACGGCCAACCAGCTCGACACCATCCCGGCGCCGCTGCTGGACCGGATGGAGGTCGTGCAGCTCTCCGGCTATCTCGCCAGCGAGAAGCTGGACATCGCCCGAAAGCACCTGCTGCCGAAGCTGCTTCGAAGGTCCGGCCTGAGGCGGGGACGGGTGCGGATAGACCGGGCCGCCATCCGCAGGATCATCGAGCACTACGCCCGGGAAGCCGGCGTACGAAAGCTCGAGAAGATGCTGGCCAAGGTCCTGCGCAAGGCGGCCTTGAGGATCGTGCGCGGGCAAGCCGACAAGGTGAGAGTGCGGGCGGGGGACATCCAGGGCTATCTCGGCAAGGCGGTGTTCGAGAAAGAGCGTCGCATGTCGGGCGTCGGCGTCACGACGGGCCTCGCATGGACACCGCTCGGCGGTGTCACGCTGGCGGTCGAGGCCAACCGTGTCCATAGCCAGTCGCGAGGCTTCAAGCTTACCGGCCAGCTCGGCGACGTGATGAAGGAGTCCGCCGAGATCGCCTACAGCTACATCGCCGGCAATGCGCGCAAGTTCGGCGCCGACCCCGGCTACTTCGACGAGTCCTTCGTGCACCTGCACGTGCCGGCCGGGGCCACGCCCAAGGACGGCCCCAGCGCCGGCATCACCATGGCGACCGCGCTGCTGTCACTGGCGCGGCGGCGGCGGGTGAAGAACGGCATCGCCATGACCGGCGAGCTCACGCTCACGGGCCAGGTGCTCCCCGTGGGTGGTATCCAGGAGAAGATCCTGGCGGCGAGGCGCGCCGGCATCCGGGAAGTGATCCTGCCGGGGGCGAACAAGGGCACTTACGAAGAGCTGCCGGAGCCGGTGACCCGCGGAATGACGGTGCACTTCGCCGACAAGTACGCGGATGTGTTCGAGATCGTCTTCGCATAAGGGACGAACCGGGTGTCCATGCTCGAGCTGATCGCGGCGCTCGCCATCATCATCTGCGCGGCGGAAATCTTCACCAACGCCCTGGAGCACCTCGGGTCGCGGCTGCATATCTCCGAGGGTGTGACGGGGTCGCTTTTCGCCGCCGTGGGCACCGCCATGCCCGAGAGCATCATCCCGTTGCTGGCGCTGCTCGCCGGTACCAGCGACCCCCGGGTCAACGAGGAGATCGGTGTGGGCGCGATACTCGGCGCGCCCTTGATGCTGTCGACGCTCACCTTCGGGGTGATGGCGGCTTCGGTGCTGGGCCGTCGGGGTGTCACCGGTCACATGACACCGGAGAAGAGCGGGCTGGACAGGGACCTGGATTTCTTTCTGATGGCTTTCGCGCTGGCGACGGCGGCGTTGTTCATTCCGCATCATGCCGCCTCCGTTCGCGTCAGCCTCGCCGTCGCACTGGGGTTGGTCTACTTCATCTATGTCCTGCTGACGGTTCGGGCATCGGCGGCACTGGTCGACTCCGGACACGGGACCGAGACCGACCGTCCCCTGTTCGCCGGCTGGCTGGGTTTGGGGGGGAACCTGGTCTCCACGAGCGGTCAGCTCGCCGTGGGCCTGGCCCTGTTGATTATCGGGGCCGAGATCTTCATCCACAGCGTGAAACAGGTGGCGGAGCTTGCCGGTGTATCGACGCTGCTATTGTCACTTCTCATTGTGCCGGTGGCGACCGAGATGCCGGAGAAGGTCAACAGCATCCTGTGGGCGCGCCGCGGCCGGGACACGCTGGCCTTCGGTAACATCACCGGCGCCATGGTATTCCAGGGCACGCTGCTCCCGGCCGTCGGCATCCTGCTCACGCCCTGGGAGCCGCGGCGGGAAGTCTTCGTCGGGATACTGCTCGCCTACGCGGCCGCCCTGTGGCTGCGTCTTCTCAGGAGCAGACAGCTCGCCGTCTGGCACCTGTTCGTCAACGCGGCGCTGTACGTCCTTTATCTCGTGCTCATGCTGGCGGCGTAGGCTCGCCGCCGGACTGGCTCAGTCGTTGAGCGACAACAGCGTGGCGTTGCCGCCCACGGCCGCGATGTTGTCCGAGACGGCCTTCTCCACCGCGAACCTCGGGAGGTAGTTCGGGCCGCCGGCTTTCGGGCCGGTCCCGGACAGGCCCTGGCCGCCGAAGGGCTGTACGCCCACCACCGCGCCGACGATGTCCCGGTTGATGTAGACGTTGCCGACGTGGACCCGCTGCCTGATGTAGTCCGCGGTGTCATGGATGCGGCTGTGCACGCCGAGGGTCAGGCCGTAGCCGGTGGCGTTGACGGCGTCGATCACGGCATCCAGCTCGCTGGCGGCAAAGCGGACCACGTGCAGGATGGGCCCGAAAACCTCGCGCTCGAGCTGGCTGATGCTGGATATCTCCCACACCTGCGGCGGGAAGAACAGGTCGCTCGCGAGATCGTTCGGCAGCGGGCAGCGGTAGATCAGCTCCGCGTTGTTCCTGAGGAAGTCGACGTGCCGCTCCAGGCCGTGCTTGGCCTCGAGGTCGATCACGGGTCCAATGTCGGTGTTCAGATTCGCCGGGTCGCCGAGCACCAGCTCCGCCATGGCGCCCGACAGCATCTCGAGCAGGCGCGGGGCGATGTCTTCCTGGACGAACAATACCCGCAGCGCCGAGCAGCGCTGGCCGGCGCTGTCGAACGCCGAGCGTACGGCGTCCTTCACGACCTGCTCCGGCAGCGCGGAGCTGTCGACGATCATGGCGTTCTGTCCGCCGGTCTCCGCAATCAGCGGCACAATCGGACCCGGTTTGTCCGCGAGGGTCTTGTGGATTCGCCGCGCCGTCTCGGTGGAGCCGGTGAAGGCGACGCCGGCGATGTCGGGATGCTCCACCAGCGCGGCACCCACCGAGCCATCCCCGGGCACGAGGTGCAGGACGTTCTTCGGGACCCCTGCCTCGTGCATCAGGCGAACGATGCGGGCGGCGGTGAGAGAGGTCTGCTCGGCGGGCTTGGCGAGCACCGCGTTGCCCGCCGCCAGTGCGGCGGCGATCTGGCCGGTGAATATGGCGATGGGGAAGTTCCAGGGACTGATGCACACGAACACGCCGCGGCCGAACATCTGAAGGGTGTTGTCCTCGCCGCTGGGGCCTGGCAATACCTGTCTCGTGAACCTCTGCCGGATCTGGTGAGCGTAATAGCGGCAGAAGTCGACCGCTTCGCGCACCTCGGCCTCGCCGTCCAGCAGGATGCGCCCGCCTTCCAGGGCGCTGGACGCGGTGAGCTCGAAGCGGTGGGCCTCGAGCAGGTCGGCGATCTTCTCGATGATCCCCGCGCGCGTCTCCACATCGGTATCCCGCCACCGCTTGAAGCCTTCACTGGCGTGGCGCACGGCGCCGCCGATTTTCTCCAGGGGTGTCCAGACGACGGTGCCGATCTTCTTGCGGTAGTCCGCGGGGCTGCTGACGGTCCGGGGCTTGTCGGTCTTGACCTCCCGGCCGTTGATGATCGGATAGCCATGGCTCATCGACGCGGACTCCCGGGCCAGCGTGTCCATCAGCCCCTGGCGCTCGTTCGGATCCGCGAAATTGAGACCGTCGGAGTTCTCGCGCGCCGGAGCGAACAGGTCCTTGGGGAGGGGGATCCTCGGGTGGGGCGCGCAGTCATGGGCCAGGGCGTCGGCGATGGGGTCGGTGACGATCTCCTCTACCGGCGTCTCGCGGTGGGTGGCACGGTTCACGAAGGAGGTGTTGGCGCCGTTCTCCAGCAGGCGGCGGACCAGATAGGGCAGGAGCTCGGCGTGGCCGCCCACCGGGGCGTAGACCCGGCAGGTGAGCCCGGGCATCCGGTCCAGCAGGTGGTCGTACAGCGCTTCACCCATGCCGTGGAGGCGCTGGAACTCGTAGGGATCCTTGCCCGCGAGATGCAGGACCGCGGCCACCGTGTGGGCGTTGTGCGTGGCGAACTGCGGGTACAGGAAGCCGCGCGCCTCGAACAGGCTTCGCGCGCAGGCCATGTAGGAAACGTCGGTGTGAACCTTGCGCGTGAACACC
This sequence comes from Arenicellales bacterium, assembly GCA_049583715.1. Classification (GTDB taxonomy): domain Bacteria; phylum Pseudomonadota; class Gammaproteobacteria; order Arenicellales; family JAANXG01; genus JAANXG01. The sequence goes on along the minus strand of JBAUWJ010000232.1, from coordinate 7,020 downwards.
GGGTAGTCCCTGAGCCCCTGGATCTGTGCCAGCTTGATCTCGGTGTCCCAGTAGGCGCCTTTCACCAGCCGGACCGGGATGGACCTGCCAATGTCCCGGGCCAGGGCCGCCAGCCATTCCAGCACCGGCAGGGCGCGCTTCTGGTAGCCCTGAACGACCATGCCGAGGCCGTTCCAGTCCTTCAGTGTGTCGTCCCTGACCACCTTCTCGAAGATTCGCAGGGACAGCCCGAGGCGATCGGCCTCCTCGGCGTCCACCGCGACCCACAGGTCGTGACGCCTGGCCGCACCGGCGATTTCCAGGAGCCTTGGCACCAGTTCCTTCTCGACGCGCTCACCCTGCCAGAAGGTGTAGCGGGGATGCAGCGCCGAGAGCTTCACCGAGATCCCGGCGTTCTTGACCTCGCTCTGCCCCCCGATCGTTTCGATGGAGTCGAGGTAGCTCTCGAGGAAGCGGTGCGCGTCCCCGGCGGTGAGTGCCGCCTCGCCCAGCATGTCGTAGGAATAGCAGTAGCGGCGATTGGCCGGCTCCCGGCTGCGCTTCAGCGCCTGGGTGATGGTCTCGCCGAGCACGAACTGGCGGCCCACGATCTCCATGGCCTGTCGCATCGCGACCCGCAGCACCGGCTCGCCCAGGCGGCTCACCATGCCCTTGAGAAAATTCGAGGGATGAGCCTGGGTCTTCGAGCCGAGTTTCACGAAGCGCCCGGTCAGCATCAGGCCCCAGGTGGAGGCGTTCACGAACGTCGAGTCGCTGCGCCCCATATGCTCGTCCCAATGGCCCTTGGCGAGCTTGTCGCGGATCAGCTTGTCGGCGGTCTCGCCGTCGGGAATGCGCAGCAGCGCTTCGGCCAGGCACATGAGGACGATGCCCTCCTCGCTGGACAGGTCGTACTCCGCCATGAAGGCATCGAGGCCCTGCTCCGCCCGTTCGGCGTCCCGGATGGCCCGCACGAATCCCCGCGCCTGTCCCACGATGGCTTCGCGCGCCGCGTCGTCGAGGCCCGTCTGCTCGATCCGCGCCCGGACCGTGGCCTGCTCTTCGGCCAGGTAATCGAGGTCGATATCGCCGAGGCGCTGGTCGAGGCTTCGATTCATCGTTTTGGTGGCTTGTCGTTCTGATTTCATCGTAAGGAGTTTCCCATGGGGCTTCGAGAAAGCGGTGGCCGGTTTCTCATGCATCTCCAGGGCGCGGCGCAGCCTGTTTCTCTATCTCATGATACCTTGCGCTCATCTCGTGAACCGCGTCCACCATCACCGCGACGTGTGCCGGATCGATGCCGGGGTGGATGCCGTGCCCGAGGTTGAACACGTGGCCGGGGCCATGGCCGAAGCTTTCGAGGATGGCTGCCACCTGCTCCCGGATGTGCTCCGGCGAGGCATACAGGACACTGGGATCGAGATTGCCCTGCAGCGCCACCCTATCGCCGACACGGGCGCGAGCCTCGCCGATGTCCACCGTCCAGTCCAGGCCCACGGCCTGGCAGCCGCTGGCGGCGATCTCCTCCAGCCAGCCGCCTCCCCCTTTGGTGAAGAGGATCACGGGGACCGGCGACTCGCCGGTGGGGCCGGCCAGGCCCGCGGTGATGTCTTTCATGTACTCCAGCGAGACAGCCCGGTAGTCCCCGGGGCTCAGCGCGCCGCCCCAGGTGTCGAACAGCATTACCGCCTGGGCGCCGGCGGCGATCTGCGCGTTCAGGTACAAGGTGACGGAATCCGCAAGAATCTTCAACAGTCGATGCAGGGCATCGGGCTGGTCGTACATCAGGGTCTTGACGCGGGAGAACTCGCGGCTGCCGCCGCCTTCCACCATGTAGGTCGCGAGCGTCCAGGGACTGCCGGCGAATCCGATCAGGGGCACCGTGCCGGCGAGCTCCCTTCGCACCAGTCGGATGGCGTCCATGACATATCCGGTCTCCGCCTCCGGGTCCGGCACGTGGAGCCTGTCGATGGCGGCGGCGCTTCGGACCGGGTGCTCGAGCACCGGGCCCCTGCCCTCCTCGATCGACAGGCCGAGCCCCATGGCGTCGGGGATGGTCAGTATGTCGGAGAAGATGATCGCCGCATCCAGGGGGAATCGCCGCAAGGGCTGCAGCGTGACCTCGCAGGCGAGCTCGGGCGTCTTGCACAAGGTCAGGAAGTCGCCCGCTTTCTCGCGGGTGGCCCGGTACTCCGGCAGGTAACGGCCGGCCTGGCGCATGATCCAGACCGGGGTGCGGTCGACGGGTTGGCGCAGCAGCGCCTTGATCAGCCGGTCGTTGCTCAAGGGTTCATGCCCGTCGGGGCCTGTCGAAGCGGATCAGGCAACGACGGAGGCGATCTCGGACTGGATCTGCCGCGCCGCTGCCACGGGATCGTCGGCATCGCGGATGGGACGGCCGACCACGATGTAGTCGGCACCATACTCGAAGGCCTGTGCGACGTTGACGGTCCGCTTCTGGTCGTCGTCGTTGACGACCGGTCGGATGCCCGGCGTGACCACCAGGAAGCCCGTACCCAATGCCTGCCTCAGCGCGCGCGCTTCCTGGCCGGAAGCCACCACCCCGTCGCAGCCGCAGGCCACGGCGCGCCGGGCCCGGGAGATCACGAGCTTCTCGACGTCGCAGTCGAAGCCGAGATCGTCGAGATCCCCCCGGTCCAGGCTGGTGAGCACCGTGACGGCCAGGACCTGAAGATCCCCCTTGGCCTCGGCGGCGGCACGCATCATGGCGTCGTTGCCGTGCACGGTGGTGAAACGGATACCCCGCCCGTTGAGACGATGCACCGCCCGGCCGACCGTCGCCGGAACGTCGAAGAACTTGAGGTCCACGAACACGGACTTGTCACGGTCCCGCAGCCAGTCCACGAGCTCGAAGCAGGTGCCGTCCATGAACAGCTCGAGACCTAACTTATAAAAGCTCACGGCATCCCCGAGTCGCTCCACCAGCTCCTGGGCGCGCTGCCGCGTGGGGTAATCGAGAGCGACGATCAGCCGCTCGGAGATTGGGATATTGCCGGACATGAAGGGACGATTATAAAGCACGCCCGCCCCGGTATTCTGCCCGGGTCTCTTCACGGAAGACCGCCCGGAGCAATGGTGTAGCGAGCCGGCTCAAGCACCGTGAGCCCCGAGCATGATCACCGCCATGCCGGCCAGGCAGATCAGCACGCCGGCGACGTCCCAGGGCGTGGGCCGCACCGCATCGACCACCCACAGCCAGAGGATGGCGACGCTGACATAAACGCCGCCGTAGGCCGCGTAGACGCGGCCGGCGGCGGTCGGATGCAGTGAAAGCAGCCAGACGAACACCGCGAGGCTGGCGGCGGCCGGCAGCAGCACCCACGGGGAGGCGCCCTTCTTCAGCCAGAGATAGGGCAGGTAGCAGCCCGCGATTTCCGCGATCGCAGTGAGGGCGAACAATCCCAGTGTCTTGAGCACGTATAGCACGCCGCGGCTCGTCGTTGGTTACAGGGGCCAGATGTACGCGATCATCGGAACCCCCGCAAGCACCACCAGAATCTCCAGCGGCAGGCCCATGCGCCAGTAGTCGCTGAACCGGTAGCCTCCCGGTCCCAGGATGATGGTGTTGTTCTTGTGCCCGATCGGGGTGAGAAAGGCGCAGGACGACGCGACCGCCACCGCCATCAGGAACGAGTCGGGATTGGCGCCGAGCCGGCTCGCGATGTCCAGGCCGATGGGCGCCGCGATCAATGCCGTGGCGACATTGTTGAGGACGTCCGACAGGGTCATGGTCACGATCATCAAAATCGCCAGCACCGCGAGGGCGGGCAAACCGGAGGTCATGGCCACCACCTCGCGGGCGATGAGAGCCGTGCCGCCGCTGGCCTCCAACGCGGCGCCGAGCGGAATCATCGAGCCGAGCAGGACGATCACCGGCCACTCCACCGACTCGTAGATCCGGGACAGCGGCACGATCCCGAGCAGCACGTAGACCACCACGACAGCCGCCAACGCCAGCGGCAGATACACGATCCCGAGGCTGGCGGCGGCGATGCCCGCGGCGAACACCCCTATCGCGATCCAGGCCTTGCCGCGCTGGATGACGTCCAGGCCGCGCTCCGCGAGCGGCAGGCAGCCGAGCCACTCGATGACGTCCGGCAGCTGCTCCTCCGGTCCGAGCAGCAGCAACAGGTCCCCCGGCTCTATGATCGCGTGGCGCAGCCGCTCACGGATCTGGGTGCCTTTTCTCGAGATGCCGAGCAGGATCACACCGTGGCGATGCAGCAGTCGCACGCCCGCCGCGGACCGGCCGGCGATGCGCGCCCCGTCGGGCACGGCCGCTTCCGTCAATGCCGTGGTGCCCGAGGTCGCCTTGGAATGCTTGTCAGTGCCGCTCAGCTTCAGCCCCGCGGCGCCTGCAAACCGTTCGATGGCTTCAGGGCCGCCCTCCACCACGATCAAGTCGTTCTTGCGCACGGTCTCCCGCCGCGCGGCGCCGGGCAGGCGTTTGCCGCGCCGCACCAGGCCCAGGATCTGCACGTCGTTGTCTTCGGCCAAGGTGTCGAGATCGCGCAGGACCTCGTCGACGATATCGGCGGATTCCGGGACCTTGAGCTCGGCGATATAGCCGCTCAAGTTCTCGAGCTCCTGCGCGGTGCTGACCTTGCTGCGCTCGACGGGAATCAGCCGCCAGCCGACGAGGGCCACGAACAACACGCCGGCAAGGGCGATGACCAGGCCCACGGGCGCGAAATCGAACATGCGGTAGGACTCGCCGAGCGCATTCTCGCGGAACGTGGCGACGACGATGTTGGGCGGCGTGCCGATCAGGGTCACCATCCCGCCGAGAATCGACGCGAACGACAGCGGCATCAGCGTCAGGGCGGGGCTGCGCTTCGCCTTCTGGGCCGCCTGAATGTCCATCGGCATGAGCAGCGCCAGGGCGGCCACGTTGTTCATTACCGTGGACAGCAGGGCGGCCGTGCCCGCCATGATGGCGATGTGCGCATTGAGGCCGCGCGAGGCGCCGGTCAGCCGGCGGGCCAGCATTTCGATGGCCCCCGACCGGTACAGGCCGCGGCTGACGATCAGCACCAGCGCGATGATCACCACCGCCGGATGGCCGAAGCCCGAGAACAGCTTGTCCTTCGGAACTACGCCGAGCAGGCAGGCGACCACGAGGGCCGAGAAAGCCACGACGTCATAGCGAAAGCGTCCCCACAGCAGAAACGCGAAGATGAGGGCAACGAGCGCGAACAGGATCCCCTGGTCGAGGGTAATCCCCATCTCATGCACGCCGTTCCAGGGCGAGCCTGACCCCGAGTCCGATGAGGACCACGCCGCTGGTACGGAAAAGCCAGTCGAGTACCGCAGGTCTCCTGCGGATCCACAGGGAAAGCCGTCCCGCGGCGATGCCGAGCGGTCCCTTGATCAGGAACGTCAGGACGGCGAAGGACAGGCCGAGCATGAACAGCGAGGCCGTCGGGTCCGGCGCATCCACGTGAATGAACTGCGGCAGGAAGGCCAGGTAGAAGACGGCGATCTTCGGATTGGAAATGTTGGACAGCGCGCCATCGAGATAGAGACGGCGCAGGCTGCGGGTCTCGGACTCATGCAGCGCGAGCTTGCCGTGCGTCGACAGGAGAGAGCGGATGCCGAGGTAGACGAGGTACGCGGCGCCGGCGATCTTCATCGCGAAGAACAGCCATTCGGAGGTCCTGAGGATCACGCCCAGCCCGAGGGTGGCGAGGACCGTGTGAACCATCAAGCCGGAGCTGACACCGAGGGCCGTGACGACGCCCGCCCTGGCGCCCTGGGTCACGGCTCTGGACATGACGAGAATCAGGTCCTGGCCGGGCGTGGCGATCAGGACGACGGATGCGGCGAGGAACAGCAGCCAGGAAATTTCCACGTTGGAAGCTCTCCGAGCGGGTTGGCGGTGAAAGCCCCTGGATTGTAGCCCCGGGCGGCGGGAACGACATCCTCGTCCCGTCGTCGCGCCCTCAGGAGCCTTGCTTTGTGGCGCGCAAGTGGCGGCGGCGTTCGAGGCTTTCTCTCGGCCAGTACTTCTCGATATCGTAGAATTCCTCCACGACCGGCGTGCCGGGCCCCAGCGTGACCCAGGGCTGCTTGGACAGGGTGTAGATGTGGATATCCGGCGGCAGGCGGTCCGGATTATCCAGCGTTCCGACGCGTACGAAATTCACGGCGTCGCCGGCACCCGAATAGTTGCTCCACAGCGCGACGCGACACACGGGACAACGGGCGATCTTCTGGCCCTTGCCGCTTTCAGACGGCGTCTGCACGACATCGGGCTCGCCCTGGAGCAGCATCATGCGGTCGGCCTCGATCAGGGCGTTCAGCACGAACGCCGATCCCGTCTCCCGCTGGCACCAGCGGCAGTGGCAGCAATGCACGAACAGGGGCGCAGACGTGAGCCGGTAGCGGACAGCGCGGCAGGTACAGCCGCCCTCGAGCTCGAGAGCCTGCGGGTCGTCGTTGGTCATGTCACGTCCTCCTGGTGTTGCAATACCGGCCGTGCGGCACCGGTAGTATGCCGCTTATTCCGCAGCGAAGCCCGGCTGTTCTACTTGACACGCCCGGAGCCGCTCAAGGCGGTCGCCATGCCGAGAGCGATATATATCCCGCCGCTGAAGTAACGCTGGAGGGACACGAATCGCGCGTGGCCCTGAAGCCAGCCACCGATGCTGCCGGTCAACAAGGCATACGCCGAATCGCTCACCGCCGCCATGGCCGCAAACAAGCCGCCCAGCACCACGATCTGGAGGCTGACGCCACCCAACCCGGGATTCACGAACTGGGGCAGGAACGCCAGAAAGAAGAGAGCGGTCTTCGGGTTCGTCAGGTTGACCAGCATCCCTTCGTAGAATATGCGGCCGAGACTCCGCGGCCTGGCCGCGCCGGGCGCGACGACTTCCTCCCGCAGCGCGAGCCTCCGGATTCCCATAAATATGAGGTAGGCGGCGCCGAGATACTTGACAGTGCTGAAGGCCACTGCCGAGGACGCCAGCAAGGCCGACAGGCCGAGAGCCGCGGCGGCGATATGGAAGAACGAGCCGG
>JBAUWJ010000231.1:0-1896 GCA_049583715.1 Arenicellales bacterium | reverse complement strand
GAAGAGATCACGCATATCGCCCCCGGCCATGGCTTCCTGATGGCCGACCCGGGCGCGGTCATCGACCGGATCGTCAACCATCGCCTGAAGCGCGAGGCCAAGGTGCTCGACGCGGTGCGCCGGCTCGGTCCGGCCACGGAGGATGTGCTGCTCCCATCGGTCTATGACGACGTTCCGACCGCCATGCACGGCGTCGCCCGGCGCTCCCTGCTGGCTCACCTCATCAAGCTCCGCGACGACGGCCGGATCCGGGAGAGCGGCGGCTGGCGGGAGATCCACGCATGACGGACAGCGCTTACTTCACACCCGAGCATGAAATGCTGCGCGACCAGCTTCGGCGATTCATCGCCCGCGAGGTCATTCCCCACGCCGACGCCTGGGAGCAGGAGGGGGCGACGCCGCGCAGCGTGCTGCGCCAGATGGGTGAGCTCGGTTATCTGGGGATACGCTACCCGGAGAGATACGGCGGCTCGGCGCTGGATACCCTGGCGAGCGTCGTGCTGGCGGAGGAGCTGGGACGCTCCGGTTACGGCGGCTTCGCCATCACGGTCCTGGTGCACACCGATATGGCGTCGCCCCACCTGGCCCACGCCGGCAGCGAGGCGCAGCTTACCCGCTACATGCCGGGCGTGATCGCCGGTGAGATCATTACCGCGGTGGCGGTGACGGAGCCCGACGCGGGCTCCGATGTTGCCCACCTTCGAACCTCGGCGCGGCGCGACGGCGACGACTGGCTCATCAACGGCAGCAAGATGTTCATCACCAACGGCGTCCACGCGAACCTGTATTTCGTCGCGGCGCGCACCGATCCCGACGCCAGGGGCTCGAGAGGGATCACGATGTTCCTGGTGGAGAAGGGCACGCCGGGCTTCACGGTGGGCCGGGCGCTGGACAAGATGGGCTGGCGCAGCTCCGATACCGCCGAGCTGGTCTTCAAGGACTGCCGGGTCCCGGGCGCCAACGTCCTCGGAGAGGTCGACCGCGGCTTCTACGCCATCATGCGCAACTTCCAGAACGAGCGCATCGTGCTCGGCGCGCAGGCCATGGGCGAAGCAGCGCGGGCGATCGAACTCACCCTCGACTACGTCCGCCAGCGCAAGGCCTTCGGTGGATCGCTGTGGGACAAACAGGTTGTGCGCCAGCGCCTGGCCCGGCGCGCCGCCGAGATCGAGGCCGGCCGCCAGCTCGTTTGTCACGCTGCCTGGCTCGATGCCCAGGGGCGCGAATGCGTCAAGGAAGTGTCGATGGTGAAGGCCTACTGCGGCGAGCTGGTGAACCGCGTCATGTACGACTGCCAGCAGTTTCACGGCGGCTCCGGCTACATGCGCGAATCCCCCATCGAGCGCATGGTCCGCGACGCCCGCGTGCAGTCCATCGGCGGCGGCACCACGGAAGTGATGCTCGAGGAAATCGCGAAACGGATGTAGCAAACACTCCCTCTCTCGCCGACCAGGGGGATGGGGGTGGGGGGCAGTGCTTGGCGCCGGGTTTTCGCCCTTCCCGGTTCCACGCGCGCGTGGGCACCCAATGGGTTGTGCCGGGGCTGCATTCCATTGCCCTCACCCTTCCCTCTCGGCTCGGGCTCCAGGCTTCGCTCTACCTCCTCCGTCCCTGGAGTCGTCCCGCCAGCGGGAGAGGGGGTTCTTCATCCGGGAACGATTCCGTGTTTCAAGGAGCGGTCGATGAATGCCGAAGCCCCTGTGGGTCAGAATTCATTCTGACTCGAAACGGGGACGGGCGAAGCCCGCCCCACATCCTCCCTCTCCCCAGCGGGGAGGGTCAGGGTGAGGGGGGAACAACGCCTCGGATGTATCTCATCGGCAGAGGCGGCGCCAAGCCTCGGCTGATTTCCGCGCGAGTCGGCAAGGAGCCTGCGCGGTGGATGGTGATACCATG
>JBAUWJ010000230.1:0-12648 GCA_049583715.1 Arenicellales bacterium | reverse complement strand
GGGACAGGGATGTCTCGCCGCGAATCAAGCACTGTAAGTGCTTGATTCGGCGTAGCCGAGTAGCGGACATGCGCCGTGCTCGGCGCGTTGAAAAAGGCCAGGATGGCGTTTTTCAACATCCTGCTAGACTGCGGGAGAACCCGCTTGTGGGTCGGAATTCATTCCGACGGCGACGTTCAGCGTGCGCTGAAGCCTGCAGCGCAACCCGCACGCAGGACACCCCGTTCCCACCGGCGGTGAGACGAGCAAGCTCCAGTGAGCTGTCGTCTGAATTATCGACCCGGGCCAGGAACCTGCCGCCTCTTGCGGCATCGAGACTAGTTCTTGAAAGGAGAAGGCAGGTCCTCGATCAGCTCCTCCAGAGGGCGCGTTTCGCCCAGGGCGTCGCCCTGGCCTAACTCCAGACCGATCTTTCTCAGGGCATTGGCGGCGCGCTTGGTTTCCACCTGAACCGCGATGGCGGTCATGTTCAATCGCTTGCTCAACTCGTTCGTGGATTCGACGATGGCGATATCTATCTCATCCCGGCGCAATTGCCTCGCCAACTCCCCATAGAGCTTGAGATAGTGCACGGGCAGCCGCTTCAGGCAGGCGAATGAGGATGGTCCGCTGCCGAACTCGTCCAGCGCAACGCGGTAGCCCTGGCGGGACAGCAGCTTCACCAGGGCTGCGGTCCGTTTCAGGTCCACCATCGCCGACCGTTCCGCGATCTCGAAGCACAGGTTCTCGGGCCGCAGTCCATGGCGCTCCACGAGTCTGTCCACTGCTTCTTGTCCGTCGTCTGTGTTCAACGACGTACTGGAAAGGTTGATCGACATGACCGCATCGGGAATGCGCGCGACGAGCCTGGCGTGGGATGCTATCGCGGTCTCGAGCACCCACTGATCGATCACCGGCATCTTGCCGTGCTGCTCCGCCAGCCGTATGAACTCGGAAGGCCTGTAGAACCGCCCGTCGCTGCCCACCACCCTGAGCAGCACCTCGTACCAGGCGAGGTGGTCCCCGGGGCTCGCCAGCGGGCAGATAGGCTGTCCGACGAGCTGGAAGTTGCTCGACAGGTGCTCCGCCGAACCGCCGGTGATCGAGCGCAGGATCTCCGTGTATGTCCGAAGGCGCGCGGCTTCGTTCTCGTCGCTCACCCACACGCCGACGCCGCCCCTCTCCTTCGCCCGGTAGCAGGCCGAGTCGGCCCGCGCCAGCAGCTCCGAGCTTGACTTGGTCTGTCCATTCAGGGGTGCGAGACCGACGCTCATGGCAATGCTGAAGTTGCGGTCCTCCCACTTGAAGCTCTGGGCCTTGATCGACCGCGTGATGGTCAACGCTATTTTCTTCGCACGCCGGATGTCCGTGTTCCTGAGCAGGATTCCGAACTCGTCCCCGCCTATGCGTCCCAACAGGTCTTCGGAAGAGATCTTGGCCTGGATTCCCCGGACCACCATCTTGAGGAGGTAGTCACCGGCCGCGTGCCCGAGGGTGTCATTCAGGAGCTTGAACTTATCCAGGTCCACGTAGGCGAGCACGTGCTCGGCGCCGTTGCTGCGGGCGTCCTCCACCGCCTCGTCCAGGTGGTGCTCGAACTCGCGCCGGTTGACGGTTCCGGTCAGTGAGTCCCTGCTCGCCTGGTAGGCGATGCGCTCGGTCAGGCGTCGCTGCTCGGTGATGTCCCGCCCGACGCCCCGGTAGCCCTTGAAGTTGCCCTCGTAGTCGAAGAACGGCGAGGCGCGGTCGTGCACGATGACTTCCCGCCCGTCATCACGGGTCACGGAATACTCGACCATGCTGTCCCAGTAGTTCTTCAGGGTGCGAAGGTGTATCGCCGGGTTGAAGGCCTTGTATATGTTCTTCCGAAAGAGCTCTTCCCGGGTGCGGCCCAGGATCTGCTCGTCGGGGATGCCGGTGATCTGGCGGTGGACGTCGGAGATATAGGTAATCACCAGGTTCTCGTCGGTTTCCCAGAACCAGTCCGCTGCGATCTCGGCGAAATCCCTCAGCCGGCCCTCGCTTTCGCGCAGCGCCATCTCCGTCTGCTTGATATCGGTGATGTCCGTGGCGATGGCGCCCAGCCCGACTACCTTGTCGTCTTGGAGGATCGGAAATTTCACGGTGTGGAGGATATGCAGCGAATCGTCATCGGGTGTCTGGAAGTAGACCTCTTCCTCACGGGCGAGGTTCCTGCCGGTCTTCAGCACTTCGAGGTCGTGGGCGCGCGAGCGATCGGCGAGCTCCTTGTAGGTGGCGTCCCAGGGCAGCTTGCCCCGCAGGTCCTCGTTGCGGATGTTGAACAGCCGCTCGAACTGCCGGTTGACCTTGACGTAGCGACCCTCGGCATCCTTGAGGTAGATCTCCGCCGGAGAGTGGTCCAATATCGCCTTGAGCTGGATCTCGCTTTCGTGCAGCGCGGCTTCCGTGACCTTCAGGTCCGAGATGTCCTGCGCCTGGCCTACCAGGGCCACGACGTTCCCGTGTTCGTCCCGTTCTGGAAGGACGTCAACCAGTACCGTGACGTCATGTCCGTCCTTGTGCCTGTAGCGTCTTTCGGTCTGGTAGCCCGGAGACCCCTCTTCGAAGATACTCCGCAGGAACTCGAGGACCTTGTCGAGCTCGTCCTCCGCAACGACCATGGAAAAGTGAGCCCCGATGAGCTCCTCCTTCGTGTAGCCCACGAGGTCGCAGTAGCTCTGGTTGACCACCAGGAAATGCCCTTCCGGAGTCAGTACCATCTTGGCGACGAGACCGTTCTCGAAAAGGCTGCGGTATCGTCGCTCGCTGTCCCTCAGGGCCTTGATCGATTCCGCGGACTCGGAATCGGTGGACAGCACGCAGAGCAGGTATTTCAGCTCATCGTCGAGAAAAACGGGGGCGATATGCCACGCCACGGGGGTACCCACTCCGGACCGGGTGGCGAAGACGCCGTCGTTCTTATAGGTCCGCCTCTCCCGGCAGCATCGTTCGAGCGTATGCAATCTGTCCCTCGACTGAAAAGCCGGATGCACGCTCGACAGGGGCTGGCCCAGCAATTCGGCCCTCGGAAGGCCGCAGGCGTCCACGAAGGCATCATTGACATAGATGATCTTCGGGCCCGGGGGCTCAAACCCCACCTCTGTGACGATTACCGAATCGCTCAGATGATTGAATAAAGCGAAGGCAAAGCCTTCGTTCGATGTTCCCGCCACATCGACATTCGCTATGAGATACCGGATTGTTAATATTTCTAAAGAGTGGTGCTGCAAATGAGAATAACAGAAAGTCGACAGGCGGTCTGTGCGTGGATCTACCATACGGAGGATTCCGCCGAATGGTAAAAAGTCTTTCAAATCAAATACTTATGTTCCATGGCAAGACGAGGGTCGCAGTCAGACCGCCCCCGGGGCGGTTGCGAAGGGTCACGTCCCCCCCATGGGCCCGGGCAATTCCGCGGGCGATGGCCAGGCCCAGCCCGCTGCCCCCCGTCTGACGGTTGCGGGAAGGCTCCGCTCGGTAGAAAGGCTCGAAAACCCGCTCCAGAAGCGCTTCCGGCAGGCCTGGCCCGTCGTCGGAGAACTCGATGACCACGCGGTCGTCCTCCCGCCGCATGCTGATGGTGAGGTGCTCCCCGTATTTCAGGGCGTTCTCGGTCAGGTTCGACAGGCATCGCTTCAAGGCGAGAGTGCGGCCGGTGTAAGGGGGCACCTCCGCCAGCGCCGTTCGAATCCGGTCCCCGGACTTGTCGAAATCATCCTCGACGCTCTCGATCAGGGCCGCCAGGTCGATCTGGACGCTGGTTTCGTGCTGGTCGACGCCGCGCACGAAGTCCAGGGCCTCGTTGACCATAGATTCCATGTCTTTGAGGTCCGCCTCGAACTTGGCCTTGACTTCGGCGTCGTCCAGCATTTCGGTGCGAATGCGCAGGCGGGTGATGGGTGTTTTCAGGTCATGGGAGACGGCCGCCAGCAGGTTGCTGCGCTGGCGGATTTCGTCCTGTATCTTGCGCTGCATGCGGTTGAAGGCGCGCGCCGCGTTCTCCACCTCACGGGGGCCGGTTTCCGGCAGCGGCGGCTCGTTGATGTCGTTTCCCAGGCGAGTGGCCGCCTGTGACAGCATGGACAGCGGGCGTGTCGTCTGGCGCACCGCGAACAGAACCAGCAGGACCACGGACACCAGCAGGATACCCAGCGACCACAGCAGCCGCTGGGGCCCGGGCGTGGAGTCCCGGGGCAGGTGAAACAGGAAGTCCGCGGCCCCTCCCGGGAGCTCCACCCGGGCGACGAAATACAAAGGCTCCCGCTCCCCGAACCAGCCGGGTCCGGGATGGTCAGGAGACGAGCGGGCATCGGGATTCAGGGGCAGGTCCGACACCACCGTGTCCACCGCCCGCCCCTGTCCGAGGTCGTGGTGGAGGCGACGGTTGACGAAGCCCGCGAAGCGAACATAGTGGCGGTGCTCGAGTCTGAGCGGCGTGAAGATGCGATGGACGTTCACGCGAAACCACGGGCTGGAGCTCTCCGCCGCCACCCGCAGCCGCTGCGGGTAGGCCAGCGGATCCAGTCTGTGGACGACGGTAACGATACGCTCCGCCAGGTTGATGCCGCCGATTCTGTAAACAGCGTCGCCGCGGTCCCGGAAATGCAGGACCAGGCTCACGGCCTGGGCCACCACCAGCCCGGTGAGCAGGATGATGATCAAGCGCCACGAAAGCGATTTCGGCCAGAGCGTCATGCCGGGGTCCGCCGGACCTCACAGGCCAGGAGATACCCCTGGCTGCGCACGGTCTGGATCAGCTTCGCGTCATTGTCGCGCAGACGCTTGCGAAGACGGCTGACCTGCATGTCGATGCTGCGGTCGAAGGCCACGGCATCGCGGCCCCGGCTGAGGTTGAGGAGCTGGTCGCGGGTCAGGACGCGGTTGGGGTGGGTGAGGAAAGCCTCCAGGAGCTGATACTCGGCGCCGCTCAAGGGGACCGTGACCTTGTCGGGAGACACCAGGTTTCTGCTGAGCGTGTTGAGCGTCCATCCGGAGAATGTGTAGCAGCCCCTCTCAGACGTGCCGGCGCCGTCCTGCGGCAGGCTGCGGGCCCGCCTCAGAACCCCCTTGATCCGCGCCAGCAGCTCGCGCGGGTTGAATGGCTTGGCGAGGTAGTCGTCGGCGCCGAGCTCGAGGCCGACGATCTTGTCGGTGTCCTCGCCGCGGGCTGTGAGCATGATGATGGGAATGTTGGACTCCGCCCGCAACCGGCGGCAGATCTCGAACCCGTCCTCGCCCGGCATCATGATATCCAGCACGATGAGGTCGGCACGGTGCCTGTCCAGAACCCGCGCGAGCTCCTTGCCGCCGGCGGCGGCGGAGGTGTCGTAGCCGTTGCGGCCGAGATAATCTTTCAGCAGGGAGCGGATCTCGGCGTCATCGTCGACGATGACCACGTGGTCGCGTTGGTTCATGGCGCCCATTCAATCATCGTACCGTGCCGGACGACGCGCGATTGCGTAACCGAGTGTAACAGCACGGGATTTTGTCACGATTTGTTTCAAATTCACCGGGTTTCGACACAGTGCGGTGACCGTATGGGTTTTCAATCCTGCTTCGACAGATTCAACTTCAACACGTCACTGAACGAGGTAGGTCACCATGAATGGCAGAAAGAAACGCTGGCTCAAACCCGCGTTGCTGGCGGTGGTTCTGGCTTCGGCCGGGAGCATCGGGATCGCCCAGGCTCATTCCCGCGACTGGGGCCACGGAGGTCACGAACGCTGCGAGCGGGGAGAAGGAGGACACGGCTTCATGTCCCGTGCGTCCCGCTTCGAGCCCGGGCGCCACACCGAAGGCATCCTCGCTTATCTGAAAGCGGAGCTCAAGATCACCGCGGACCAGGAGCAGGCGTGGAACAAGTTCGCGGATGTCGTGCGAGACAACGCGAAGGCGCGCGCGGAGGCCTGGCAGGCCCGGGCCACGGGCCGGCAAGAGTCGCCTGACGAGACGGTCGCGCCCCTGACGGAACGCATCGACAGTCGCCTCAAGGCCATGGAGGAGCGCACGGACATGTTCAAGAAGATGGCGGAAGCGGCCAAGACGCTCTATGCGCAGCTCACTCCGGAGCAGCAGGGGATCGCCGACCACATGCTGCCGCCGAGGCACGATCGCCATCACGAATTCCGGCATCCCGGATTTCGATCCGGATTCTGAGCCGGATTCCGACAAGTTCCCTCCCCCTCTCAGGACACACGGAAGTGTCCATTTTTTCCTTCGTTCCCACCGATCCCCGACACTTCCCACATCCGAAGTGGGTCGGTCGGATCTCGTTCCCGACGATCTCCGACACTTCCCACATCCCTGTGGGTCGGAATTCATTCCGACAGACAGGGTTTGTTGGTACTGCGGCGCCAGGGCCTACCGCCCCCCACGGGAGGTGCCCCGCATGGGCCGAGAGCGAGCCTGCTAAAGGAAGTACTTGCGGCGTGTCGACAATGACCGTCCCCGGCTCGTGCCTTTACGCCGCCCCCTTTGTCTTGGATCGAGCAGGGTGGGATCCGGTCTCCTGGAAGATCCCGGTCGCATGGGCCACAGCGTGCGTCCCCGGTGGCGTGAAAGCCCTACACCTTCGGTGTATCCAGTTCCGTGGCCCGCCACAGATACCAGCTTGCGACGGAACGGTATGGCCTCCAGCGCTCACCGTATCGCATCAGTTGCTTTTCGGTGGGCAGCGCGCGGCGTGCATAGGCGATCTGAAACCCTTTCCTCACGCCCAGGTCGCCGACCGGCAATATATCCGGGCGTCCAAGATGAAAGATCAAGAGCATCTCAACGGTCCAGCGGCCGACGCCTCGGACCCGCACCAGGCTGTCGATGAGCTCTTCGTCGGCCATGGTCTTCATTCGGCCCGCATTGGGAATCGCACCCTGCGAATACTTCGACGCGAGATCATGGACCGCGGCTACCTTGGCCCGCGACAGACCGGCGCTCCTCAGTTGTTCGGGCCTGGAGCGCAATACCACGGGTGCGGTGACACGGCCGCGTGGATACAAGGCGCGCGTTCTGTCGTAGATGCTTCTTGCAGCCTTCCCCGATAGTTGCTGGGAGATGATGGCGGAGTACAAAGCGTGGAAGGGGGTGTTGAAAGAACGGCGGTGGAGCTGGAACGCCCCGACCCGGGAGATGAGGCTCCCGAGGACCTCGTCCCTGGATCGAAGATGCTCTATCGCTTTTTCTGGATCGTAGGCCAGCATCGTCGCGCAACCGCAACAAATTTAAAGTGTCGCCCGGAGAGAGGCCGGTAAGCCTTTGAAAGACACGTAGAATATCCCTTTTAATTGTACGTTTATCGACTATTATAGGATTTAGGTTGATCTCGCTTCCCCAAGGCTGTTCTACTAAGCGCCACCCTTGGCGGGGAGTTCCTAATGTGGCCTAACAGACCTGTAGCGTTCGAGGCGGCCAATGCCGATCTACTGACCTCGGGCGCCAACTTTGGAGAGACCGGGGATGGAATCGCGCGCGGTATCCGCATCGTCGGTGACATAAAGGGGACCCATGACTTGTCGATTGCCGGTTCGGTGATCGGCTCCGTGTTCCTTCCCCGCAACCAGGTGCTGGTGCGCAGCGGCGCGCAGGTCGTTGCCAACGTTACCGCACGGGTGATCGAGGTGGAAGGCACCGTAACGGGCGACCTCAAAGCCGCGGAGCGCGTCGTGATCAGAAGCTCGAGCACGGTGGAAGGAAACATCGTGTCACCGCAGATTCAACTCGAGGAGGGATGCATGTTCAAGGGTTCGGTACAGATGCATGAGCCCGACGTGAAGACACAGCCTCCGAGCAAGCCCCGCGTGGTCGGTGAGCCCGGTGCTGTACGAATCAAAATGGTGGCCGGGTAAGTGAATCGGGCGCGAGGGAAATTGGCGCCGAACCACGGCGGCCTGTTAAGCGGACGGATCGTCTGAATGGGCCTGCCTGACTATGTCTCGGACTACGGCGAGGAGCTGACGTCCGGCATCCTGCCGATCGTATGCCACCTCATCTACGAGGAACCAGGTTGCAACGTCGTGGATCTCGGCTCGGCATCCACGGAGAACTGCATGCGGTTTTCCCGCAACGGCGCCCGGGTGTATCTCGATACCAGCGGCGACAGCCTCCGTTCCAGGGTTCTGCGAAGCAACGAGCTCCAGACGTCGGATATCGATGACCTGCTGGCCTACTGTCCCGATGCGATAGATGTCCTGCTGTTCTGGGATATCCTCGATTACCTCTCGATCGAGTCCATTGGCAGGTTGATGAGTCGTTTCGGCGACGTCATGCGGCCCGGTGGATTGTTGTACGCGATGGTTTCCCAGCAGTTCCGGATTCCCAGCGAACCGGCGCTGATAGACGTCATCGAGGCGGATCGCCTGCGGTTTCAATTCGGTCCGCTCGACAGAGAAGGCCCCCACTATGCCCCCAAGCTGCTCGAGCAACGGATGCCCGGCTTCCGCATCGAGAAGCTGTACCTGATGCAGAACGGCGTGCAGGAGCACCTGTTCCTGTTCGAGGGCATGCCCGGCCGCTAGCCGCGGCTTCGGCCCGGCGCCCGGCTCGTGATGGAATCACGCCCCGCGAGTCTGTCGGCGCGGCCGGATCCCGTTCCCGGCGATCTCCGGCACTCCCCACCTCCGAAGTGGGTCGGAATACATTCCGACATGAAACAATCGTCGGAATGAATTCCGACCCACAAGCGTGAAGAAGCTGTTTCGGCCGCGTCGGTCCAGGCGATCCAGGCGCCGGCGTATCAGGGCGCGGGTCTATCGTTGGCTGGGAAAGCTGGTGTTGATCTGGGTAGGCGTGACGGTGCCGGTCGTTCTCGCTCTGCGCTGGATCAACCCGCCCACCACGGCGTTCATGATCGCCGCCAGACTGGGCGGCGAGAATGTCGCCAACACGTGGGTGAGCTGGCGCCGCATCCCGCCGCAGATGGCGCTGGCGGTGGTGGCGGCGGAAGACCAGCGCTTCCCCGACCACTTCGGCTTCGATTGGGTGGAGATACGCAACGCGGTGGACACGAAGCTCGAAGGCGGACGCTTGAGGGGCGCCAGCACGATCAGCCAGCAGACCGCCAGGAACCTCTTTCTCTGGTCGGCACGAAGCTTCATCCGCAAGGGGATAGAAGCCTACTTCACGGTGCTGCTGGAGGCCCTGTGGTCCAAGCGACGCATACTGGAGGTGTACCTGAACGTCGCCCAGTTCGGCAAGGGCGTCTACGGCGTGGGCGCGGCCAGCCGCGCGTTCTTTCACGAGACACCGGGCCGCCTGTCGCTTTACCAGATGTCATTGCTCGCCTCGGTGCTGCCGGACCCCGTCGACCTGCACGCCGATGCGCCGGACCACTGGCTCTTGAAACGAGCCGCCTCCGTGCGCGAGGACATGAAGACCCTGGGCGGGGTAGCGTACATCCGAGGCATCTGATACCCCGTCTATCCGCGCCGGTGCTCCAACCGCCCTTGCCCTGACGTTGAACCGACTAAGCCCCTTCCATGCTCATGGCCACCAGCTTCATGAGCTCATCGAAGTTGTCCACGACCGCATTCGGCCGGTGGGGATGGCGGGGCGTGCCGGGGAAAATACGGTTGAGCCAGGAGTTGCTCCACTGGGCGCCGTTGTAGAAGACGTTGGTGACGCCGGCCCGGCGGGCGGAGACGGTGTCCGTGGTGCTGTCACCGACGTACCAGCTATGGACGTCGACACCCGTGTGCAGGTTGTCCAGGGCCCGGAAGATCGGATCGGGCGCCGGCTTGCGACGCAGGGTGTCGTCGCCACCGACGACGGTATCGAGCAGGGGCGCCCAGCGACCGCCCTCCACCGCCGCGATCTCGCTGTCGAGGAACTCCCTGTCGCGGTTGCTCAGCACGCCGATCCGGATGCCGAGGTCATGGAGTGCCTGGAGCATCGCCAGCACTCCGGGCTCGAAGGGGGAGACGTGCCCGTAGTGATGGCGATAGCACCGGTTGAAGTGCTCGTGCGCGATCCGCTTGGCCTCTTCGTCGGGACCGAACAGTACCTCGAATATGTCCGTGCGGGAGATCTTGCGCGCCGCCTTGATCTTGGGATGAAGCCGGTAGTGGTCGCGCACGTAACGGACCAGCCGTGCATCATTGTCGTTCTTGCTGTCCTCGGGTCTCACCAGGCGGCTCGCCAGCCCCAGCTCCTGGAGCTTCGGCAGCACCTCGTCGACCGCTTTGTACATCGCGTCCAGAGTGTCGACCAGCGTCGCGTGCCAGTCGAACAGGATAACCCCGGGGCGCGGCAAGGGCTCCAGGGTGCGGACGTAGGGAATGAAATGGTGGCGGGCGGCGGCCGCGTCGTCCTGCAGGCTGTGGTGGACCAGGGCAAGAAATTCCCCGAAGTTGTCGACCACGTAATCGGGCTGCTCGGGGTACTCGTCCGTACCGGGGAAGATGTTTTGAATCCAGCTTCGCTTCCAGCCCGCGCCGTTGAAGAAGATGCTGGTCACCCCCGCCTTCTTGGCGGCGATGACGTCGGTCGTGCTGTCGCCGAGGTACCACACGTCGGGCCCGCTCTCGGCCTTGATGTCTTCCAGCGCCTGGTAGACGGGGTCGGGCGCGGGCTTCAGCCGCGGCGTGTCGTCGCCCGCCACGACGCTGTCGAAGAGCCGGAACCAGGTGCCCGCCTCGACGAACTCGAGCTCGTGCTCCAGGAACTCTCGCGTGCGGTTGCTGAGAATGCCGATGCGTATGCCGAGCTTACGGATCTGCGACAGCACGTCCCGCACGCCGGGCTCGAAGGGCGACACGTCACCGTAGTGCTGGCGGTAGCACTGGTCGAATGCCCGGTGAGCGATCTCCTTGGCTTCCTCGTCCCTGCCGAACAGGACCTCCAGGAGGTCGGTGCGCGACACCTTCTTCTCGGCGACGATCTTCGGGTGCAGGCGGCGATGCTCCCGCACGTAGTCCACCAGCTTTCGGTCCTGGATGGTCTTGCTTCGCTCGGGGCTCACCAGCCGCCGCGTGAGCCCCAGGGTATCGAGCATGCCCAGCATGTCGTTGGTGGCCTGGTACATGGCGTCCATGGTGTCGACGAGGGTCGCATGCCAGTCGAAGAGTATGATGCGCGGCGCCTGGGGAATGGTCTGCAGGAGCGGGTGCGACGCCGAGGCTGAGTCGGTCGAAGGCTGCATCTGCGGCGCGAAAATTTGCTATTTTTAGGAGCAAGACAACGGAGGCCCGGGATGAGAGAACTATACGCAAGCCCGCCGGCCCCGGCAATTCGCCTGCCCGGGACGAGGACCATCACCCGTCGCCATGAGTGAGCGCGAATCATTCGTACCGCTCAGGCGTTTCGACGTCGTCGAGCTGTGTGCCCGGGACAGCGACGACCCGGACGGCTTCCGCGACTTCGGCCGCCTGCTGCTGGCGTTGCTGCACAACGAGTCACTGAAGACCCTGGACACTCTGAAGGACGCCTACGCCGAGTTCAATCCCGACCGCGACACCATTCGAATCGACCACGAGGTGGACCCCGAGGCGTTGGCGGAGACCTTGAAGGAGAGGTTCGAAGAAACCCTAATGGACGCCAACTACCGGCACCTGAGCACGGAGGAGCTGAAGCGCGCTCTGCACGAGGCGTCGATCATCCCGCTCAATACCGAGGTCGATCTCGAGGACTATCACGACTACGCCTTTTACTACCGGGGCAGCTCGCGGCAGACCCTGCCGGTCAAGAACTACTTCAAGACCAGGCAGGTGGAGATAGACAACCTCGAGCGCGTGGTCGTGCTTCTGCGTTTCAAGGACCCGGCCTACTTCAAGGACCACGACAAGCATCGCCGGATGCGTGACATCAACTTCCGGCCCGGCAAGATATACCTCTATCTCTACAAGAACGTCCCTCGGAACGACCTGGAGCTGCTGTTTCCGAACGTCGAGGTTTCCATGACCTGGCGCGACAAGCTGTTGTTCGCCGTACCCGCGGCGGCCGGCGCCGGTCCGATGCTGATCAAGGTGCTGCCGAGCCTCGGGCTGATCGTCGGCGTGATCCTGCTGCTGACCATGGGTCCGGACTTCGTGCAGCATCTGCACATGGACCCCGGGGAGAGACGGGCCCTGTATCCGCTGCTGGTGGCCCTGTTGTCGGCCTCCTTTGCGCTCGGCGGGTTCGCGGTCAGGCAGTACCTGAACTACAAGAACAAGAAGCTGAAATACCAGAAGCGCGTCACCGACACGCTGTTCTTCAAGAACCTCGTCACCAACCGCGGCGTGCTGTTCACGATCGTGGACAGTGCCGAGGAGGAGCTCGCCAAGGAGACGGTGCTCGCCTATCACCACCTGCGAAAATCCGGCACTCCCCTCACCAAGCTGGAGCTCGACGAGCGGGTGGAAGCCTGGATCCGGCAGCATTGCCAGCGCGACGTGAACTTCGACGTCGAGAAAGCGCTGAAATGCCTGTCGTCTTTCCAATATCAGGGCCAGGCCGTGATTGCCGAGAACGGAGGCCACTGGTCCGCCTTGCCGCTCGGCAACGCGAAGGCAGTCCTGGACCGGCACTGGGATGCCATCTTCGACTACCCGGGCGGATGAGAGGCAATCCCTGCATCCGAAGTGGGTCGGTCGGATCTCGTTCCCGACGATCTCCGACACTCCCCACATCCGAAGTGGGTCGGTCGGATCTCGTTCCCGACGATCTCCGACACTGCCC
>JBAUWJ010000229.1:0-15311 GCA_049583715.1 Arenicellales bacterium | reverse complement strand
CTCTTGAGGTGTATGGTGTTGTACTGGGGGACGATGGCAGACTGGACAAGGAAGCGACCGAGAGCGCGCGCAGTGAGCTGGCCGCACGGCGTGGACAGTGAACAGTGGATGGGTCGGGGTGGGCGATGATGAGCCGATCGGAACGTCCCTTCAAGCGCTGAGTCATGAATGGGGCAAAGCCATTCCGCAAATTCAATGCATTGTCGTCAATCAATCGACCTGCTTGCCGGGCGAAGGGATCGTCGAATTCATCAGCCATACGCGAGAATTCGCCAAACTGAACGCGAAGCAGAAACGCATCCTTGATGCATCAAGAAGATCATAATCGGGCCAACCAACGAACCGGATCTGGTTGTGAGGTCCATCTCTCGGATAGCAGAGGACGTGTTCACAGGGGACGTGGAGGTGATCCTCTCAGAAGTGTCCTATAGAGAACTATGATTTTCTTTTCCGTATGATGTCCGTATAAGCTTGTCCAAATCGGCGAAAGCGTCTGTAACTCCTTGATTTAATGGTGGGCGATGCTGGGTTTGAACCAGCGACCTCTGCCGTGTGAAGGCAGCGCTCTCCCGCTGAGCTAATCGCCCACTGGTCGGGCCGGCGGGGGGCCGGCCTGGGGTGGAGGGCGGGAGTGTACGATTGGCGGGCGGAGGGGTCAATTCCCGCTTTTCGGGCGGCTTGACCGGTCTTCTACCAGACTATAAAGTACGCCACCCTCCGGGGTTTGTTCCCGATGCGAATATGTGGGGCCATAGCTCAGCTGGGAGAGCGCAACACTGGCAGTGTTGAGGTCGGCGGTTCGATCCCGCCTGGCTCCACCAAATCTCAAGTACGACCCGGTCCCCATCGTCTAGTCGGCCTAGGACACCGGCCTTTCACGCCGGCAACAGGGGTTCGAATCCCCTTGGGGACGCCACGTTTCAGGTACACTCCTCGAGTGCTACCCCACCGTGGCAGATGCTCTGAACCACCGTCCAAGACGAGCGCGTGCAAGATGTCTTTCAACCCTTCACCCGAAAGGCCTCTCGATTATTCTTACATTGCCCCCGCCGCTGTGATACGTGGTTGCTCTGTCCGCGGTCATCCTCTCCGATCCGCTGGTGATCATGAATCCAGGTCCTCGACGATGCGTTTGAGCTTCCGCGAGAGATCCGCGCCCAACCGGTCCAGATTCGTACCACGGCCGTCGCAAAGCCGTCTTGCCATTATCCCGGCATCCGGTCGGACTGATGGGCCTTCCGCCTTCTCTGCGCCAACTGCAATCGTGGAGGGGCTGAATCGCAAACGCCAGGTGGGCTTCCTTCTCCCTGTTCCTGGCTGGAACCAATGAGGGACGCGCCATGAAGTCGATCAGCTATGCCTGGCCCCTGCCGTTCGTGATTTCGCGTGCGGGAGAACTGTACAGAGAATGTCATGCCGCCACAAATCGAGAGCGTCGGAAACGCCCCAAGCGTTTTGACGTTATCAATGCGCTGCTGGAACGGACCGCGGATCGGAGATATCTGGAGATCGGTGTTCGCAATCCCGACGACTGCTTCCATCGGATCCACGCGACCTACAAGTTGTCGGTCGACCCAGGCTACGAAGACAAGGTGAACAGAGCCGATTTCCATATGACCAGCGACGAGTTCTTTTCGAAGCTCGATGCGGGGAGCCTTGTGCTGGAACAGCGCGAGTTCGACGTCATTTTCATCGACGGACTGCACCGCGCCGACCAGGCCTATCGAGACATTCGAAACGCGATGCAGTGGGTAGCTGATGTCGGCTATATCGTGCTGCATGATTGCAACCCGCCGACGCGGCACCATGCCCGCGAGGTCTTCAGGGAAAGGGGGCCGGCCGGTCCCGCCTGGAACGGAACGACATGGAAGGCATTTCAGCGAATCCGGACGGAAGTCGACAAGAACTGTTACGTCATCGACTGCGACTGGGGTGTCGGTGTCATCGAGAACCACGGTGAATCGGCCGCCAATCGACTGTCGCCGGAGATCAATGCCTTCTACGAATACAGCGTCTTGGACGAGAACCGGGAGATGATTCTCAATCTCGTTCAGCCGGAAGATCTGACGTGGCTGACGGAGGCCGGCAGCGGCGGCGAAAAGACGGAATCCAGGACAGGTGCGTAGGGAGGCCAGCCGACCACCGGTCGGCGGTCGGCCGGCTTCCGGATGCTCAAATACAGTGTCGAAAGCAGGCACGTGTGAGATGTGTTGCAGGCTCCGCACCATGAATCTGCGAACGCTGCCGAAAGCCTGCCCGAAGGAGTGCCTCATCATGGTTCCGGTTTCCGTAGAGCTGGTGGTCCGTCCGGCAGCGGCTGTCCTTTTCCTTTCTCCTGTGATAAAAACTCTGGGACTATAGAGCCTGACCTGATCGGGGTTCGGGTATCATGCGTTTCGAGGAGGGTCCCTATGCCGCTCTCGGTCGAGCAGGTCGCACAATACCAACGCGACGGCTACATTTCCCCCGTACCTGTCATGTCCCCCGCGGAGGCCCTGGGTCTGCGGAAGCAGCTCGAGGCCTATGAGGCAACCCAGGGCGGAAAACTCCAGGCAGCGCAGCGCAGCCGCGCCTTCCTCCTTTTCAAGTGGCTGGACGACCTGATCCGCGACCCGCGCGTGCTCGACCCCGTCGAGCAGCTCATAGGGCCGGACATCCTGTGCTGGAGCACCATCTTCTGGATCAAGGAGGCGGGCTCGAAGAGTTTCGTGTCCTGGCACCAGGACAACACCTATTGGGGACTGTCATCCCGCAACGTGGTCACCGCGTGGTTCGCGATTTCCGACGCGAGCGTCGAGGCGGGATGCATGAGCGTGCTGCCGGGATCACACGTGGGCCGAACGCTGGAACACGAGGACACCTACCAGGAGGACAACATGCTCACGCGTGGCCAGGCGATCAAGGAGATCGACGAGTCGCAGGGGGTGAGCATGCCGCTCGAGGCCGGCGAGATGTCGATCCACAACTACTGCCTGGCGCACGGCTCGGGGCCCAACCTGTCGGATGATCGGCGCATCGGCGTGTCGATGCACTTCATGCCACCGCAGACCAGGCAAGTCGTTGGGAGCTGGGACTGCGCGGCGCTGGTGCGCGGTGAGGACCGGTACGGCAACTTCGTGCCGACGCCGGTACCGGAGCGGGACTTCGATCCGGTTGCGGTATCGTTCCACGCGCAAGCGGCCAAGGCGATGCGCGATGTACTTTATGCGGGGGCGGAGAAGAACCTGCAGCGGCTTTGATGCTTTGACCCCTGGGCGGAAACGACATGAACAGCAAGGACGCCCATTGATTTGATCAAGCCACGCCCGCGAGACGGAAAGAATGCCCGCCTGCCTGGGTGCTGAAACCCGTTAGCACGGCCAATCGTTCGCCGTGCGGCTGCACCACCTGACGGCGCAGCGCGCCGTCAGGAACCATTGACGCTGCCGTGTCCTAGTTGGCGGGTATGAAGTCGCCGTCCATTTCAAGGCCTTGAGTAGCATCCTTGTATCGCTTTGCCTCCTTGCTGCAATCCGTCTCACAGAGGCGCAGCGCGAATTCCGTTCCGCGGACGCCAAGCGTGGCGACGTTGGTCTTTACTTTGTACGATTCGGGGTTCTTGTGCGCGATATCGCCCGTTATCGCACGCAGGCCTCCCTTCACCAGACTGATGACGGCGCCGTCACTGCCCGTACCGTACGCATACTTGTCCACTTTCAACTCGCTGTCCGGCCGTACGGTACCCTTCGCGCCGTCGATGAAGTCTATGACGACATAACTGCCGGCGCCGGTACGTACGGTCTCGCCGACGCCCACCGGGTCACCTTTCTTCAGTTCGTGGCTGGCGCCCGAGGTATCCAGGACGTTGGCGTCGCCCTTGATGGCGATAACGGTCCCCGCCTTGACGGCAGCCTGGGCGGCGGACAGCCAGAGTGCGCCCGCCAGGGCACAAAAGACAGCGTAAACAAAGGCATTCCTGGTCGCCATGGCATCAACACCTCTCTCCGGTTGATCGATATGGAATATTGTTCAATGGTTTCACTCGGAAAAGCGCGGCGCAGGCGGCGACGCATTCTCGAGAGACAGGGTACCACACGGCTCCAGTCCCAGGATGAGGCGCAGGGGACCGGCGTTGATACAGTAGGCTTCGCGCCGCAGCGAATTGGTGATTTCAATTTCTTCAGCGAGGGCGTCCAGCTTGTCGCGGCGTTTCTTGATCGCGCTCATATACGGGTCCGAGCCGCGGAAATGGTCGGCCAGACGACGGTACATCCCTTCGAAATAGCCGTCCAGGCGCTCGCGCCAGACTTCAGTCAGGAAGCCGGGCGACTTCCGTATCAGGTCATCCGGCGAGGAGTAGACCGGCTGCTCGACACCGGGGCGCACTTTTCCCGCCAGGCCGGCGATCTCGAATTCCGCATACAGGCATTGGTAGCACTTTTCCAGATAGCAGCGATCGGACATCTGCGACAACAAGTCAGCCGTTCCCAGCAGGAACCCGAGTCGCCGGTCCAGATGGTGCTGCACCTGAATATTGTCCAGGGAAACCTCGTAGCCGGTGAAGTGAACGAGCTGCTCGATCAAAGGCACCTCGCCGCCAAGGCCCAGTGGAGGCAGAAGCCCGGATAGAAAGTCACCGCTGCGCCGCACATGGTACAGCGTGAACTCGGCGCCGTGTTGTTCCTTGTCGCCGGTCTTGCGGATGTACCCCGCGTCGTGAAACAGTGCCGTGATCACGCCGAGTACTGCGCGCCGACTACCGAGTCGATCTGCGTCACTCGCCGTGCTCTCGTAGCCGTCCATCAGACGCGCCATTGCCAGGGCACAGTCGAGGCTGTGCTGAGCATCGTGATACCAGGTTTCGCAGCCGAGATAACCAGGAAGCTCGCCGGCGTACAGATTCGCGAAGGTAGCGAACGCGGCGTGTATCGGCTGCGGATCTATACCGGGGAAACGCCGGGACAGAACCTCGCATATTTCGGCACACACGGCATGCGGATCGGCGACGAACACCTTTCCGGTGACGTCGTGGTGATTTCGGCGATTGAATTCGGGCCCAACCATTTCCTGCCTCACCGCCGGTTCCGATCCGCCTTGTTGCCGCGTTTTGCTCGATCCGGCCTTCAGTGCGTGCTGACTATCCAAGTGTGAGCCTGCCTCCGCATTGACACCCCGTAAGTGTAGACCGAAAACAGGATAGTAGGTATGTTGAACCCGACGAACGGTAGCCTGATGCTGGAGGCGCCGGTCGTTGCCGGGGGTGTTTTCGATGCGGACCGGGTCCGCGGCCCCTGGTGAAGCGGGGATGCCACCCGGCGGCGTCCGGATCGGGCGCCCCCTCGCTGCTTTTCAACGCCTGAAGTGCGCCAGCGTGCGGACCATGGCGCAAGCGGACACGTAGGGGCCGCCCGATCAGAGGTCGTCTTTCGCGTGCTGCGACGCAACAGACGGCCACGAGCGGCCATTCCCAGCGCCGCGTCAAGATCTTGCGCCCCCTTCCAGGGGTCAAGGGAGCATGAGCGCAGGCTCGAGCGGTTTCCCGCGCATCTGGCCACCAATGAGAAGACCGGCGTGCTCAGCGCCGGCCGCGACGACGCGCCTGGAACAAGGGCGGCGTGACCTCGCTGTCAGAGATGGACCCACCGTCGTTTGAGCGCCTGCTCGAGCAGCAGCCCGAACACGAATGCGATGCCGACGTGCCAGATCGCCAGTGCCGCCGTCGTGAGCGCGAGGAAGCGCTGATTCTTGACATGGCCGAGATCGCAATTGGCGAGTGCGAGCTGGGCGCCGGCGAGAAACAGAATTACTCCAAGCACTGGTTCTGGAAAGGCTCGGAAGAAAAGCGCCACCGCACCGGCGAAAAACACGCCGCCGACCAGGAGGAGTGCGCCGATGATGATCGGCGCCCAACCAGTGCGCGCGCCAAACTGGACGTGGCCAGCCATCCCGCCGGCACCGTGACACAGCGGTACACCGTGAACCGCCGCGGACCAGAAATTCATGAGCCCGGTCGAAAGCGCAACCCGCCGCTCCGTGATCGGATGATCCGGAAACAAGCGATTCGACTGTTCCACCGTGGCAATCAGCGCATTGCCCAATGTGAGCGGTACCTGTGGCAAGGCCAGCAGCGTCGCTCCCACCCAAAGCTCGCTCCAGCCAATACCGCTGAAGCCTATGTTCGGAAGCCGCGGCCCTGCGCCACTCGCGGCGAGCCGCCCTGCCAGCGTCGGGTCGTCCACAAACGCGAGGAGGGCGCCGACCAGCAACAATACCAGCATGGCCAGAAAACTGCGCCGACCCAGCAACATGAGCGCCACGGCCATGAGGATCGCGCCGACCGCCCATCCCTTGGATATTAAGGTGATGGCGTGCAGCATGAGGCTCAAACCGAGCCCCATGACGATCCCCACCGTCACCTGGCGCGGCACGAGCGCGGCTGCGCGTCTGGCGAGGCCCGTCACGGCGAGCAGCGTCCAGACGACGGCGGTGACCAGGCCCGCTGCCTGAATCGTCGCCGGTGTAAGCAACGCGACCGGTATCGATTGCGCCACGGCCACCGTGCCGATCGCCTTCATCGGCTGGACCGCCATCGGCGTGCGGTACACCGCGCCGATGGCGATGTAAGCGACTCCAAAGGCGATCAGGACCGCGGTCGGATCGAGCTCGACCACCGCCAGGTACCCGACCACGAACGGAATCAACGTTCCGAGGTCGCCAAAGGCACCCGATATCTCGTTCAGGCTGACGCGGCCCGGGCGGGCGGCGAGGGCGGGGGCGGTGGGAGAATCCTCGTCGCTCTCGTTGGCCTCGGGCATGGAAGGGCGACTCTGCCGATAGTCAGGCGACGGCGGCGGTGAGTTCGGCGCCGCTGCGATTCCTGGTCGAACAGCCGGCGAGGCTTGAGCGGTGCATCCACCCACCCATGGGATACCAAGGCGTTTCAGGGGCTGGCTGCAAAGTTGCAAATCTCGACATATTTAGCCGCACGGTCCATCTATTGTACGGTTGGCCTTGGTGCATAATTGGCATGATTCGACATGTTAAGCCCATCGACATACCGGCACCACCATTAATTAAAGCATTCGCATACTCGAGGTAAAGAAATGACGAGCAAGTTGAAGAAACTCGTTTTCGTATCGACCGTCTTGGGGCTGTTCGCCTCTTTCTCAGCGGTTGCCGCCACCGATATTCGGCTCGCGACCACCACCAGCACCGACAATTCGGGGCTGCTCAACTACCTGCTGCCCAAGTTCGAAGCGGAGTATGGTGCCAAGGTCAAGGTCATCGCGGTCGGCACCGGCAAAGCTTTGAAGCTCGGAGAAAATGGCGACGTCGACGTCGTCCTGGTGCACGCCCGCCCTTCAGAGGATAAATTCGTGGAGGCAGGACACGGCGTGAACCGGCGCGACGTGATGTACAACGACTTCATCATCGTGGGTCCGTCGAGCGATCCGGCGGGAATAAAGGGTATGAAAGACCCCGTCGCGGCGTTCAAGAAAATCGCCGCGAAGCAGGCATCGTTCATCTCGCGTGGCGACGACTCGGGAACGAACAAGAAGGAAAAGATATATTGGAAGGACGCAGGCATCCACCCGAAGGGGAGCTGGTACATTGCCGCCGGACAGGGCATGGGAGCGGTGCTGACGATGAGCGGGCAGAAGCAGGCGTACACCCTCTCCGATCGCGCCACGTACCTCACGTACAAATCCAGGACCGGGCTCGATATTCTCGTCGAAGGAGACCCGAAGCTTTTCAATCCCTATGGGGTGATCGCGGTCAATCCGAAAAAGTATCCGGACGTAAACTACATGGGCGCAATGGCCTTCATTGCCTGGTTCACCTCGCCCGAGGGCCAGAAGATGATCGGGGAATTCAAGAAGAACGGAACTCAACTGTTTCACCCGGACGCCAATCTTCATCCGACCGAGGAGTGCCACTGAACGAGCGCGGCGGTTAAACGTCAACGATGACGCGAGGGGTTGCCCATGGAATTAGTTGATACCACGCGTCAGGCGTTCGTACTGCTCTTTACGGGCGACGCGGAGCTCTGGCAGATCGTCTACGTATCGCTGCGGGTATCACTGATCGCTCTCGTTCTGGTCTCTCCCGTTGCTATCGCAGCGGGCTTTGTGCTGGCCACCGTGCCTTTTCGCGGGCGTCGCACGCTGATCGTCATATTGCAGGGACTGCTGAGCGTACCGACGGTCGTGGTCGGCCTGCTGCTCTACCTCCTGCTGTCCCGCCAGGGGCCGTTTGGATCGCTGCACCAACTGTTCACCCAGAACGCGATGATCGTCGGCCAGATGATCATCGCGTTCCCTATATTGGTGACGTTCACGCTGTCCGCGGTCCAGGGTCTGGATCTTCGCGTTCAGGAGACCGCGGTCAGCCTCGGCGCGGGTCGGCTGCGCGCGAGTCTCACTACGCTGCGGGAAGCGCGATTCGGCGTCATGACTGCCGTGTTCCAGGGGTTCGGCCGCATCATTTCGGAGGTCGGCTGTGCGCTGATGGTGGGAGGCAACATCGCGGGCTTCACGCGCAACATTACGACCGCCATCGCATTGGAGACGAGCAAAGGCGGATTTGCCGAAGGCGTCGCTCTCGGCGTGGTTTTGCTGCTCCTGGCCTTCGGGGTCAACTTTGCCCTGGCATTCGTGCAGGGACAGGGCGGGCTCAAGTAGTCATGGCGAATCTTCTCGAGGTGGAGAATCTTCGCAAGCGCTACGGCGAGCGGCTGATCCTGGATATCCCGTTCCTGGGTCTGCAAGCCGGCGAAAGCTACGTGCTCACCGGAGACAACGGCTCGGGTAAGAGCACGCTCCTCCGTATACTGGCGGGGTTGGAATCCTGCGAGATCAAGCGCTTCGACTTTGAGGGACGGTCGGTTCACCTGGATCACTACCCGGGCTGGCTGCGGCAGCAAGTGGTCTACGTTCACCAGCATCCCTATCTGTTCGACACCAGTATCGCCCATAACATTGCCTATGGGCTCAAAGCGAGAGGACTTCCGGCGTCGGAAATTCACGCTCGGGTGACGGAAGCGATCGCCTGGGCCGGCGTGGAACATCTGGCAAACGTGCGGCCCAACCGTCTCTCGGGCGGCGAAAAGCAGCGGGTCGCCATCGCCCGCGTGAAAGTACTCAACCCGAGGCTCTATCTTTTCGATGAGCCCACGGCCAACCTGGACGAGGAGGGAAGAAATATTGTCCTCGAACTGATCCGGAATCTGCGGCGCGCGGACAACACCGTCGTGGCTGCCTGCCACGATCGCCAGATTATCGGGCTGCCGAACATGCAGCGCCTGAAGCTTTCCGATGGACATCTGATCATCGGGGCGGGGACCCGGGGCGTCACGTTCGAAGCGACGGGCTGACCGCAACTTCCAAAGCCGGGAGCCGGGTTGTGCGCGCATGGACAACTCTGTTGCTAATGGCAATATCGATACACGCCGCATCAGCGGAAGAACCGGTACGGTTGTATGCCGCCGGCAGCCTGCGCGCTGCGATGACCGATGTTGCCGCCGTGTATACGGCAGCAACGGGCGCAAAGGTTGACGGGACCTACGGCCCGTCGGGCTTGCTGCGCGGGCGCATCGAGAGAGGTGAACCGGCGGAAGTGTTCGCCTCGGCCAACATGGAGCATGCGCAAGCGCTGGCAAAGAGCGGCAAGGCCGGGCCGGTCGCGATGTTCGCGCATAACCGTCTGTGCGCCCTGGTGGCGCCGGGCGTGCGGGTATCGAGTGCGACGCTGCTCGAACGGCTCCTCGACCCCAAGGTGAAGCTCGGTACGTCCACGCCGAAGGCGGACCCTTCGGGCGACTACGCGTGGAAGCTGTTCGAACGGGCCGAGCGGGTCCGCGCCGGCGCCTGCCGGACGCTCTCGGACAAGGCACTGAAGCTCACCGGCGGTCCGGACTCCGCGCCCGCCCCGAACGTCAACAGCCCTTACGCGCACGTGGTCTCTACCGGGCAAGCGGACATATTCCTGACGTATTGCACCAACGCGGTTCTTGCCGGGAAGGAAGTCCCGAGTCTGCAAGTCGTGCAAGTTCCGGAAGAGCTGGCGGTCGGCGCGGACTACGGTCTGACCGTGATTGGAACACCGCGGCCGGAGGCTCTACGATTCGCCCTGTTCATCCTGTCGACGTCCGGACAGCAGATACTTCAACGCCACGGTTTCACCGCCGTCGGCCTCCCTTAGCCAGGACCCTCATGAAACCGAGCGCGCGACAGACTTTCGGGTGAAGTGTCGAACCTCGCCCTATGCGTCGCGACGTCGCACGTTAGCGTCGAAGTATCGAGCGGCGCTCGTATTGGGCGACGAGCATGCTCACGGGAGATGACCGGATATCCCGGACAGGCAGCCCCTGGCGTTCCTGGTGGGCGCGCCGCTTCACTGGAGAGACAGCCCGCTGTGGCCGTGAACGCGGCCCGCTCAGATCCACCTGAAGCGCCGCAGCAGCCAGAACTCGAGCGCCGCCAGAGTGGCGATCGCCAGGCACAGCGCTGGAAATCCCCACGGGCTGTGGCTCATTGGAATGCCGCTCACGTTCGCTCCGAGCAAGCCGGCGATGAGACTCGGAGGCAGCAGGATGGCGGCGATGATCGACAGGCGGTACATGTTGCGGCCCGCCTCTTCCGTCTGCAGACTGGCGAACTCATCCTGGGCGACGCCGGTGTGCTCCCGGACCCAATCCAGGTCTTCGATAATGTGCGTCAATCGCTCGATGATTTCGCCCAGTCGCTGCTTGTGGCGCTCCTCCATCCAGGCAAGCTGCTCCACGCGAAGCCGCGCGAGAGCGTCGCGTTGGGGCGAAAGATAGCGGCGCAGCCGGATCGTGCGACGGCGGATCGAGCTCAGCTTCGCGCGGATGTCCTGGTCCAGACGCTGGCCGTCGCTCAAGCCGGTCTCCATCTCGTCGATCTCCTCTTCCAGATGGTCGACCGCGGGCTCCATTCCATTCAGCATCGTGTCAGCCAGCTCGAGCACCAGATCCCCCAACCGGCACGGTCCCACCCCGGCGCCGAGCTTGTCGCGTACCTCCGAGAGCTCGCGCAGCTTTCGGTGCCGGAGATCGACGATGCGGTTCTGTTCAACCCATAGCCGCAGCGAAACCATGTCCTCGGGTTGCCTGCCGGGATTCAGGTTCACCCCGCGCAGCACAACCAGTATCCCGTCGTATATCGCGAGGCAACGAGGACGCACCTCTTCCTTGACGAGCGCATCGCAGACGATCGCGGGCAGTCCCGCCCCTTCGGAGAGCCAGCGGCGACCGACTTCGGACCCCCGATCGACATGGATCCACAGCAGCCCGTCCTCCGGCTTCCAGGACTCGATCTCGCGGGAGGAGATCTTCCTGCAGCCACCTTCGCCGTCGAGCAGGTAACCGGAGAGGAAATCACCCGTTTCGTGCGACATGACCGTTGGATCATCTCACGAACCAAGGCGATTGGACAGCCTTGAGGAGTTCACTGTGAGGCGTCGACGTAAAGCTTGTTCGGATGAGGTCCATCCAGCGAATATGAGCGGCGAAGCGGCCCTCATCCATGATTGTTGTGAGCAAACAGGATGGCCCACCGGCGCCCGCGGTCAACGGACGTTGAGGAGACGCTTGGCGCGAGAGTAGACGTTCTCCAGGAAAGGCGATCGGCGTCGGGCCGACGTCGAGAGATGTTTCATTCTGAAACAAGCTCTTGAATACCTCTGAGGGAGCCGGCGGCGGTGTCGAAGTTCTTCTTGATGTAGCTTTCCAGATTGCCTTGCATGGAGTTGGGTCCCGGGCGCTTCACCTCTTGCGAAGCCTGGTGGGTAGATCGTGCGTTGTACCGTTTGCCCGGGTAAGGAGCCGAACCCGTACCCACCTTCGGTGAATTTCAGTGTCGCTTGACGCCGTCGATGATGGAGGCTTCGGTCCTGCCGGAGGCCAGAAGGCCGGCATCCACGGCCTCGAGCATGGCCCGGTCGATGGGGAGCGGTGTGCCGAGCCACAGCGCCCGAGCGGTGTGATCGAGCGTCTGCGATCGCGTGAGTGGATGAATGAGGACGTCGAGGTGCGGGGGTCGCTCGAACATGAGCCACGATACATAGTCCGCGAATGCTTCGCGGGTGAAAAGTACCTCGAAGCTTCCCCGCGGGTGCGGACCGGCTGGGGCCGGATTGAACGAGTGCACTTCCACGTGAGCCGTCGGGGCAAACGTTGTCTGGATGCGATCCATGAATCCCCGTGCCAGCACGATATGCTTCGGGACGGTGTGGTCGAAGTAGGCGTGGGAGTGGTACAGCCACACCCGGCTCGACGCGGGGCCATCGGCGTGCGCGGCGCGATATCGCATCAAAGTCTCGAGGCTGGTCGGCATACTGATGACTTGTTCCCGGCGGCGCGTCCGGGATCGACTCCCGGATCGAAGGTATCCGCCCCATCGAGCGGGGCCGAGATCAACAACCTGCCGGACTCAGGAAAGGGTTGACCCGGCCGCCGCGCGCTGCGCCTGACCGGGCGCGGCGGCCACCAACCCGTAGCGGTTCATGACCTCCATGAGCCTCGCCCGGTCCGGCGGTCCGCCCGCGTCGATGACGGCGGCAACGTCGAGAAAATACTGCTCGCCGATATCCGGCGTGAGCATCACGAGCGTACGCACGGTCTCGGAACCGGGATTGTTGAACTCGTGCACGGAGCCTCGTGGGGTCGACATCCACTCACCCGGCTTCAAATCGCGGGTCTTGCCGTCGACGGTGTATCTGAGCACGCCCTCCAACACGTACACACACTCTTCGTTGTGGCTGTGGCTGTGGGGCGGAGGCACGTGGGCGGCGGGCGGTACTTTCATTTCGAACAGCCCCAACCCGGCTTCCTGCGCGCCATCCACGAGATAGCGAATTTCGATTTCTCCGACTTTGACGATCTGGTGACTCATGATGATGTCCTCGATTCGACACGGAACTGGATGTCTGTGGCGACCGGCCTGTTCGAGGTGCCGACCTTCCGACGACCAATCCACGTGGGTACTTAATGGATGTGCCCGTCGCACCCGTGACCGGGGCGCGGCCGGACGTTCTTGCTGCGTTCGCGCGTTAATCTATACAGTTGCTAATTTCTGATAAATAGTGTTTATTGAAAACCATTGTTGCAGATATATAACTAATGACAGACAGGCTCATCCAAATGCGCGTGTTCGCGCAGGTCGTGGAAGCGAAGAGCTTTACCGCGGCCGCCGACAAGCTGGGCATGTCGAAGTCCCTGACGAGCCGGCACGTGAGCGCGTTGGAGCGCGCCCTGTCGACGAAGTTGTTGAATCGTTCGACGCGCAAGCTCAGCCTGACGGAGGCGGGCTCTGTCTTCTACGAACACTGCGCCGCAATCGTGCGGGAAGCGCAGCTTGCCGAGGAAAATCTGACACGGACTCAATCGGAGCCGGCCGGCCTCGTACGGATGACGGCCGTCCCGGCTTTTGCGGTAAGGCACGTCCTGCCCGCGCTCTCGGAGTTCTATCAGAAATATCCAAAGATCAAGGTCAAGCTGTCGTGCAGCAATCGCCGTATCGATCTGGGTGACGAGGGATTTGATCTCGGCATCCGCGTGTCGGCTGATCCGGAGCCCAATCTCGTGGCGAGAAAGCTCGCCGTCAACCGGGCCGTGCTCTGCGCCTCACCGGCATACCTCGAACGGCGCGGCACGCCGCGTCGGCCGGACGACCTCTCCAGGCACGACTGTGTTCTGTTTCCTCCGCGTTCGCCCAGGGGAATCTGGATGCTGCGACGGGAGGGGCGGAAATACTCGGTGCAGGTCGCCGGCGTGTTTGAAACAGACGAAATGGACGCCGTGCACGCAGCCACCCTTGCCGGCCTGGGAATCGGTATCCTGCCGGTCTATATGGCGGGAGACGCCTTGCGGGAGGGTCGGCTGGTGCCGTTGTTGCGGCAATATCGAGTAGTGCCGCAGGCCGCGATCTATCTGGTTTACTTACCCAACCGCACGCTCTCCTCGCGCGTGCGCGTACTGATCGATTTTCTCGCGGAACGATTCAAACCCGTGCCGCCGTGGGAAGTGGGGTGGTGAGGGTTGCGTGCAACGCGTACCGCGGTCGTCCCGCATCAAGCCCGCTTCGCCGGGACATCGAGCCTCTCCAGCACGTCCGCGAGGACGTCCACGCCGGCGCGTATCTCCGGAGGGGGAATGCTGCTGAACCCGAGGACGAGGCCGTTCATATCGACCGGCTCTATGCAGTAGCGCCGGATGGGATTCACCGCCAGGCCGCGTTCGCGGGCGGCGCGCGTGACGGCCAGCTCCGGCAGGCGGTGCGGCAGATGCCCGATGGTATGGAAGCCGGTGCCGGTGGGCTCCACTTCCAGCAGGCCCGGCAGCCGCTCGCTCGAGGCCTCGTAGAACACCTGCTGGCGTTCGGCGTAGATCTTGCGCATGCGGCGAATGTGCGTGGCGAAGTGCCCCTCGTCCATGAAGTCCGCCACCACCGCCTGCAGGTTCGACGAGACTCCCTGCAGCACCATGCGGCATACCCGCTCGAACATATCGACCAGCGCCGGCGGTGCGAGCAGGAAGCCGAGCCGCAGCGCGGGGAACAGCGTCTTGCTGAAGGTGCCGACATAGATCACCCGCCCGCCCGCGTCCAGGCTCTTGAGGGTCGGCAGGGGCGGACCGGTATAGGTGAACTCGCCGTCGTAGTCGTCCTCCACGATCCAGGCGTCGGCCTGGGCGGCTGCGTGGAGAAGGCCGAAGCGGCGCTCCAGGCTCATGGTCACGCCGGTGGGCTGCTGGTGCGAAGGCGTGACGAAGATGAGTCGGAAGTCCGGCGCCCGGCGCAGCCCTTCGGCTACCACGATGCCCTCGGTGTCCACCGGGACCGGCGCGAGGCGCGCGCCCTGCGCCACGAGGCTGTTGCGGGCGCCTATGGCGCCGGGGTTCTCGAACCACACCGTGTCGCCGGGGTCCAGCAGCACGGTGCCGATGAGATGGAAGCCCTGTTGCGCGCCGCTGACCACGAACACCTGCTCCGGCTCGCAGGCGATGCCGCGGCTGGTGCGCAGGTGAGCGGCGATGGCGCGACGCAGCGGCATGTAGCCGCTGGGGTCTCCGTAGCCCATGATGATGTCGCGGCGCCCGCGCCAGTGCTTGGCCACCTGGCGCGACCAGAGCGACAGCGGGAAGGCGTCGAAGGCGGGCAGGGCGGTGGTGAAAGCCTTGGCCTCATGGGGGATGCGCTCGAAGAACATCTCGGCGGCATGGCTGATGGAGCGCGATACGCGCGGCGAGCGCGCCAGTGGGGCCTTCCCGGCGCGCGCCGGCGGCGCCGGCCGATTGGCGTGCAGCGCCTGGC
>JBAUWJ010000228.1:0-5270 GCA_049583715.1 Arenicellales bacterium | reverse complement strand
CAGCCGGATGCGACAATCGGGGAATACACCACAGACCTGCCTTTCCCCGACCGACAGCGGGCGGCATGGTATAGAGACCTGTTGCGCAGCGCCGGGCTGCCGGAGCGCTTCCACTAGTACTACTGCGAAGGTCGGCCGCCGCGTGCCTGTCAGGCCCGGGCGCAATTCCCCGGTTCATGGAGCGTTTTGAATCCGGCTACAGCAATCTTGGCAAGGCCGGCCGGATTCTGGCCGCCGCAGCGGCGCATCATCGTCTGCCGTGGATTTCCCCGTTCCTTGACGGCAACGGCCGCGTGGCCCGGGTGATGTCCTATGCCATGCTACTGACGACACTGGATAGCGGCGGCATCTGGTCGGTGGCCCGCGGAGTCGCCCGCAATGAAGCCCACTACAAGCCATCTTTGATGGCCTGTGATCTGGAGCGGCGCAACGACCCGGACGGCCGCGGCCATCTGAGCGAAGAAGCGCTGGCAGAGTTCACGCTCGGCCATGCATTCTATGAATATGGTGAGCCGATGCTGAATGAGCCAGCGTATATCTGGTCGGCTCAGCTGGGGCTGACGCCCGACCTGCAGGAGCCGCGTTCTGCAACAATGAGGTTAGTACAACACCACGCAGTACTGCTTGGCCTCCGCCAGGTCGGTGAAGAACTTTCCCTTCAGATTGGCGCACTGCGTCGACGTCGACTTCGACAACCTACCATTGCTGCAGCAGTACCCACTTGTCACCGCACAGTATCGCTTCGCCCGCGCCAGGTCGGTGGAGAACTCTCCCTTCAGATTGAGGCACTGCGTCGACGTCGACCTCGACAGCGTGCCATTCCTGCAGCAGTACCCACTTGTCACCGCACAGTATCGCTTCGCCTGCGCCAGGTCGGTGAAGAACTCTCCCTTCAGATTGGCGCACTCGGTCGACGTCGACCTCGACAACTTGCCATTGCTGCAGCAGACTCCACTTACCGTCGGGGGCGGCGGTACCGCGAAGTTCCAGCGTTCGAACCGCTTCTTCAGTTGAGACGCACGCTGTGGCGAAGTGTAGCCGTATTCCGGATTGGCGCGTCCATGCCACACGGTGACATACTCACCACTACCCTGGACCGGGCCAGTGCGAGGACGCCTCAACTGCATCCGCCCGGAGAAGAGATCAGCACGGAAGAACTGGCTCCGGTGCTCCTCAACAACGACGTCAGACCAGGAAAAGAACTCGGCAAGACCGCCGATAACGTCCACGATGAACCCCCCGATGTTGTTGACCTGGATAACGGCGTCATCCATGCGGATTTCGAGCCGGGTCTGCGTCCAGCTAAAATGGACAGGGTCGGTCTGTTCGTCGAGTTGCACGACCGTCCCATTGGAAAACCGGATCAGTGCGGAGGCACCCGCTCCGGTCGCCACCCAGTCGTTCTGCCGGATCGGCTGTCGATAAACTGCCGGCCGGTTGTCAACAGACACGGCATTGCCGTCGGTCAGGAGCACGGCGGAGACCTGTGACGCGGGGGAAGGACCGGGGGGCGGGAGGGGTTTGCAGGCAGAAGAAAGAAGAAGCACGCAGCCCACTGCTATGAAGGTTCTGGAGCGCGAATGCCGCATCATTGTCATCCTCTGGATCTCGGCGCGTCGTCCGAGGGACACGATAGCGTTGCCACGGGACGGCTCGGGCCGATGATCAGACTGTCGATCTTCCCGGCACTGAGCCAAAGTACTTGCCGGGAATCCTCGAGCCAGATTGTCGCGCCCTTGTCAGTGCGCGAGAGTAGACGCAGCCGTCCTGTGGCAGCCGCAAGGGGCGGGTCGACCCGCACATTCGGCGCGGTAACGGGGACAGCGAGGGTGCCGTAGGCAATGGGCACGCCAACGAGGATCAGGAACACCGCGACACCGGATAGCACCAGCCATGGAGTCGGCCTGTTCAGAACGAACGTGGACCGGGCGGCGATCCCGATACCGAGAACGAGCCCGGCGCACAGGGCATAGAGCATGAAGCTTTTGTCGAGAACGGCGTGATCCTGTGCCATCAGAGCGGGAAGCAGGTCCTCGCGGTGCGCACAGGCTCCTTTCGGAGGAGTCGTAAACACCAGGCCGCCGAACTTCAGGGTCGGCAAGACATAAACCCGAAGGGCCGCGAAGGTAACCACCGACATGACAAGGGCCACTGCCGGGGCGGCGGCAACATTGGCGATGCGAACCCACCGATCGCCAAGCCTGGGCACCCTGGGTGAGATCCGGTGCGATCCCCACCTCAGGATGGCGAGCAGCGCAATAACGCTCAGCGCCGGCCAGACCGCGAAGAGTGCGGTGCGTATGACGAGGCTGCCGCCGCGGGCGACATAGAAGACCGGGTCGCGGCTGGCAAAGTCAAATCCGACACCCAGAATCTGGTCGGCAGCCTTGGTCGCCACGAAACCGAGCGAATACAGGATCGCAGTGATCCCGGCCAGGGACCCCGAAATCCAAGCGACCAAGCTCGCGAATGACCTGAGCACGACTCTCTCGTGTGATCGCCTCCCGATGCCGATGGCGCCGCAAACCGTGATCACAACTCACAATCAAGCGCCGTCTTGCGGCTCAGGCGACTACTGTCAGTCAACGTAGCGAAACAATCTCGCTTCCTTATCACTCACTTACAGAGTGAGCACAAACGATATATTGGCATTCCCGGGACACCGGAAAAATACCGCCCATCGGATTCTGTGGTCATTTCGCGGAATCTGTCGCAATCATCTCGATCCACAGCTCACCGTTACCGAATTGACCTTGATGTTGCAAAGAGCGGGAGATTCAGGCCTTGGGAGTCACGATGTTTCCCGTCTCGGAGCGACATCCCATAGGACGGTCGTTCGTCCCACAGCCGGTGGAATGAGCCGTCCCGTGTGCAGATCGGCCTGCAGGAGCCGCGTTCTGCAACATTGACGTTAGTATAGGCAGCCTGTGAACAAAGCTTGACGAGCTGTGGGACGAGATCAAGGATGGGGCGCGGAGGGGTTCGACACGGACCACGTCGAGGCGGCTGTCTTGTTGTGGGGACGAACGGCTGGTGGTGTTGAACGGAATCGCGAGATCGGTCCTGAAGGAAGTCCGGGGCCAGCATCGGGAGTTCGTGTTCGCGTACCGAGGGAAACGCACCTTACGGATCATGAACAGTGCGTGGCTGCGTGCAAGCACGAAAGCCAAACTGCCGCAAGTGAGAGTGCACGACCTGAAGCACACTTACGGTCGGCGGCTACGCGCAGCGGGTATGTGATCGGGGCAACGGAAGGCCGGAGCTGGTCGTGCTGAGACGACTTGCGGTGAGCTGATTCAGAGGTGCCGCAAGGCAGTTTGAACGAGTGAGGGAAAAGCGCTGTAAGTGTCTGAAACTTATGGTAGCCAGGGACAGAATCGAACTGCCGACACGGGGATTTTCAGTCGAAGGTTGGATTCAGGGCTTCAACTAAATCAATGAGTTGCGCACTGCCGTTCCACGCAATCCCGACTGAAAGTGACACTAAGGGACGGGTTGTGACCAGAGTGCGTCACGATCTGGTCACGGTCCGCAATCTCCAAGGCGTGCTGGAGCAAGCAGGGATATTCTTCGCGCCACCCTCTACGGACTACCGGGCCGGCGTGTACCTGAAATCAAGGTAACACTATGCATTACTTTCTTCACGCCATGTAGCAGCCCAGGATGGAAGCCCATGCTGGCCTCGAAGAAGCAGAGCAGCGAACCGGTCGGCACCATGTTGTGGGGTTGTCCTTTCAAGTTCGGCGAAGTCTGGGTGCCTGAAAAACAGGAGGAGAACCTCCAGCTCTTCTCTCAGGGCGCGTCCATTGAGGCTGGCTGTGTGGCGTGGCGCGGAAGCGGAATCTGATACGGTGAGTTCGGACATGCTCATAAATCCGGATTTCTCACCGTGAGGACGCCGTCATTGCATTCGAAGCTTCCCAGCGAGCATTCAAATTTGGCGTTGGGTTCGTAGTTGAAAATGATTTCCCACTTATCGGCTTCGAAAAGCCGCAGCAGGGAATGATGAACGTCGCGGCCGTGCGTGCCGAGGTGTACGCGCCGCGCCTTCCGCTTCAGCAACTGCATGAAGGGCGGAAACACCAGGATCTCCGACTGCTGGATGTCGGATTCAACGTAATCGACGACATCGAAGGGACTGAGCACGTCCTTCAAGGTCACCGCGCTGACCATCTTGATCTCGGAGGGGAAGTCGTGTCCGGGAACCAGATCCTTGGTGATGCCCGTGCTGTTGGTCAGCATGAGGTTGCGCAAGGTCTTCTCGGCGGTGCCGGCGGAGATGATCTGTTCGGCGTAGATTTTGCGTGCGGCCGGCTCGTTGGTCGAGACACAGTTCTGCGCGCCCAAGCCGGGCGACCCGATCGGAAACAGCACGGGATCGTTCTTGTCGCTGATGGCCGCTTTGATGATCCATTGCTCGTCGGGGTCGATGCCGTTGTCGCGCATGTGCTTGCGCGTCCATTCGTAGTTGCCCGGTTCCGGTTCGACGGCCACCAGCTTATACGGCATCGGATTGAGGTGCTGCAGGGCGCGGTAGCTACCAACTGCTTGAGCCCCATAGCATGCACCGAGCGTGATCATCACGAATCGGTCGCGCGCCGCACGTGCTGCCTCGATCCAGTTGACCGCCTCGAACCAGCCTTCGCCGTCCTCGATGACCGGGAGGCGCGTCGTCACGTGATGCCCGCCGGTCTTTGACGGGTCGACGCCGAACATGGTGCGGAAATTGGCGTCGGTCAGGGTGCCCAGGAAATCAACGCTGAAGCCCAGCGGGACCTCGCCCGCCCACGGGGTCATCCCCTCGAAGGCGGCATAGTCTTCCAACCTATTCATTTTCGTTTCCTATAACTGATACCAACAGGTCGTACCGATGGCGGGATTGCGGCGGCTTCTCTCCCAAAGTCGAGCGGCGAAAGTGCTCGGCAGCGTTCCCAGCGGCAGTATTCTATGTGCCTTGTCAAGGCCATAGACCATGGCCCCGAGACGCTGCCCGGGTAGATGTACCACTTCGTCGCAATTTGCGGGTGAGGGCGACCTTTCGCGCCAGATAGCCGTCGGCGAAGGAACCCAAGGCAGGGTCGAGCCCCCGGCCCAGGCGACGGCGTCGGACTCATTGACCATGAGACCCAAGCGGGTAA
Source organism: Arenicellales bacterium (assembly GCA_049583715.1). Classification (GTDB taxonomy): domain Bacteria; phylum Pseudomonadota; class Gammaproteobacteria; order Arenicellales; family JAANXG01; genus JAANXG01. The sequence goes on along the minus strand of JBAUWJ010000228.1, from coordinate 132 downwards.
TCCCGTGCTTTTCCTCGACATCGAATAGGAGCGAATACTGGGGTCTACGGTCTTTGTGGGTTCGCTCATAAGTAAGTCCTATGGATTTGGCTGATTGACATCTTATGGCTTCGCATAGCAGGATTGACAAGT
>JBAUWJ010000227.1:0-2708 GCA_049583715.1 Arenicellales bacterium | reverse complement strand
CCCGGTTCAGCGCTATCGCGCTCCGCGACGGCTGATCAAAGTTCACCTGCTCCCCAGCACCAATGCTGAAATCCTCCCACTCCACACCCAACCGCTCGCTGCCCTGCTTGACGTCCAATCGGCTCGACGACGTGTGAATGATCCGCCCGCTTCCCGCCACCACCCGACCCCCCGTCGGGTTCGCCTCGACTGGCAATACAACGAGAAAAAAAACAGTGAAAAATAAGAGAAGAAAACAGACCACAGGAGGAAAACGCCCGACAACACAAGGCCAAACCGGCGTGAACACTCGATCAGTCGCACCGCTTCTGGTCCTAACGTCGCTGCTGCTTGTATCTGTGTGGCACACCCTCGGGAACCCCGATGTTGCAGCGCATCTTCTTGGTATTTTAGCGTTAGTCCTGCACCACCGCACGAAGCGCGAGCAGCGGGGACAGCAGGACACCGCGCCCGATGGCAATGTCGACGCCGACAAAATGATTGTCCCCGGTCTCCGGACTCGCGAACCGGAGTCACATTGGGATCCCGTCCCGGCAGGAACCATGCCGGGTTCTACAAAGCCGTCAAAGGTAGCAGCTCCCCGCCTTGAATACGTTCTTGGTGTCTTCCGGACCGGTACCGACGGTAGAGGGCTGGTGCCAGTCCGCCTCGCGCGCCGCGCTGCGGGCACCGTGTTTGAGCCATGCCAGCCGGTCAGCCGCCGAGCACCCACCGGAGTTGCCTTCGTCCTGCTTCCCCTTGCCCTCGCCCTTGATCCGGTCCGTATCCGCGGAGCTCGCGAACGTGATCTCCGTCGGGCTCGTCGGCACTGAAGGCGAGGCATCGCCGGTCGCCGGCAACGGAGAGAAGCCTTCGCCCGCGACGCCGCCACCCCCGAGGGACGGGGCCGCCGCCGGACTGGGAACAAACCCGATACCCGTCACGGTCGGGCCGGACGGTGGCAGGTCGAGAGGCACTCCGATAGGGATGACACCCGGAGGCGCAACGGCCACGGACGGAAGCGCCGGCAACCTGGGAGCTACATAGATCGTATCGAAGGGAACGTCTCCGCCGGTAAAGTCGAACTCTGCTGTGAGGTTGGCACCGGCGATACCGTTTAAGTTGAGTACTGGGTCATTATTGGCATCCACGAGCACCGCACCGGTGTTCAGAGGCGGCGTCGAGGTTGTTGCCTCGCCGAGCTGATACTCATCGAAGAGAAGGTCGATGCTCGGGGCATCTCCAACCTGGAGGGTCAACCCCGGATCCGTCAGATCCCGACCGGAGATCCGGTGGGTGGGAAAGTCGCTGTTCCGGAACGTGTCGAACACGATGGTCCCGGTGATCGCGTCCGGCGCATAGGTGAGCGCGTCGAGCTTGACGCTGCCGGCGTTGATCTGGTCGAAGGTGATTTTGTCCGCGGTGATATCAACGTCACCCGTGTTCAGGGTGTTGAGATCCCCCGGATCGCTCTCCGAGCTCTTGACCAGGATGCGATTGGCGCCCGTATCTATCGTCGTTGCCGTGAACGTGCCCGCGGCCTGGGCGAAGAAGGTGTTGGATCCGGTGTAGACGGGGCCGCGAATGTCGATGTTTCCGCCGGTGCTGGTGATGCTGACGGGTCCACCCAGGTACGGGTCCGACAGCAGGTCCGTCGAGTCGAACAGAACACTGAAATCGAAGGTCGATGGGTCCTCGACCACCAGCGGTTGGGGCAGCGGGGCGCCGGTTGCCGGGTCCGCGAACCGGGCCGGGTAATTGCGGGTGTCTATGGTCCCTACCTCGATGTCGCCCCCGGCCGTGAGGGTCACCTGGCTGTTGCGCCAAGTTGTACCGGTAGTGACCTGCTCCGTGGGGCCCAGGCCATACAGATTGCCGAGATGGAGCTCCCCCTCGGGCGCCGAGAACATCATGTTCCCGCCGTATACCGCCAGGTTGTCGTCAGGGTTCTGGAACACGATGTCGCCGCGATCGGAGATGACCGTCAAGGCATTCTGGCTCGGGTACTCCCCCCGCACCCTCGTCGCGTTTGACAAGCTCAGCGTAATGGTCCAGCCGGTCGTGCCGCCGACGGGGGAGCCCGGGGTGCTTACCGTCCCGTTCAGGGGCGCAAAGGTGATGTCGTGGTCCGCCTCGAGCCAGATACCGAACCCCGTCACCTGGGAGAGCTGGAGCAGCCGGCCCCAGCTCACGGTGTTCAACGGGGTATCGCCATACGGATCGATCCCGAGCGCCGCGAATTCGTCGGGGAAGATGTATAGGTTAGCGGGGTCCTCTGTTACCCCTGGCGGCGGGAGGAACCGGTCCGAGGGTAGCCAGCAGGTCTGGGTGTTACCCTCACACAGCAAGTTGGGGTCCTCATCGCCCTGGCCCCGTTGCGCATCGATGATGGTCAGGTGATCGGGATCGAGCAGCAGGCTGCCGGCACTCCCGTTCGGCGCTCCCGCGTCCACCGTGCCCCAGAACCCCAGGTTCGCCTTCCCCGACACCTCCACCTGCCCGCCATCGCCACCCTGCGGCCCGCCCCTGGCACTGATCCTCCCGCTGTAGCGCGTCGTGCCCTTCGACCACACCACCACCCTCCCCGCATCCCCCTTGCCCATCGCATCCGAGCGGATCGTCACATTCTGACCCACCGTCGTCGTCCGCGACTGCAGCCGCTCCCCCTTGCCCTGGTAGTCACCACCGATGTTGATGTCCCCACCCCCCGCGTCCCCCGACGCATCCAC
>JBAUWJ010000226.1:0-5322 GCA_049583715.1 Arenicellales bacterium | reverse complement strand
CAGTCGATGCACCTCTATGAAGCGCGGATCCGCGACGCGTTCCGCGAGGGCCATGATGCCGGCGTTGAAACGCTCGAGGTGCCCGACCAGGAACACCGTCCCGACCTCTTCCGCCTTGGCCACCAGCTTCTCGGCGTCCCCCACCGTCGGTGCCACCGGCTTTTCCATCAGCATATGCTTGCCGGCTTCCAGGTACGGCAGACCGACTTCGCAGTGACAGCTCGTCGGCACCGCTATGGAAACCGCATCGACACCGTCGATCAGGGCGTAGGGATCGGTATAGTAAGGGCAGGAGTACCTGGCACCCACCTTCGACGCGGTAGCGGGCTCGATGTCCGCCACGCCCGCCAGCTCCACCCCCGGCATCCGCGCGTAGATGCTCGCGTGAATACTGCCGAGATATCCCACCCCGACCACGCCGACCCGCAGCGGGCTAGTCATGAGATACTCGCACAAGTCTGGACATGGGTGCTCAACCGGCTATGGTTTCGAGACGGGTCGCGGATTATAAACAAAGCCTCCTTTGGCCGTGCAAATTCGTCGCGGCATTTTCGCTAGTTTAGTCAATGTACCACCCGGACAGAGCACCATGTCCCCATCGGACCGCAAAAACGTTCTGATCACCGGCTGCTCGTCCGGCATTGGCTCGTACCTGGCGAGCGCCCTCCACGAACGGGGCGGCTACCGGGTCTTCGCCACGGCCCGCCGGAAAGAGGACGTGGAGCGACTGCGGCGCTCGGGCCTGGAAGGCCTGCGGCTGGATCTCGCCGATTCCCGCTCGATCTCGAAGGCGGTGGACCAGGCCCTGGAATCGGGCGGCGGCCGGATGGACGTGCTCATCAACAACGGCGCCTTCGGCCAGCGGGGGGCGGTGGAGGATCTCTCCCGGGAGATCCTCACGGCGCAGTTCGAGGTCAACGTTTTCGGCACCCACGAATTGACCAGGCGGGTGCTTCCGGCCATGCGCCGCCAGGGCGGTGGACGGATCGTGCAGATGAGCTCCATTCTGGGGCTGATTTCCCTGCCTTTCGGCGGCGCCTACAGCGCCAGTAAGCATGCCCTGGAGGCACTGAGCGACGCGCTGCGCCTGGAGCTGCGCGGCACCGGGATATACGTGTGCCTGATCGAGCCCGGCCCGATAGAGTCCCGGTTCCGGGACAATGCGGCGCGCCGCTTCGACCAGTCCGTCCACATGGAGAGCAGCCATCACCTCGCACGCTACCGGATGGTCCGGGAGAGACTGACGAGCGGCAGGCGGGACCCCTTTACCCTCCCTCCTCGAGCCGTTCTCGGCAAGGTCCTTCTCGCGATGGAGCGCCGCCGCCCCCGTCCGCGGTACAGGGTGACCCTCGTGTCCCACGTCCTTGCCCGACTCAAATGCGCTCTTCCGGACCGGGTTTTCGACCTGATGGTAGCCGGGATCAGCCGGTGACCGGGACCGAAGGTGATCCACCCCCGTCAACCCCACCGATACATAGGGCGTTTACCGCCTTAAAGAATATCCGATCGATCGGAACGCTGGGGCAACAAGCGGGACGTGCCGCAGCAAGCTGGAAATCGTAACTTATTGATCAGTCAAGGGAAAAGCCCCAAGTGCGGTCCGGCATGCGGGCAATGACGGGCAGGCGGGAGCGGCTTTTTCGGCATCGTGCGCGCGGCGCATCAGTGAAACAAGACTTGATGAGGTATTCGACGTGATCCCCGGTAAGGCGCTGGCAGCCATAACGGTGGCGGTCGCGCTTTTCGCCTGGGCGGGCGCCGCCGGAGCCGACCGAGGGCACTCAGCCGGCTTTCACGGCGGGGACCACTTTGCTCGTCGTCTTCACAGGGGGTACCACGGCCCCTACCACGTTTACCCACGCAGGCATCGGAATTACGGCTACTACGCATACCCACGGTACTACGGCTATTACCGTCCCCGCAGCTACTGGGGACCGGGGTACGTTTACTATGGCTTCTGGTACAACGTTCCGGCGCCGTGGCCACGCTGCATCTACCGTTACGGATACCTCTACTGCCGATAGCACCGACGCCATGCACTTGAATTGCAAACGTATTCCCGCCAACATCGGTGTTACCAAAGGCAACTCGATGGAGCATTCCGGCTCGACCATGGCCAAACCGCGCGGTCCCGATGAACGATCTGCCAACGGACCGGCAAGCGGTCCGAAGGACAGTCCCGATGGATCCGGCCAGTCTTATGCGAGTCTCGACGCGTTCCTCGAAGACGTCGAAAAGCGCGCATACCGCATGGCTGTGTATACCCTGAAGGACGAGCAAACCGCTCTGGACGCGGTGCAGGACGCCATGCTCAAGCTGGTGGAGAAGTACTCGCACAGGCCGTCATCGGAGTGGCCGGCCTTGTTTTTTACTATACTCAACAATCGCATGATCGATATACAGCGGTGGGGCCGGCTGCGCGAAGCGGGCGGCAAGCTCGTATCGCTGTTTCGAAATCACGAAAACGGAGACGAAGATCTCCTGGAAACCGGCCTGGGCTCGGACAACTTCATCGCAGAACGTCCCGAAGTCGCGAGCTGGTCCCGTGATCTGCACGACAAAATAGACAACGCCGTAACGAAATTGTCCGAAAGGCAACGCCAGGTCTTCCTGCTCAGAGAATGGCAGGGTTTCAACGTGCGCGAAACCTCTGAGATTCTCGGGTGCTCGGAGGGCAGCGTGAAGCAGCACCACTTCCGGGCGATGCAGGCGTTGAGAAAGCACTTGGCAGGGGTCTGGGAAGATGAAGAATAATCACGATCAGTTCGAGAAGTTCGATTCCTTGAGGGCGGGTCTGCGTGTCGAGGACGTGGACTTCAAGGACACGGGCACGCCCAAATTGATCGACCGTGAAAACACGTACTGGCGTCGCATCGTCGACAGCCTCGAAGAAGGCGTCAACAGCGACCGCTCTTTGTGCAATCAACTCCGCATCCGTCGCCGTCAGGTGCTGAGCGGACACTACACCAGGAAGCGCGATCGCGGGCTTCCCCGCTTCGCGGTTGGCGCCGCCGCCGGCATCGCGGTGTTCATAGGCGTGACCGCCTGGTGGAACCCTGTGGCAAACACGCCCCGCACCCACGTGACCCGGACCGCGTCCCTGGATTCCACGAACGTGGACAACAGTGACTTCTCCAACAATATCGACTTCTACACCTGGCTGGAGAAACAATCGGATACGGTAGCCGATTCCGGGGGAAGCTGATCACGTATGAAAGTCCGCAGCCTCAAGGGACTCATCGTGATTCTCGCCCTCGCCGGACTGGAGCCCGTCCAGGCACAGGACAACATGGCCCCCATGGTTCAACCCGAGCAGTGGCAGCGCCTGTCGCCCGACACCCGCAACGAAATGCGTCGCGAGTACCTCCAGAGTCTCTCGCCGAACAAACGCGAGGAGCTGCGGACCCAGGTCAAGAGGTTTCACGCCATGTCGCAGTCCAAGAAGCAGGAGCTGTGCCGGCGCTTCAAGAAGGACCGCGGCTACCTGCCGCCCACCTGCCAGAAGCTGTTCTGACCGGACGTCCAACAGGGCTTTGACCCCGGCGCTGCAGGCCGGGCTTCAGCCCGACAGAGAGGTGTGCCAACTCGTGCGCCACGGTCGGCACGAATGCCGGCCTGCATCCCGGATGTCCGACCCTTCCCTCAGCTCCCCCGCAAAGCGGCGATTCGCTCATCGAGGGGCGGATGAGACATGAACAGGCGTTTGATTCCCTCACCAATCGGGCCCGAGATACCGAACGCGGCCATCTGACTGGGGAGAGGAGGCTGATCTGTCACCTGCTTCAGCCGCTCCAATGCCGAGACCATCTTTCCCCGGCCGGCCAGCCTGGCGCCGCCCGCGTCCGCCCGGAATTCCCGCCAGCGGCTGAACCACATCACGATGATCGTCGCCAGCACGCCAAGAACGATCTGCGCCACTATGGACGTGACGAAGAATCCGATGCCCGGACCCCGGTCGTTCTTGAGGATCACACGGTCCACAATCTGACCGATGATGCGCGAAAGGAATATCACGAAGGTGTTCACCACCCCCTGGATCAGGGCGAGGGTGACCATGTCGCCATTGGCCACATGGGTGACCTCGTGGCCCAGCACGGCCTCCGCCTGGTCACGGTTCATGGTCCTGAGCAGGCCGCTGCTCACCGCGACGAGGGCGTTGTTCCTGCTGGCGCCGGTCGCGAAGGCGTTGACGACCGGCGCGTCGAAGATGCCAACCTCGGGCATACCGATCCCGGCTTCCCCCGCCAGGCGCCGAACGGTCTCGACCAGCCAGCGCTGCTCGTCGTTGGCGGGCTGCTCGATCACCTGCACGCCGGTGAATCGCTTGGCCGTCCACTTCGAAAGCAGCAGTGAAATGAACGCCCCGCCCATGCCGAAGATGGCGGCGAAAATCAGCAGGGACTCGTAGTTCAGTCCCGACGAGCTGATGTAGGGCTCCAGCCCCAGTACCTGAATGGCGATGCTGAGCACCACCAGAATACCCAGGTTGGTGGCCAGGAAGAGCAGGATTCGCATGGCGATAATCCGGGTGTTGAGACCGAGCTGAATATGGCTGCCGGGACCCTGGTATTCAAGACCGGCCGATTCTCGCCGGCCCGGCGTCTTGTCGGGTTGAAGCCCGACCTACAGGAACCGTGATCGAAGCCCGGTGCAGGTCGGGCTTCGGCCCCACAACCTACGCGGGCTACTCCGAACCGAATTTCGGCATTCATGATTCGACCCGCTCCACAGGTTGAAGTTGCGGCGGTTTTTGTGTGAAGTGTCGATCATGATGAGGCATCGAAACGTCCGCAAATGGAGGGCGTCACACGAAGAGTTCCTTCTCCCGCTTGCGGGAGAGGGTGAGGGCGGTCGCCAAAGACGCCCCTTCACCCTGTCCCTCTCCCGGGGGGAGAGGGAACCCTTCGATCCGGTCCGTACCCGCACTGCCCCTCACCCTCGTTCATTCAGGGCTCTCTCCCGCAATCCGGAAAGGGAAACCTTCAATTTGCATTGTGCGCGGCCAATACTCTCACTCCAGCCCGGGAGCGGAGTAAGCCGCGACGCGGGTGTCGACACCCAACCGACGCGATGACCGACGCTTCCCCCCAACTCTGGCAAAGGGAACGAAAACACGCGTGGCACCCCTATGCCGGCGTTCCACCGCGCGTCGCCAACGTACCAGTGGTCGGCGCCGAGGGAATGACGCTCGAGCGGGCGGACGGCCGGACGCTGCTCGACGCCATGTCCTCGTGGTGGGCGGTAATCCACGGCTACAACCACGCGGTGTTGAATGCGGCCATCAGTGACCAGTTGGCGTGCGTGAGCCACGTCATGTTCGGC
>JBAUWJ010000225.1:0-14459 GCA_049583715.1 Arenicellales bacterium | reverse complement strand
ACAGCGAAGGATGGCCATGATTGGTCAGCGACTCGCAGTACCTCACCAAATGCGCAGGAAGGCGCGCCACTTGCCGGCGAGGTCGAGCGACTCGTCGGCTATGGCGTCGAGAAAGTCGGACAGCCGCCGGGATTTCTTGATCGTGTAGGACGTCAGCAGCGCGATCGGCACAAAGACAACGACAAACAGGAACAGCTTCGTCCAGCCTCCAACGTGTGTGTAATCGAACAAGTTCATACCGAGGAAGCCGGTCGCAACCGAGCCAACGAGGCCGAATGCCGTCACGACCGTCAGCCGCACGACGCTCTCGTTCTGCCGCCGCATCGCTTCGTTCTCCAGGTAATCGCTCATGTCCTGGGTTTCGCGCCGGATGGCCTCGTAGGCGCGGTCGATGCCGAGGTGACGTCGGATCATGGCGAACAGGTCGTGGATCTGCGCCTGATCGCTGATCTCTTGAAACCAGTAGCGGTGGGTAAAGCGCAGAAAGGCTTCCAGCTCGGAACGCGTCTCGCGGCGGAAGGACGCCACCGCTGCGGCATCGCGCACGTCGAGGCGACTCATGGCGCCGGCCAGTTCATCGGAGAACATCTGCAGCGTCGCTCGGTGAAAGTGCGCGATCATGAACATGATGAAATGCTGATGGCGAAAGCGCGCGAGGTATCCGCGATTCACGTCACGGAAGAAGTCGCTGCCGGCGTCTCCCGTCAGAATAAATGAATGGCCGCACGACCAGAACGTCGTACTCGGCCAGGCGCGTCCGTCGGTGCGGCTGCGGTAGAGGTCGTAGCAATGTCTCGCCTTGAAATCGTCGAAGTAGCCCTCGCCGATCGGCATCTTCTCCGGATCGCCAGAGCCGCCGACCAGCGCCAGGCGCACATAGTCCGCGCTCGTGAGCCGATCGGGTTTGTCCACTGCAAGGTAGGCCATCAGCGGCATGCGGTAGTATTCGAGCTGGCGGTAGCGCAGCGCCCCGTCCTGCCCGGACTGATGCAGCACGAGCGGCTGCAGCAGGAACTCCCAGTGTGCGGCCACGCGCGGTGCGCGATGTTTGCACACGAAGGTGAGGAACTTCTCACGGTTCTCGTAATCCGAGGCGGCGAGCACGGCGCCGTCGGCCGACAACCATTCGACGCGCTTCGGACAGTGACCGGGGCGACCGTCTTCTTCCCAGTAGGCGGGATAGGCGCGGCCCAACTGGAACATCGCGTCCTGCACCGTCTTCAGCGGCAGGTCGTCGGCATACATCTCGACTGCAAGCAGGGCCACATCGACGTCGAAGAAGAAATACAGATCGATATGCGCAATGGAGAAGCGGATCGCGTCGTTTTCCCCCGACAGCGTGACCGCCGCGCAGCTCACGTCCTGGCGCCGCAGGACACGAATTGAACTCTCGGCAAAACCCGATTGCCTCGCCGCACCGTCCTGTTGCCTTTGCCGCTGACCGTAGAGGAAGCGCTGGACCGGTGGCAGGAACGAGACGAATTCGTTGTAGTGGCGTTCCTGAAAATCCCGCGGGTCGCCCGTGAATTCATCGTCCACAACACGCCACGGGCTGTCCGGCCCGGTATCCATGACGTCCGGCCAGCGGTCGTGCAGCGAGGCTCCGTCGGTCTCCGGCATGAGATAGACCGGCCAGAGCAGTATCTGCCGGAAGTGCTCGACCTGCACTTCGTCGGTCGACGTGGCACGGGTGATTGTCTGAGTACTGTCCACGTCAGAACCTTTTTGTGTTGTGCCGTTGGATCCAGCGACAGGACTGCCAGAAAGAATAGCTCAGATGCCTCGCCGGTGAAAGGTTAGCCGTGTGAGCCAAATAGACTGGACAACTCAATTTGCAGTGGAGAACACAGCACTCTCCCAGTCACTCCCTCTCCTTCCGGGGAGCCGCCATCGGACCCAGTGGGGATCGTGGAAATCGTGGTCCGTCCCCCAATTGGTCCCCCAATTGCCGTTTCGGCCGGCACTTCGATTAAGCGGCCAAGCTGGCCGCGCTTTCACCGAGAGGCTTCCACTTTCTGTTTTAGTGAAGCGGCCTCCTGCATGATATAGCTCTCAGTAACCGATCGAAATGCCCTCCCCAGCAACCCGCCCAAGGGGCCTGCGAATGAGAAGCGCAAGACCACACGGGAGAAACCGGGCGATTCTTCATCGACGGTGTGATCGGCGAGCATCTTGAGGCCGGGAGAGCGCGCCAACCATACGAAACGGCGAGGCTGCTCCAGTTCTGTGACGGTCCATGTGGCGGGCCGCAATCTGGGCTGTTGCACGAGAAAGCGAGAACCCAATTGCAGCACCCTGCCATCGAGCGGCTCGACCTTGTCGACAGTCGGAAGCCAATCCGGCCACGCAGCGACATCGGAGAGTACTCGCCACACCATTTCTTGTGGTGCGGATATGGAGACGGACGTTTCGTAGGTGAGCATGCGAAGCCTAACCCCTCAGTGTCCCGCTACCGCCCCACCGGCGGTAGAGCGGCGGGCGAGCCACACCGAGACGACGAGTAGCAGGAACAGCCAGCCTGAGATTTGAAATATATCGTCGACCGCGAGCAGCGTTGACTGATGCACGAGCATCTCGTGCATCCGCGTCCAGATCTGGGTGTTGCCCAGTCCGGCGGCCGAGAGGCGGTTTATCACCTGGTCAGCCTGGGGGGCGAAGGCGGTGATCTGTTCCACCAGGTCGGTATGATGCACCGCTTCACGTCGCTGCCAGAAAGTGGTCGCCAGGGAGGCGCCGAAGCTGCCGGCCGTGATGCGAAAGAAGTTGACCAGCCCGGAGCCGAACGGCATCTGTTCAGGGTTCAGGTCCCCCAGCGTGATAGCGATGAGCGGAGCGAAGAACATCGCGATGCCCGCGCCTTGCAGGAGTTGCGGCAACGCCAGGGCGACGTAGTCGGCGTCGGCAGTGAACCCCGCGCGCCAAAAGCTGGCGGCGGCGAATATGAAGAACGACGCAGTGGCGAACAGACGCGGGTCGACACGACCGATGTTACGGCCCACGACTGGCGACAACAGGAACGCGAGGACGCCGTTGGGCGCGACGGTGAGGCCCGACCAGGTCGCCGTATACCCCATCTGGGTCTGCAGCCACAACGGCATCAGCACGACGTTGCCGAAGAACACGCTGAAGCCCAGGCTCACCGCGATGGTACCCGAGCGGAAGTTGCGCAGCCTGAACAGACGCAAGTCGACGATGGGATGGACCTCGGTGAGCTCCCAGATGATAAAGACGGCGATACCGAGCACGGCGACGATCGCCAGCGCCACGATCATCGGCGAGCCGAACCAGTCCAGCTCGCCGCCCTTATCGAGCATGATCTGCAGCGCCCCGACCCAGACGACTATCAGGGCAAGACCGAAGGCGTCGACCGGCACTTTACGGGTCGGAGTCTCCCGTCCGGCGAGCAGCCGGTTGGCGAGAAAAGCGACCACCAGACCGACCGGAATATTGATGTAGAAGATCCACGGCCAGCCGATACCGTCCGAGATCCAGCCGCCGAGGATCGGACCCACCACCGGCGCGACCACTACGGTCATGCCCCAGATTGCCAGCGCCATGCCCTGCTTCTCCCGCGGATAGCTCGACATTAGCAGGGTCTGGGACAAGGGCACCATGAGGCCGGACACACCGCCCTGCACGACCCGGAACGTGAGCAACAAGGGAAAGCTCGACGCGAGGCCGCATAGCCAGGAAGCGACCGTGAACAGCAGTACCGCGGCCGTGAACATTCTTACCTGACCGAACCGCCGGGCGAGCCAGCCCGACAGGAGTACCGAAACCCCGTTGGCCACGGCGTAGGAGGTAATGACCCAGGTTGCCTGGGTCGGGCTCACGCCCAGGCCGCCGGCGATGTGCGGCACCGCCACGTTGGCAATGGTTGTGTCCAGGACTTCCATGAAGTTGCCCAGGGCGAGGGCGACGGTGACCAGCGCCAGCGTCACCCCATGGAGGGGGCCTTGCTCCGTGTACATGCGCGCTCCTAGTCCGCGGGCGACGATGGATCGACGGCCGCGGAGATATCCGCCGGCAGCGGGCCGGCGGACGCCCGGCCGCCTGCGTTGCGCTCGATGATGTCTGCGATCAGCGTCTCGAGGCCACTTTCCCGGCGGTCGTACACGGCGGTGCGATAGTCAGGGTCGTCGCCGCCGGCCTGGTTAAGGCGCCTGCCCGAGCGATCGTGCACGTCCACTTCTACGCCCATCGACAGGCCGATGGCCAGTGGATGCGCCTCGATCTCCCTGCGATCGAGAGCGATCCGTACCGGCAGCCGCTGCACGACCTTGATCCAATTGCCGGTAGCGTTCTGGGCCGGCAGCAAGGCGAACGCAGCGCCCGTGCCGGCACCGAGGCCGGCCACTGTCCCGTGATACTCCACGCCGTTGGCGTCGGCCGTAAGTCGCACCGGCTGGCCGACGCGGATGTTCCGGAGTTGGCCTTCCTTGAAGTTGGCGTCGACCCACACTCGGTTCAGAGGCACGATGGCCATCAGGGGTTTGCCAGGACCAACCCGCTGCCCGAGCTGCACCCTGCGCTTGGCGACAATACCGGATACTGGCGCCGGCAATACCGTACGCCGGTAGTCGAGGTAGGCGGTGCGCACCTCGGCCGCCGCCCGCTGCACGTTCGGATGGGAGACGATGGTGGTGTGCTCGGTGAGCGCCCGGTTGCCGTCGAGGCTGCGGCGGGCTGCATCGAGATCGGACTCCACGCGGCGCACGGTTTCCCGCGCGTGCTGAACGTCCTCGGCGGCGATCGCCCCGGAGTCCGCCAGCTTTTCGCGGCGCTCGAGGTCGGCGCGGGCACGGGCGAGATCCACCCGGCGGCCGGCCACCGCCGCCTCGAGCCTGTCGGTCTGTGCATACAGGTTGCGCACGGAGCGTACCGCCTGGGCGAGCTGCGCCTCCCCGCGCTTCAGGGCTACGAGAGCGTCAGCGCGGTCGAGCTCCACCAGTGTCTGCCCGGCACGCACGAAGTCGGTGTCGTCCGCCCGGATCGCCACGACCGTCCCCGCCACCTGGGGAGTGACCTGGACCACGTTGCCGGCGACATACGCGTCGTCCGTGGACTCGACATAGCGGGCGACTTTGAACCAGTAGAGTCCGTAGGAGATCCCGGCGACGAGGGAGAGGCCGGCCACGAGGGACAGCAGGTTCCTGCGCCTTCGGTTGGATTTTGCCGCCGCCGCAGCGGGGCTGTTGGAGGTTCGTGTTTCGGTCGATTCGTTCATGAGTGCTTACTGGATGAATTCGTGCGCGCGCCGGTTTCGGCGGGATCGAAGCCGCCGCCGAGCGCGAGCACGAGGTTGATGCGATTGCTGGACGTGCGCGCCCGCAGGTCGGCACCCAGGCGCCGCTGCGCCAGCATCGCGGTTTCGGTGGACAGTACGGTCAGGTACGTCCCGACACCGGCGCGAAAGCGCTGGAGCGCCAGGGCATGCGCCTCTCGCGCTGCCGCTAGCGCGATGCGCTGCTCGCGCTTTTGCACCGCCACGGACCGGATCGACGCGAGCCGGTCCGCGATGTCGCGTAGCGCGTCGGCGAGCGTGCGGTTATAGCGGGCGACGGCAGCGTCGTATTCGGCATCGCTGCGTGCGAGCGCGCCGCGCAGCCTGCCGCCCTCGAGCACCGGCAGGTGAATCGCCGGACCGATTCCGGCGACGCCGCTGCCGATATCGATCAAGTCGGACAGCCCGATGCTCTGGAACCCGGCGAAGGCGAGCAGGTTCACGTTCGGATAGAAGCCGGCCTTGGCGACCTCAATCCGCCGCCCAGCCGCCTCGACCCGCCAACGGCTCGCCACCACGTCGGGCCGCCGGCCGAGCAGATCGGCCGGCAAGCGCGAGGGCAGCGCCGGCCGGTCGCTGTCGTCGTGGAGGACCGGCCGCTCGATGGTCAGGCCGCGGTCCGGGCCACGACCCAGGAGGGCGGCAATCCGGCTGCGGGTGGCTGCGAGCTGCTCGCTCAGTGCTGCAATGTTCTCCCGCGTCGCGGGCAGGGCTGCTTCCGCCTGCTTCAGCTCGACGCGGCTGTCGAGTCCCGCCCGGACGCGCCGCCGCGTCAGGTCGTAGATCCCCCGCCGCTGCCGCAGCGTCGCCCGCTCGATGTCGAGACGGTCGTAGAGATGCGCCAGCTCCACGTACGAGGCGGCGACCGCCGTGGACAACAGAAGCCGGGCCGCGAACGCATCCACGCGGGTCGCCTCGACCTCGCTCAAGGCAGCGGCCAGGGCTGCATGGTTCCCGCCCCACGGGTCCAGGTCGTAGTCGAAATCCAAGGTCATGCGGCCACGGGTCCGCCAGTTTCCGGCCAAGGGAGGGGGAGCCGTGTCGTTGTCGCTGAACCGCTGCCGCGTCGCGGCGGCGTTCGCATCGACGTTCGGTCGGAGCTTCGACCGCACCATCCCCGCCAGGGCTCTGGCCCTGGCCACCCGTGCCTCGGCGAGTGCAAGGGACGGACTACCCGCCAGTGCCTCGCCTTCCAATGCGTCGAGCTGTGCATCCTGAAACATCGTCCACCACTCGCTCTGGGGCCAGTCATCCTCTGAGAGCGTGGCGGTAGCCAGGGTGGTGGTGGCGTGCAGCTCGTCTGGAGACACCGGGCGGACGGCGGGGGCGTTGTCTCCGAAGCCGGCGCAACCCGCTGTCGCCAATGCGGTCACCAGCGCGCACACGCCGACAAACCTTCTCACGCTCATTGCCGTCGGTACTGCGTTCACACGTGATTCGCCGGTCATCGGAGCCGCTGCCGGGCCGGGCGGGACGTGCAGCGCGGCAGCGGCCACGCGGTGACCGGCCGCGACCAGACGCGGCAGCAACCGGCGGCCGATCACGCCGGTCGCGCCGGCAACAAAGATATTCATACGCGGCGCCCGCCGTTGATCTGCCAGACCCGCATCTCGGCGAGCTTGAGCAGCGACCGCGGTGATATCGATACGTTCTTTCATCTGCGGCTTCCGTAGTGTCGCGTGGCAGGATGGGATGCAATCTTTCCCGTTCGGGCCTGAAGACGGGCCGGCGCGGGCGAATGTGACAGGCACACCTCCTCATTTCCTCGCGGCCGAGTCGCCGCGCCATGTCGGCGGCTCCTGAGTACCGTCACGGCGATCGGTGCTGTCACAAACGACACCGCACATCCGTCTCAAATAGAAGGAACGCTCGGTCGCGCATACTGGGCCGCCGGTGGGGACGACAATTCGTGCTCTCCTCACGCAATCGGGAGGATCAATTCAGTGGACTATCGAGTCGACGACTTTCAGGAGCATCGACCGTCCGGCGACGCAATCTGCACCGGCTCACGACGCGGGTGGTGTCGATCAACGGCGAGGACGGGCTGCTCATGTACCTGGACGGCCGACCCGTGGCGGCCATGTCCATCGATACGGACGGCGTGCGTATCCTCGCGGTCTACGTGGTGCGGAATCCCGATAAGCTCGAGGGGATCGATCCCGAAGAGCCGCGCATCCACGACTGAATATTGATCGGCCGGCGCGCTGGAGAGCGCCGCGCTGCCGGGAGATTCTTGCCCGCGCACCCACGCGTCAATCGGCCCTGAGCTTCCCTTTCAGTCTCCATGATGCTCGCGGCGCAGAGCGTCGGCTGTGGAAGCCGTCGGCGTCTCACGTCCGGCGAGCCCACGTGTCCGCACGCTCCCTCGCCCAGTCCGAGGCGACTCTCGGGATATCGCCACGGTTCAGTCCGATGTCCCTGAGAATGCAGGGCGACAGCCTGGAGAGCTCCCTGATGGTCTCACGCTCCAGATGAGCGGCCATCATCGGCCTGAACATGCGGCGAACCTTGTACCGGATGGAGGCCATCACCGAACCGAAAGTGGATGTCCTTCGATGTGTGCTGGCCAGGATATGTTCGCTGCAGATGGATTGCGCCTTCATGTCTGTTACCGGTGTTGGAAGTTGAAACATCGTGTTCGTATTTGAAGACGGAAGCTGGTGCATCGGTGTGACATGTCCGGGTAGCGTGCGGATCGGGCGCGCAGAAATGGCTCGCGAATGGGGGGCGGACCACGGTTTCGCCGTGAAAAGTCGTGGTCTGTCACTCACTTGGCGCTGCACGAATGCAGCGCACCTTCGACAAGACGCGTCTCGGCGGTTCCAGGGACGATGCGCAGCACCCGGCTCATGTCTGATCCCAAACTGAGAAACCGTAGTCTGTCCCCTATTGCGCGCGATCCGGTCTTCCTACGCGGTTTTCCTAGGGATATGGGATGTCTCCGCAGCCGCCCAAGGCTGCGATCTTCGCGTCCATGCGGCTCCAGAGCTGCTGTGACTCGAGGTAGGCGACGTCGTAGGTCTGCGTGAAGTGGGCGGCGACCTGGCCGTTGGCGTGTGACTTCATCGCGGCCTGGTCGGAGCAGTAGTCGCGCAGGATGTAATTGGAGAGGTACTGGATGGCGATGTCGAGTGTCCGCCGGCCGATATTGGCAGCCTTTTGCGCGTCCGGCACGCCGGGCCCGAACCACGCGTTGAAGGTCGCTTCGTCGGTGAGGATCTCCGCGGGCGGCACTGCCGGGACGGCCCATGTGAGCCCGTTGTAGGGATCGTCACCGTGGCTGAGATAGACCGAATCGGACATGAACCATGGCTGGGCGTGACCGGCGTTGGTGACCAACTTTACCGGCAGGTTGATTGCGCGCAGCAGCGCGATGAGAAAGCCGGTCGTGCCCCAGCAACCGGCCGTCCAGTGGCCGAACCACGGCGTGCCGCCGCCGTCGGCGGAGGTCGAGATCGTGCCCTCGACCGTGCGCACCATCGGTGCGAGCCCGCGGTACTGCCAGACCGCCACCATATTCGCCGTGTCGGTCCCGCCGGGGAAGTGCGTGAACATCTCGTGGATCCACTCGATCGCGTTGGCAATCGTCACG
Organism: Arenicellales bacterium; assembly: GCA_049583715.1. Lineage (GTDB taxonomy): Bacteria > Pseudomonadota > Gammaproteobacteria > Arenicellales > JAANXG01 > JAANXG01. The sequence goes on along the minus strand of JBAUWJ010000225.1, from coordinate 5,583 downwards.
AGGCCCGTCGCACCGATCATGCCGCGCGAACGTGCGAGCTCGAGGGAATACAGCGGCGGTGCCGGGGTCACGTTGCCGGCGGTCCCGCCGATGATCTCGTAGCCCTGCACCGGCGACGTCACCCAACTGAACATCCGCCGGCTGTCGAAAAGCTGGGCGAGTCGCGCCGCGTCGTACGTGGTGACTGACCAGCCGAGCTGTTCACTGGTCTCCAGTGCCAGTGACTGCGCGACACTGGAGGCGAAGTACGCCCACGCGTCGGCAGGCGCCAGGACCTCGATCACGCCCTCGCTGTCGGTCAGCGTCGCCGCGTTGTGCGGAACCTTCTTGACGGGGATCGCGCCGCCGCTACGCGCGACGGCAAATGCCCGATCGAGCTTCGTCTTGCGCGCCGCGTTCCAGGTCGGCCACTCGTGGGCGCCGCTCGCGTCCTCCCAGACGATGCTCGACCCGACCGCGGCGTGCGACCTGAGCCACTCGTCGAGCGTCGAGACACCGACCGCAGGACTCGGCTTCGATACCAGGCTGCACAGTCGCTGGTGCGCGGACACCGTGTCGCCGGTGCGGAGCGCGATTCCGATGGGAACCGGCGTGACCGCGTGCAGCGTCGTCGCGACCGCGTGGCCGGCATATGTCGTCGTCTGACCGGGCGCGGTGACGTAGACCTCGACGAGCGCGCCGGGCACCGCCTTGCGCACGTAGACCATCCGGTCGCCGGCGAAGCACTCGAGCACCTGGGGCGGTTGCAACGCGGGGGACGCGACGACCTTCACCGACGCCGACGTGGTGCCCACCGAAGCGCAGGCCCATTGAACCGCGTAGACGGAGTCGCCGGTGTGCAGATAAGGCGCGACGTCGATCGTCACCTGCGTGGCATGAACGGTGACCAGGTTGCTGATCGGACCCTCGCCGTAGGCATGCTTGGACCAGATCTGAAGCGTCGCGCCGAGATGCGCACCGCTCACCGAAACGCTGCGCGCGCAGTTGTATAGAGGACCAACAACGCTCGGCGACGGCACGTCGGCCTTCAGCGGGTCGACCGGCACGGCCTTCGAGTGGTGGCTGGTCACCCCGCAGATCGTCTGCGTGGCCCTGACCGTACCACCGGTCAGAGGCTCGACACCGAACGCGTACTCCGTGTACTCGGGCGGGACGGTCCCCGTGTAGGTCGTGCCGTTCGCCTCGATCGTCACCGTCGCACCGGGGCGCAGGTTGCTGAGGCCGACCCGCGTCGTGCCCTCGCACAGCGGCGCCTCGACCACCGGCGCGGCGACCGGCGCGGCCGACTTCACGGGCAGCGGCGGGCTCGACGTGATCGGTTCGAACTTGGCGCACTGACCGTTGCCCTGGAACTCCTGGCGAACCGTCAGCTTGTCGCCCTGTGCAAGCGGCGTACCGAGGATGAACCATAGGGCGTTGCGGTCGAAGCCGGCCGACTGCTCTGACCCGTCGGCGTGGTGAATCGTGACCAGCGTACCGTCGAGCACGTCCGATACCAGGACCGATGGATCGCACGCCCGCAGCGGCTTGGCCATCGTCGGGGCCGGGAGCCGGTGGCGGAAGGTGGTGGGGACGGGATCGGGCGTGACGTTGATATTGCCGCCGTGACCGACACCGGGGATCGTCTGGTGCACGGTGACCGCGGCGCCGCCCGCGAGCGGGTGGGACAGCTCGAGGCGTGCGATGCCTTCATTGGCGACGCCGCTGCCGTAGCCGACCATCTCCACCTCGGCACCGGGGATCGCCCCGTCCACCCACACGAACCGGCCACAGACCCACAGGTGGGTCTTGAGGCCGACCTTGGCGATCTGCGCCGCGGTCGCGGGCACGGGCGCCACAGCGACGCCGAGGTCTCCGGCGGGAAGCGCGCTCGAGTCGCTAACCTGCTGCTGGACCGCGACCAGGATGTCGCCAACCGCGAGGCTCGCGCCGGCCGACAGTGCGAAGCGCTGGTCGGACGCAACCGCCGCTCCCTGGGCGACGACGCGCGGGTTCGCCCCGAGAGCGTGCACGGCAACCGTCGCGCCCACGTTCTGCCCCTGCACTCGCAGCGTCGCGCTGAGTACCGACACAGGACCGACAATGATGGGCTCGCACAGCGACATCGGTCGCGAACGGTCCGAGGTGAAGTCGACAAAGCATAGACCTTGTGCGTCGTGGAAATAAATACGGGAAAACCACCGACTCTCAACTCTTGTCGGCCGGCGGCTACCGATAAGCGGGACAGGGTCGCTTCCAAAGCGATTTGCGGTGGGCACGCTGTCGGTTCTTCATTCGTCGCGAACAGTTTGGACGGATTCCGCTGGGGTCATTGCTTCGACCGGGGCCACCCAAGGGGATAATGCCTCCGGTCTACGGTAACCAGCCGACAGAGGGCTGCGAAAGCGGCAGGGGAAAACACTCTCCTACCCGGATCTTCCTGACTCGGATTTTCAGACGGCCCTGTCGACCTTCCAGGTCAGGGGCACAGAAACGAGAATGAGGGCGGCGGGAACGAGGAATGCGCCGTTGCCGGTCTGCGCCGTAGTCACTGCGCCCAGCACGCAGCCAAGGCCGAAGGCGAGGATGAGAATCGGCAGGAGAGAGTTGTCCTTCGGCATGTCGTTGATCAGCGAGTGCGGCGTCCGGCCGATCATGCCTCGCGTCCGGTCGATGAAGAACTGGGTGATGTTGCCGGTCATCACCGTCGTCGCGGGCCCAACAACCGGATAGAGCCGGTGGATTGCATTTTGTAGCGCCATGCCGAGCGTCACCGGCGTCGCAACAGCGAGGGCAAGCCGGAAGTTGAGCGCCCAACCCTTCAGGCTAGCGAGGAGACCGAGCACACCCGTGGCGGCGATCAGAACAGCCTCAATGGCCAGCATGCCACGAATGTGCCGCGCCGGATCATCATAAAGCGCGACGTAGCGGTCGTGGACCAGGGTTACGACCATGACGGCCACGAAAAAGATGGGCAGGATGATGATCTTCAGAAGATCGGTTTCTCGAAGCCCGGTCGCGATATCGGCAGCCAGGATAACGAGGTTTCCGGTGATGTGCGCCGCCATGATGTGGTGCAGGCCGACGAAGGAACCGGCATCGACCCAACCCGCGACGAGCGCGAGCATGATCACCAGAGCTCGGGTCATGCGATGAGCCTCCCTTCTTACGTGGCGCCTTGGGGCGGGTGCGGTGTCTGCAGTGCAGTTGTCGTCGAATAAGCCGACGTCACTGACGCGAGATGATAACCGACATCCCTGAAGGGCAAAAGCCGCCCGCTGGGTTAGTCCCGGCGGCCTCGACGGTGGCTGGCGCATTGCTTTCCAGAAGTATCGGTAGTTAGACCCATCTAAAGCCGTCCCCGACGCAGTTCATCCACGTGCTGTCGAACGTCATCCACGGCTTCGTGGTCACTCCGCATTCCGAAGGCGGGAGAGTCGACCAGCCGCCGTCTCCGGTTCTTCATCTGGTGCGAACAGTTTGGATGAATTCCCCCGGGTTCAGCACTTCGACCGGCCCCCCGGTGGGATAATGCTTCCGATTGCCGGTAACCAGCGGGCAGTGGGCCACAAAGGCGGCGGCATAGAATGGGAAGTCATCCCTGTCAGGGAAATCGAGGTCGGTTATCTCCGACAGAGTATCCTGGCTCGGCGAAACGTATTCGCCAACCTCTTCGCACAGCAAGAGCAATTCCACGATGGCGGGTGGTTCCAGCCGCAGGACCGGTCGAAGGAGTACCTCCACGTACTCCTCAAAGATGGGATCAGAAGACCGGTGTGAGATTGCCTGCGGCGATCTCGTCCAACAACGCGCCAGGAGGTCCGTCGGGGTCACAAAGTCCATACGTCACCTGTTTGAAGGACAAAGTGTTGACATATCGCAGGACAATTACGGGAGCCTTAGAGCGCCCTTGCAACCGTTGCAGGCCGCAGAAGCCGTCGACCGGCCGGAGGATATGATGCGCTACGTTTCTTAAGGAGAAGGCAGGAGACTCGCAAGCCGAGGGCCGGTCATGGGGCGTGGGCCACGCTCGTGGCGATTGCCTCGATCTCTTCGCGCAGCCAGCGTCTTGCCGGGTCGGCATCGGTGCGTGCGTGCCAGGCCATCTCGACGCGAAACCCCTCTATTTCACAGGGCGGCCTGCGAAATGCCAGCCCGTCGCCCCACGTCCGTGTAAGGCGGTACGGCACGGTGCACAAGAGGTCGCTGTGCGCCAACAGGCCCGGAACCATCAGAAATGAAGGCAGCGACGCAACCACGCGGCGTTGATGGCCGGCGGCTTTGAGCGCGTCGTCGACCGCTCCGTGAAATCCGCCGCCTTCCGGGGAGACCAGGGCATGCTCGTACGCACAATATCGCCGGAGCGTCAGCCGGCCGCGGGAAGCCGGATGGTCGCGGCGCATCACACAGGCGAAGTGCTCGCGGTACAGCTCCCGCCGGCGCAATGAAGCGGCCAGGGCGTGCGGCACCAGAAGGATGACATCGACATCCCCCGCCGCCAGGGGCTGCTCGACGCGACCGGGCTGAAACGGCAGCAGTGCCAGGCGTATGCCCGGTGCGCGCTCGCGCCAGCGGGTAATCAGCGGCACCGAGATTACGCTGTGAATGAGATCGCTGGCGGACACCCGAAAAGTCACGCCGGCCGTCACCGGATCGAAATCCTGTCGTGCTGCGAGCAGTTCCTCCAAGTCCAGCAGCACGCCGCGCAGCGGGGCCCTCAGAGCCTCGCCCGTCGCGGTGCGCGTCATGCCCCGGGCGGCCGGTACCAGCAGCGGATCGGCGAAGGCTTCGCGCAATTGTCGAAGCTGCGCCGAAACCGCGGGTTGCGACAGATGCAGGCGGCGCGCCGCATGGGTGACGTTGCAGACTTCGAGCAGCACGTCCAGGGACCTCAACAGGTTGAGGTCGAGCCGGCGAAGACCAGAGCTATCCATAATTTGGATTGTATCCATAATGAGAATCCATTTCACATATAGCGACGGCAACCTTAATCTTGGCGGTCAATTCATAGCTCCGGGCACCAACATGACACTCGATCACCAACACGTCGTCATCATGGGAGGGAGCAGCGGTATGGGCCTGGCGACCGCGGAGCAGGCACTCCGGGAGGGCGCACGGGTCACGATCGCCGGTCGTTCCCAGGAGAGGCTCGACGCCGCCGTGGCGCGGCTGCGCGAGCGCCTCCCCCAAGCCGACGCCGCCGGCCGCGCCGCCGACTTCACTGATGATGCGGCGCTGAACGCCTTGTTCGAGGCGACCGGCCCCGTCGACCACCTGGTGCTGGCCGCTTCGCACGCCGCGGCCTGGGGATCGTTTACCGACGTCAGCCGGGACGCCCTGCGCACGGCGTTGGAGCACAAGCTGCTGGGTTACTGGGCGACCCTCCAGGCCGCCTTGCCGGTGCTGCGCCGCGACGGTTCGGTGACGATGCTGGGCGGCGCCGCCTCACGCACGGCCATCCCAGGCACGGCCGGTCTTGCCGCGGTCAATGGGGCCATCAACCAAATGGCGCAGACACTGGCGCGCGAGCTGGCCCCGTTGCGCATCAACGTCGTTTCTCCGGGCACGATCGATACGCCTGCCTATGACGGGATGCCCGAGGCC
>JBAUWJ010000224.1:0-21875 GCA_049583715.1 Arenicellales bacterium | reverse complement strand
GCTTGTCGATGGGGATGACCGAGCCTTCGATCTTGTCCGCGAGACCGCCGAAGTAGTAATACCACTGGGGTATGTACTTGAGCTGCCCGCCCATCTCGGCGATGAGCTTGCCGTTGTCCCGCACCTCCACTTGTGCGAGGTGCTCGGCCTGTTCGGCGACCGCGTCACCGAGCCTGTGCAGCAGGGCGCCGCGCTGCGACGCCGTCATCCCCGGCCATTCGCCCTCGGTGAAGGCGCGGTGCGCGGCCCGGACGGCCCGGTCGACGTCCTCAGCGTTGCCCTTCGGTATCAGTGCCCACGGGCGGCCGGTGTAGGGGTTGTCACTCTCGAAGTGCTCGCCGGAAGCGGAATCCACCCACTGCCCGTCGATGTACATCTTAAAAGTCTCGAGACTCTGTGCTGCGGTATTCATACGCGCCTCCTCGGGTCGGGAGTAGTGTTACGCGAACGCCTTCGCACCCAGCAAGGCTTCGCGGAAACGGTTCTTCAGGTAGGCGCCGTCGCGCGGCGGCAGCGCCGTCGGATAGGAGCGGGCCATGACCTTGACGACGGCGAAGGTCGGGCCTTCATTGCCGTACAGCGCAGGGACCAGTGTTTGCAGCGCCTCTTCCGACGTCACCGTCGAGCTGTATGCAAAGCCGGCGGCCGCCGCCATACCGGCGAGATCGACGCCGAAACGGGTGTGCGTGCTCTGCATGCCGGTCTCGCCGTAATGCTCATTGTCGACGACCACGATGGACAGGTTCGCCGGACGCTGCACGGCAATGGTGGCGAGGGACCCCAGGCCCATGAGCATCTCGCCGTCACCGGTGATCACGAGCACGCGCCGCTCCGGCCGGGCCAGCGCCAGGCCGAGACCGATCATGGCTGCGCCGCCCATCGCGCCCCAGACGTAAAAGTTGCGTGCATCGTCGCCCGCCGCCGCGGCGTCCCAGCAGGTGCTGCCGAGACCGGTCACCAGCAGCGCGTCGCCGCGCTGCGCGAGGATTTTCGCCACGACTTTGCGGCGGTCCAGGGTGTGCTCGTTCGTCATGCTGCCGGTGCTCCGTCAATTACTTCGTCGAGTATGTGTTCTCCCTGCTCGCAGGCCTGCCTCCAGTCGCTCTCCCGCCGGCGGGAGAGGGAACATCACTCCCTCTCCCTCGGGAGAGGGTCGGGGTGAGGGGGCGGTGTATAGCGTCGCATTTTCACCCTTCCCGGTTCTGGGGAAGCTCTGATTAATGCCGTCATTGCGAGCGCAGCGAAGCAATCCAGCATGCCTGCCATTGCACGCTTTCTGGATTGCTTCGTCGCGTCGCTCCTCGCAATGACAGCACTAATCAGAGCTTCCCTAAGCATGCGTGGGTACCAAACGGGTCGTGCTGGGGCTACGTTCCATTGCCCTCCCCCTGACCCTCTCGGCTCTGGCTCCGTGCTTCGCTCTACCTCCTCCATCCATGGAGTCGTCCCGCCAGCGGGAGAGGGGACTCTTCGCCGACCTGAAGTAGATTTCTCCGGGATCACTGCTGTTTCGCATTCCAGTTCTTGAACCCGATGATCCGCTGCGAAATGATCACGGCCACCACCTGGGACGTGTCGAAGGCGAGCTTTGCGGCGGCGTTCACCGTTTCCGCGAGGCGCCCGGCCTCGTCCACACGGTTGACGATGACACCGGCGCTCTCGAGGACTCTCGGAATGCCCTGTCCCATCGGTACCTGCCAGGGATTGAACTCCCCCCATTCGCCGCGCATGGTAATCAGCATCAGCAGCGGAAAGCGACATTCGCGAATCATCCCCAGCATGTTGATGCAGTTACCCGCACCGCTCGACTGCATCAGGAGCACGCCGCGCTCGCCGCCCAGCCAGGCGCCCGCGAGCTGCGCGATCCCCTCCTCTTCGGTGGTGAGCGGCACCGCCTTGATGTGCTCGTCCGCCTGGCAGAGCTCGATGAGCCGGCCGTGACCCGCGTCGGGGACGTAGGCTGCCTGCCGGATCCCGGCGCTTTTCAGGACATCGAAAATCTCCGCGGGCCAGGCCGCGGCGTTCTGTTCGCTCGTGTTTTCGTCCTCTGACATACCGCGGCTCAAGCCTGGTGCTGAATGGCGTCGCCGTTCTCGAGCAATGTCTCGATCTCGGCCTCGGAGTAACCCGCTTCGCGCAGCACCTCCACGGTGTGCTGCCCGAGGAGCGGTGCCGGGCGCTGCACCGCCCCCGGCGTTTCTGAGAACTTCACCGGCAGCCCGAGCGTCTTGACCGCGCCGGCCGTGGGGTGCTCGAGATCGACAACCATCCGCCGCGCGAGCGTCTGTGGATCCCGGTGCATCTCGCCGACGCTGAGTATCGGTCCGGCCGGCACGCCGCCCTCATCGAGCACCCGCTGCCAGGCCGTCGTGCTGCGCGTGCGGAACACGCCGTTCAATATCCCGGCGAGGGCCTCGAGGTTCTCCATGCGCCCGGCATTGGTCGTGAACCGCGGGTCCTCCTTGAGCTCGGGAACGCCGATCAGGTCCACCAACCTTTCCCAGTTGGCCTGGTTGGCCGCGCCCACATTGATCCAGCCGTCCTCCGTCTCGAACGCCTGGTAGGGCGCGTTGAGGGGATGGGCGGAGCCCATCGCACCCGGGGACTCGCCCGTCGCCATCGCAATGGCCGACTGCCAGTAAGTGTGCGTGATACCGGCTTCGAACAGGGACGTATCGACCTTCTGACCCAGCCCGGTCTTCAAGCGATGCGCGTAGGCGGCCGCCACGCCCATGGCGCCGAGAATGCCGGCGGTGATGTCGGTGAGCGGAGCGCCGACCTTCACCGGCGGGCGCCCGGGGCCTTCGCCCGTGATCGACATGAGGCCCGACATGCCCTGGGCGATGAGATCGAAGCCGCCGCGGTCCCGGTAGGGACCGGTGCGGCCGAAGCCCGATATCTCGCAGTACACGATCGTGGGATTGACCTCCCGCAGGGTCTCGTAACCCGCGCCCAGCCGCTCCATCGTGCCGCGCCGGTAGTTCTCGATGACGACGTCGGCGCCCTCGAGCAGCTTCATCAGGACGTCCTGCGCATCCTTGCGCTTCAGGTTCAGCACCATGCCGCGCTTGTTGCGATTCATCATCATGAATGCCGCGCTCTGGTCGCCGATGGCGGGCGGCAGGCTGTGTCTCGTATCCTCGCCGCCCGGGCGCTCCACCTTGATCACGTCGGCACCCATGTCCGCCAGCATCAGGCCGGCGACCGGCCCCGCCATGACGTGCGCCAGCTCGATGACGCGGCACCCGGCAAGCGGCCCCCCAGTCGTATGCTGCCCACTCACCTGCCTTTCCACTGCGGCTCGCGCTTGGTGAGAAAGGCGTCGAGCCCCTCACGGAAATCCTCGCTGGTGTAGCAGCGAACGATCCAGTCCTCGTCCTCGACCTCCACGCGCGCGAGCCGGCGCTGAATCTCCTTGGTGGCGCGCAGCGTCAAGGGCGCCTGGCCGGCGAGCCGCCCCGCAAGCTCGCGCGCCCGGGCCATGAGCGCCTCGTGGGAATCCAGGATCTCGGACACCAGACCGACCCGAAGAGCCTCCTCCGCCTTCATCAGCCGGCTCAGGAAGATCATCTCGCGGACACGGCCCGCCCCGATCAGCGCATTCAGACGGGCGATGTTGGCGGCCGAGAGGCAGTTGCCGAGGGTCCTGGCAATCGGGAAGCCGAACTTCATGGCGGAGGTGGCGATGCGCAGGTCGCAGGCCGCGGCGATGGCGGCGCCGCCACCCGTGCAGGCGCCGTCGATGGCGGCGATGGTGGGCACCTCACAGGCCTCCACGGCACCCAGCACCTCGTCCATCGTCGCTTCGTAATCGATGGCGTGCTGCCGCGACGTGAAGTCCCGGAACTGGGAGATGTCCGTCCCTGCCGCGAACGCCTCGCCCCCTGCCCCGCTGATAACCAGCGTGCGCAGTTCCGCGGGAGGATTCGAGCAGATCCCGGCCAGGCGCCGGTACATCCCGAACGTCAACGCATTGCGGGCCCGCGGCCGATTGAATGTGATCCATCCAATCTCGCCCGAGCACTCGAACAGAATCTCGTCTTCGGTGGTCATGTATCAAGCGAAGCGCGCACATCGTGGCCAGAGCGTCCCGTGACCTTCGGCGATGTCGTCAAAAGGGTTATACCTCCCGGCGGTCGGGGAAATCAATGGCGCAGAACGTGACTCCGACTCGGCGGCGTTTCGCACTGTGGCATTCATGTACGCGGCTTGGGCGCGCGCCCGGCCCGTTCGCGTCTTTCAACGGCGGGGTAAGTGGTTTATCCTTGTGATCACTACACCTGCCGGCGCGCGATCCGAAAGCCACCCGCGCCGGCGCCAGTCCATAAAGAGCGATTATGAGCATTCAAAGAAACCATACCAGTCCCCGTATGAGCCAGACCGTGGTGCATGGCTCCACCGTCTATCTGGCGGGTCAGGTTGCCCTGCGGGCGCCCGGTGCCTCCGCGGCGGACCAGACCCGTGACATCCTCGCCCGCATCGACGAACTGCTGGGCGAGGTCGGCAGCGACAAGTCCAAGGCGCTGGCCGCGACCATCTGGCTCACCGATATGGGCGACTTCGCCGAGATGAACGAAGTCTGGGACGCGTGGGTCGACCCGGAGAACGCGCCGGCGAGGGCCTGCGTCCAGTCCCCCGCGCTCGCCGCGCCGCAGTTCACGGTCGAGATCATGCTGACGGCGGCTGTCTGAGGCGCCCACCGGAGCGACGCACGTGAAAGTGCTCGTGCTCGGCGCCGGCGTCATCGGCATCACCAGCGCCTACCACCTCGCCCGCGACGGCCACGAGGTGAAGGTGGTCGACCGGCAGAGCCTCCCGGCCTCCGAAACCAGCTATGCCAATGCGGGGCTCGTCGCCCCGGCGCACGCCTACGCCTGGGCGTCGCCCCAGGCGCCGAAGATTCTCATCAAGTCGCTGTTCGTCCCCGACCAGGCCCTGCGCCTGAAGCTGCGCGCCGACCCACGCATGTGGTCATGGGGCTGGCTGTTCCTGATGCAGTGCACCAGCGAGCGCGCCCGGATCAACACCATCCGCAAGCTCAAGCTGTGCCTGTACTCGCTGGAGGCGCTGGGCGAGGTCGTGCGCGACACCGGCGTCCAGTACGACGGCCTGCGCGGCGGCAACCTCTACGTCTATCGCAGCGAGAAGACTTTTGCCGCCGGCATCGAGCACACCGGCATCCTGCGCGACCAGGGACTGGAGATGAAGGTCGTCTCCCGCGACGAGCTCGGCGGGGTCGAGCCGGCGCTCGAGGCCGTCAAGACGCTGATCGCAGGCGCCGTCTACTCGCCGACGGACCAGAGCGGCGACGCCAGGATGTTCACCCGCGGCCTCGCCGAGCACTGCAGGAACGAGTTGGGCGTCGAGCTCGCCTTTGACACGCTCATTCGCGGTCTTGAGACCGACGGCGACCGGATAGCGGGCGTGGTGACGGACGACGGCCGGCTGGAGGCCGACGCCTACGTCATGGCACTCGGCTGCGACAGCCCCATCATCGGGCGCCGCATCGGGCTTCGCCTCCCGATCTATCCCGTCAAGGGCTACTCCGTCACCGTGCCCCGCCGGCAGGACGCGGCGGTGCCGTGCATGGGCGGCGTCGACGAGGACAACCTGGTCGCGTACTGCCCGATGGGTGAGCGGCTGCGGTTTACGTCGACCGCCGAGTTCAGCGGCTACGATCGCAGCTACGGGCCGGAGGACTTCCGCGCCATGCTGCGCAGCGCACGTCAGCTCTTTCCCGACGCCGCCGATTACGAGAAGCCCGACTACTGGGCCGGGCTGCGCCCCATGACGCCGGAGGGTACGCCCCTCCTCGGCAGGGCACGTTATCGAAATCTCTTCCTCAACACCGGCCACGGCCACATCGGCTGGACCATGTCCTGCGGATCCGCCCGCGTCCTCACGGATCTTGTCGCGGGGCGCAAGCCCGACATCGATCTCACCGGAATGACCTACCCGGAATGACCTGCGAGGGTTCCACATGAGCACCCGGACTTCCAGCACCCCCACCGTCGACTCGCCGCTCGAGGTGGACCGGCAGAATATGCCCTATGAGCTCGACGACGGGCTCGGTAATCGCGGGCGCATCGGTCTCGTGGTTCTCGCCACGGACCAGACCATCGAGCACGAGTTCCGCAAGATGCTCGACATCCCCGGGGTGGCCTTCTACGAGAGCCGCATCTACAACTCGGCGGAGATCACACCCGCGACGCTCGCCGACATGGAAGCGCGCATCACTGACGCCACTCGCCTGATCGTCCCGAACATCTCTCTGGATGTCGTGGCCTACGCCTGCACGTCCGGCGCCATGATCATCGGCGAGCAGAACGTGCACGCGCGCATCCGCGAGGCGCGGCCCGGCATTGCCTGCACCACGCCGATGGAGGCCACACTGGCCGCGTTCCGTGCGCTGGGCGCCGGGCGCATCTGCCTGGTGGCGCCCTACGCCGACGAGATCAACCGCTCCATGCGCCGCTACATCGTCGAGAGCGGGTTCGAGGTGCCGGTCATGGGCTCGTGGAACATCACCGACGACGGCAAGGTGGCGCGTCTGTCCGCCGAAACCGTGCGGCGCGCCGCCGTGGAGCTCTCCACCGGCACGGACGTCGACGCGGTCTTCGTCGCCTGCACCAGCGTCCGGCTGGCGGAGTCGGTGGAGTCCCTGGAGCGCGAGATCGGCAAGCCGGTGCTTTCCAGCAACCACGCCACCGCCTGGCACTGCCTGCGGCTAGCAGGCTACAGCGACGAAGTGCCGGGTTTCGGCAAGCTGTTCCGGAGCGATCTGGCCGCCGCTGACGCGGCCGAAGTGGCTTCCTGAGCCGCCGTCCGCGTCACAGCAACGCGGCTTCCGGCATCGAGGGAAGCTCTGATTAATGCTGTCATTGCGAGGAGCGACGCGACGAAGCAATCCAGAAAGCGTGCAATGGAAGGCATCCTGGATTGCTTCGCTGCGCTCGCAATGACAACGTAAAGGATTAATCAGAGTTTCCCGAGGCCGCAGCCGCCTGTTGAGCCGCTCGAGCGTCGCCCTGGATACCTTCCAGATGTGTCCCCGTCGTTCCGCCTGGCGCTGACGTCGTTGGACCGCTTCCGGCTGCGACAGGAATCCCCTGGTCGAATCAGTCGGAGCAGCGGATGGCTACGCAAACCGAAGTTCCTGACCGAGGTTCAAAGACCTGGCCTTCTTCAGCATTGCGTGTCCGAGGCCGATGTCCGTGATGCTCAATCCGCGGTGCCAGAAAAGGATCGTCTCGTCGCCTGATTCACGACCCGGTTTGTGTCCCGCCACGATGCTCCCCAGTTCCGCGTGCAGATTGCCCTCATGGAGCCTGCCCGAGTCGACGTGCTGTCGCAATGCGCCGAAAGGCAGACCCTTCCCGCACTGCCCCCAGTCGTCCACCACGACCTTGTCCATGATGTCGGTGAGCGACAGCTCCACCGCGCTCATCGTTCCGTAGGGAATCACCAGGGCCCCGCGCTTGATCCATTCGGTGCGCAGCAGGGGCGCCGGCGCCGTCAGCCGCGAGGCCTCCACCACGATGTCCGCGCCGCGTACACAGGCCTCCCAGCTCTCCACTGCCGCGACAGGCTTGTCGAGATCCCTGGACAGCTTCTCGGCGAAGGCGCGGCGACTCTCCGGGCGCCTCGAATGCACTCGAATCTCGTCGAAATCGAACAGGTGGTCGAGCAGGCGCACGTTCCAGTACGCCGTCCCGCGGGCGCCCACGTGGCCCAGGATCCTGCTGCCCTTCGCGGCCAGATATCGGGCCCCGAGGGCGGTCACGGCACCCGTTCTCATATCGGTGATCCCGGTTGCGTCGATGATCGCAATCGGAACGCCGTTCTCCGGATGCGCCAGGTACAGCAGCGCCAGCTCCGAGGGCAGCCCCGCCTTGTAGTTGTCCACGAAATCGCCGACCACCTTGACGCCGGCAAGCCCGAGAGGATCCACCACGCCCCTGAGGATATTGAAGTGCCCCTTGTCGGAGGACTCGGGCACCAGATGAACACGCGGTTCGATGACGGTCTTGCCCTCCCCCTGGGCCCGCACGCATTCCTCCACCGCGCCCAGAATCTCGTCGTCGGTGAGCGACAGCGCGGCCACGTCCGGGCCGTTCAAGTACGTGACATGAAGCTCCCGCATCATCCTGCCGGCGGAATCGCGCGGTCCGTGTAATAGCTGAACATCAGGGCTACAAGGCGGTGGTTTCCGGAAGACGGTGTCCTCACGGGGTCGCGCCGATCCGTCAGCCGGGCCTCAGGCCCGCGCCGGAAATTTGAAGGCGTTCTCAAGTCACTGTAATGCAGGTGCAGTGGGCGAGGTGATTCACCTTGTGCGACACGCTGCCTTTCAGCATTCCGGAGAGGTCACCCAGTCCCCGGCTTCCCATGACGATCACGTCGGCCATGATCTCGTCCGCGGTTTTCAGTATCCGCTGGGCCGGGTCTCCGCCGGCGATCTCCGTAGTGACCTGCCTGCAACCTTGCCGGTCGGCGTGCTCGACGGCCACCTCCATGAGATGCTTTGCGACCTGCTGCAGCTCTTCCTGCGGGGCGTGCATGGCGACCTTCACCGTTCTCGCCGCACCGGCGAAAGCGAGGTCCTCGTCGCGCACCGGGGACTGCGTGACATGCAGGAAGTGAACGGATGCGCCATACTTCGTCGCCAGGTCGCAGCCCAGCTCGGCGGCTCGCCGCGACTGGGCCGATCCATCGATCGGAATCAGAATGGTATTGAACATGTTTCGTGCGTCGTTGGCCTCCAACGACGGCATCTTACTCCATTGAATCTCCCAGGTGTCGACCTGAGCCATTGGCGGCGGCGAGCAAACCCCACCGGGCGCGCCTGCCGAGACGCACCGCGGTTGGACCGGATCCGATTGTCCGCTGCAGTCGCCCGAAGCACGGGGGGTAAGCAGGCATTGATTGTTCGACAGGGCGAGAGTCAATGTGCACCTGCGTTTCAGACAACGCATCCGGTCGCGATTCGCTCGCTCGCCGGACCCAACGCCACCGCCCGACAGCCGGCGGGCGACATCCGGCACGTAACCCCGGGGCGCTTCAAATCAAAGGCGCAGGCGCGGCTCGTCCTCAGGCAGTGCCAGCTTCGCCAGCTCCTGGGTTCTCTGTGCCCTCTGCACCTGTTCGAGATGCTCGCGCATGGACTCCAGGAGCATCGTCTGCTCGTCCAGCCTTTTCTTGAGACCGTAGACCGCAAACGGCAGGAACAACCACATGATCATCAGCACTGCAACCGTCACGCCGATCAGCGCCATGATGACAACCACTATGGTCGGCGCGCTTTCGATCCTATGCACAAAAGCGCTCGCACCGATGCCCGCCGCGTACGCGGCTCCCATGAAATTCATGTCAGATCCTCACCAGTCGGAGATGCACAAGCTCACTCTGATTCCTTCGGCGCCCAGTCGCGCGTCAGCTTCTGCGCCCTGGCGACCTGCTCGGCCGTCATGTTGGCCGCAATCGAATCCCGCAGCTTCACCGCCCTGTCCCGCGACTCACCTGCCGGCAAGCGTGATGCAGCCAGATTCAACCACATATACGCCATGAGATAGTCCTGCGGCACACCGCGGCCCAGCATGTAGTTGGCGCCAAGCTTCATTTGCGCGTTGGCCTGTCCCTGCGCCGCCGCGCTTCGAAGCCACTTCACGGCTTCGAAATAGTCCTGCCGCGTCCCCTCACCCCTGTAATACATCATGCCCAGATCGTACTGGGCGCCGGCATTCCCCTGCCGCGCGGCCAGGCGGTACCACTTCAGCGCCTCGACGAAGTCCTGCTCGACGCCTTCGCCCTTATAGTACATGAGCCCCAGGTTTCTCCGGCCATCCGCGTCGCCATGGCCGGCGGCGGATCGATACCACTTCAGCGCTTCGGAGAGATTCCGCGGTACACCGCGACCCATGTAATACATGTCGCCGAGCACCGCCTCGGCGTCCGCTCGTCCCTCGCCTGCGGCGAGACGAAACCACTTGACGGCTTTGTCGTAGTCCTGCGGTACGCCCCGTCCCCTGTAGTACATGATGGCAAGGACCACCTGTGCGTCGGAGTTTCCGCCCTGCGCGGACTCCGTGAACTCGCGAACCGCCGTCCGGTAGTCGCCGTCGCCGTAAGCCGTCACTCCCTTGTCGAAATCCGCCAAGGCCGGCGCGCAGAGCCCGCAGGCGAGAACCACCGGAACGATCAGTCGTGTGATCATGGCGGGATGGTAGCAAATCGCGGCGCCCCGTAATATCCGCCCGCCGCTGAGCGGCCGTGCGAACCCAGGGCGCAACCCGGCACGCAGACAGTCGCCGGGCATGCCGCGGCGGGCCGATCAGCCCGCGCCCTGTCCGTCGCGTCTCATCGCCCGCCACAGGTTTCCGGCCGCTACACGGGCACCCGGGGGGAGATTTCTCGCCAGGGCACCCCAGGCCCGGTTGAGGAGTCGGAACGCCGCCACGCTGCGCGCAAACCCGGGGCCCTGGCGCGCGACCTCCCTCTCGAACATAGCGCGCACCGTTTCGTAGAGCTCGGTATCCAGCAGGTTGAGCTCGCTGATGCGCTCCAGGTCCGCCCCGGGCACCTCCTCCTGGCGGTACGACCGGCTGGTGACGTTCTCCCGCACGTAAAACGGCCACTGCCACCCCAAACGGCGATGGAACAACAGCAGTGTTTCGTCGAACCGTTCCTGCACACCCACCGCCGCGAATCCCTCCTGCAAATGCTCCAGAGCCAGTTCCAGGTCCGCGCGCCCCATGGCCCGGTTGCTGGGCACACCCGGATCGTCGGGCAGGTGGTCGCCGGACAGCAGGCGCACCTGGCCGTTGCTGAGCTGCCCCGTGATGCCGCTCTCGAAATACTCCACCAGCCCCATGTCCTTGACGTGCCCGTGGATCGGATGTCCGGGCGTGGAAGTGACGTAGTGGTAGTCGGACAGAGCCCTTCGCAGCGGCTCGCGCAAAAGCGTCACGTAGGTGGCGGGGCCCGGGACGAATCGATGCAACCCGTAGCTCATGTGGCCCTGCACCAGCCGCGGGGCGTTGTGGGTGTCCCACTGCCGGGTCCTGAAGGCCCGGATATCACCCGTGACGTCCTCGCCGATCTCGTAGCGCCGGGCATTACGGTACTCGCGATCCAGCACCCGGCGCATGGTCGTGCCGCCGGTCTTGGGCAGGTGCAGGAAGAAAACGCTGGCGTATTCCATCGAGTACGTGACCGCAGGAAGCGGCGGATTTTAACCTGCGGGAGGACCCGGACAAACAGCTACCTCATCCTGGCCCGCTCGACTGTGATTGCTGCCTTGGTTCCACTCGCTCCGTCCCTGAGGGGTCACGGCGGCGAAGAGCCACAGTACGAAGGATCCCTCAGGGTGGCAGCAGTTCTGAACACTGCCCCCTCACCCCAACCCCCCCCGGGAGAGGGAGCTTTGTGTGGATGCGTGTGGGTCAGAATTCATTCTGACTGAAACAATCGTCGGAATGAAATTCCGATCCACTTCGGATGTGGGGAGTGCCGGAGATCGCCCGGAGCGAGATCCGGCCGACCTGCAGTTCGGGGTCAGTCCAGAGTCCTGGCCAGCACGTAGGCGTCTTCCCTGCCCTTGCGCGCCGGGTAGTAGTTCCGGCGGATGCCGACTTCGTTGAATCCCAGGTGGCGGTAGAGCAAGTGGGCACGTTGGTTCGAGATGCGAACCTCCAGAAACGCGATTTGGGCATGCGACCGCCTGGCGATCGCCAGCAGGTCGGTCATCAGCAGGGACCCGTAGCCGTTGCCGTGCTGCTCGGGATCGACGCAAAGGTTCATGACGTGGCATTCGCCGGCGCCGATGGACATGATGCCGTAGCCCACCAGCGCCGCATTGTCCCAGCAGACCCGGCATATGTACCCCGCGTTCATGCATTCGGAAAAGATGGCTCCACTCCAGGGAAAGTCGTAAGCCGCCCTCTCGATGTCCAGAACCCTCTCGATGTCCCGCTCACTCATGGACCGGATATGGGTTTGATGATCGATTACCGCACTCATGTGGACTCGCTGACACGCTTGATCAGGCACAGGTCCTGCCACGCCTTCCTCTTGTCCAGCGGATTGCGAAGCAGATAGGCCGGATGATAGGTGACTACCAGTGGGATGCCCGAGGCGGCGTGCTTGAACACTTCGCCCCTGAGCTTGCCGATCGGGCGAGTGGTGTTCAGAAGTGCCTGCGCGGCGAACCGGCCGAGCGCGATCAAGAGCCTCGGCTTCACGAGATCGATCTGCCGCAGCAGGTAGGCGCCGCACTGGCGGACTTCCCCGCCCTGGGGATCCCGGTTGTTGGGGGGCCGGCACTTCAATACGTTGGCGATGAATACGTCTTCGCGGGCCATCCCGACGGCTGCCAGCATGGCATCGAGGAGCTTCCCGGCTCGCCCGACGAAGGGCTCTCCCCTTCGGTCCTCCTCGAACCCCGGGGCTTCGCCGACGAACATCCACTCCGCCTGGCGATTGCCGACGCCGAATACCGTTTGGGTCCGGGTCCGGTGGAGCTCGCAACGGGTGCAGGCTGCTACAGCTCGCTGGAGGGTTTCCCAGTCGATGCGGGCGATCTCCTCGTCGGTGAGGTCGTCCCCGCTGTCACGGGCAGCGCCGGTCGCCGGCGCTGCCGCCCCGCCGGGGATGGATTCGTACGAGGCTGGTCCCGCGGGCTCCGGCGATTTCGCGGTGGCGTCGTCGGGAGTATGCTCGATGGCGTGGCTCGCGGCGGGCGCAAGCGTCGTGGGACTTTCCGTCGCATCGACCTGCTCCCGCAGCCGCCACTCGACAATTCCCATTGCCTTCAGGTAGCTCGCTCGTGAATCCCGCATGCCGCAAGTGTACACGGCCGTGCGCATTCCAGCGAGGTACGGCCGCCGGCCGGCGCCCGGCGATCCCTCGCCGGTATTGCGGGCCCGATCAGACTGCCTGGCTGCGCTGGGGATGCGCGCGCGGCGCCTGCACTTCCGATATCAGCTTGTTGAGTGCCATGACGTAGGCTTTTGCCGAGGCGATCACGATATCGGTGTCCGCGCCGAGCCCGTTGCACACCCGTCCGCCCTTCTCCAGGCGCACGGTCACCTCGCCCTGGGCATCGGCGCCGCTCGTAATGGCGCTCACCGAGAACAACTTCAGCTCGGCGTCGTTGTCGACGATCCTGTCGATGGCCTTGAAGGTGGCGTCCACCGCCCCGTCGCCCTTCGCCTCCGCGGACTGCTCGACCCCATCCACGGACAGCACGACCTTCGCGACCGGTGTCTCGCCGATGCAGGAGCACACCTGCATGTGGGTCAGCTTGATGCGCTCGTAGGCCTGCTGGATCTCCTCCTCCGTGATCAGGGCCTGAAGGTCCTCGTCGAAGATGTCGTGCTTCTTGTCGGCAAGGTCCTTGAAACGTGCGAAAGCCGAGTTCAACTCCTCTTCCGATTCGAAGTCCACGCCCAGCTCCTTGAGACGGCTCTTGAACGCGTTGCGGCCTGAATGCTTACCGAGCACCATGCGGTTGGTGCTCCAGCCCACATCCTCGGCGCGCATGATCTCGTAGGTCTCGCGCGACTTGATGACGCCATCCTGGTGGATGCCGGACTCGTGGGCAAAGGCGTTGGCGCCCACCACGGCCTTGTTCGGCTGCACCTGGAAACCGGTGATGCCCGCCACCAGGCGGCTGGCCGGCACGATCTGGGTGGCGTCCAGCCCGGTGTCGCAGGGGAACACGTCGCGACGCGTGCGCACTGCCATCACGATCTCCTCGAGGGATGCGTTGCCGGCCCGTTCGCCGAGGCCGTTGACGGTGCACTCCACCTGGCGGGCGCCCTCGAGGACGGCGGCCAGCGAATTGGCGACGGCCAGGCCGAGGTCGTTGTGGCAATGCACGGAGAACACCGCCTTGTCCGAGTTCGGGACCGTCTCCCTGAGCCGGTGAATCAGTGCGCCAAACTGCGCCGGGACGTTGTATCCCACGGTGTCCGGGATGTTGATGGTGGTGGCGCCGGCGTCGATGGCCGCCTCCACCACCCGGCACAGGAAGTCGAATTCCGAGCGGCCGGCATCCTCGGGAGAGAACTCGACGTTGTCGGTGAACTTCCTCGCATACTGGACCGCCCACCTGGCCTGCTCCAGCACCTGGTCCGGCTCCATGCGGAGCTTGGCCTTCATGTGGATGGGTGAGGTCGCGATGAAGGTGTGGATGCGGCCGGACGCGGCCGGCTCGATGGCGGAAGCCGCGCGGTCGATGTCGGCTTGGACCGCCCGGGCCAGGCCGCAGACAGTGCTGTTCTTGATGATCTTCGCCACCGCCTGCACGGCATCATGATCGCCTTTGCTGGCGGCGGGGAAACCGGCTTCGATCACATCCACCCGCATCTTCTCCAGCACCCTGGCAATCCTGATCTTCTCTTCCTGGGTCATCGACGCGCCGGGGCTCTGTTCGCCGTCGCGCATGGTCGTGTCAAAAATGATCAATTGGTCGGTCATGGCCGTACTCCTGCCTGCTCGAAAACTGTTGTCGTCACCCACCGGCTCGGCGGCGGGTTCGGGGAAATCGTATGGGGAGTTTTGAGGTCGAGTTAGATTGCGCCTAGCGGCGCAGCAACAGGAGCGCGAGCAGGGTCACGCCCGTCGGAAGCGGGGCTTGAAGGCTCGAAGTAGGATGGCTGCCTTTCACCATGAAACCGAGTTTATGCCCATAATCCGGGCCATTGCAACCCGAAAAGGGCAATTTCGCGCGCCCGTTCCGACCCGGGGTACGCCGTGGGCCGGGATTCACCCCGACGTCCGCATCAACGCCCGAGCGTAATCCCAACTCACCTCAGCGAACCATGGCACCTGTGGGTCGGGATTCATCCCGACGATGCTCGTACCGCCCCGGACGTTGCTGTCGGCATGAATGCCGACCTGCATCATGGGCACCGACCCCGGCGCTCATCTCAACTGCCATGCGCGCCCTGTATACGCTTGCGTCGCCGGCGGATCTTGCGCACGCGCAGGGCCCTGAGGAACGGCCCGGAGACGAAGTACGCGAAGAAGATCACGAACAACACCAGCGGGGCGTCGAAAGCCAGCAGCACGAAGAACAGCACGACGGGCAACAGGGCAAAGAAAGGGACCCGTCCCTTGAGATCCATGTCCTTGAAGCTCCGGAACTTGATGTTGCTCACCATGGCGCCGGCGACGAGCAGTGTCAGCAGCCAGGTCACGTAGCGCAGATACGACACGTCGAAGCCGTAGGACTGGCTCACCCACACCCAGGAGGCCAGCACGGCCGCGCCGGCGGGGCTCGGCAGGCCCTGGAAATAGCGCTTGTCCATGACCGTGCGGGTATTGAACCGGGCAAGCCGCAGGGCCGTGCAGGCGACGTAGATGAACGCCACCAGCCAGCCCAGCTTGTTCATGGAGTACAGCGCCCAGTCGTAAACCACCAGGGCGGGGGCCAGGCCGAAGGCGATCACATCGGAGAGGCTGTCGTACTCGGCGCCGAAGTCGCTGGTCGTCTTGGTCAGGCGGGCTACCCGTCCGTCCAGCGCGTCCAGCACCATGGCGGCGAAGACCGCACTCGCCGCCAGCTCGAACCTGCCCTTGGTGGCCTGCACGATGGCGAAGAACCCGAAATACAGGGCCGCGGTGGTGATCAGGTTCGGAAGGAAATAGATCGATCGCCGGGCGACCCGGGTCTTCTCACCGGTATGCTCCAGATGCTCTTGATGATCATTCATGGCGTTTTCCGGACTGGAATCGACCGATCACGCTGGTGCCGGCACTCAGCTTGTCACCCAGGGCAACCCCGGGCTCGAAGTCGCCGGGGGGGAGATGAACGTCAACGCGCGAGCCGAAGCGAATGAAGCCGTAGCGCTGCCCCCTCTCCAGCGTGTCGCCTTTTTCCACATAGCACAGTATACGCCTCGCGACCAGTCCGGCCACCTGGACCACGGTCACGTCGCGGCCCTCCGGATCGCGTATCCACAGGGCCTTGCGCTCGTTGAGCTCGGAGGACTTGTCCAGGGCCGCGTTGAGGAACTTGCCGGGCGCGTACCATGCGTCCTCGACCGTACCCTCTACGGGCGAGCGGTTCGAGTGCACGGAGAAGACATCCATGAAGACGCTGATCTTGAAGCTTTCCCGGTCGAGATAAGGGTCGGTCGCCTTGCCGGCGAACACCACCTTGCCGTCCGCCGGCGACAGGACCAGGTCCGGCCCGGACGGCGGGACGCGCTCCGGGTCCCGGAAGAACTGCAGCACGAAGACCAGCACCGCCCACGCCGGCAGCCACAGCCACCACGGTGCCAGCCACGTGGCCAGAACCGCCAGTACGGCGGCGACAGCACTGTGAGCCCAGCCCTCCCGGGCCAGGATCGGATGACGTGTGCCCATCCGGGCCTGCCCTCGATCAGTTGACCGACTTGTCGACGACGCGCGAGGCCTTGATCCAGGGCATCATGTCGCGCAGGCGGGCGCCCACCTCCTCGACCTGATGCTTCGCCGCCTCTTCGCGCAGCTTCCGGAACTTCGGCTGGCCCGCGGCGTTCTCGTCCATCCACTCCTTCGCGAACTGGCCGCTCTGGATCTCCGACAGGATCTGCTTCATGGTGGCCCGGGTCTGGTCGGTAACGATCCGGGGACCCCGCGTCAGGTCACCGTACTCGGCGGTGTTGGAGATCGAATAGCGCATGTTCGCGATACCGCCTTCGTAGAGAAGGTCGACGATCAGCTTGGTCTCATGCAGGCATTCGAAATACGCCATCTCCGGGGCATAACCCGCCTCCACCAGGGTGTCGAAACCGGCCTCGATCAGGGCTGTCAGGCCGCCGCAGAGCACTGTCTGCTCGCCGAACAGATCCGTCTCCGTCTCCTCGCGGAAGCTGGTCTCGATGACCCCGGCGCGCCCGCCGCCGATGGCGGAGGCGTAGGACAGGGCGGCCGCCTTGGCCTTGCCGCTGGCGTCCTGTTGGATGGCGATCAGGCAGGGCACGCCGCCGCCCTGGGTGAAGGTCGAGCGCACCAGGTGTCCGGGGCCCTTGGGTGCCACCATGAACACGTCCATGTCCACGCGCGGCGATATGAAGCCGAAGTGAATGTTGAACCCATGGGCGAACGCCAGGGCCGCTCCCTGCTTCATGTTGGGCTCGACCTGCGAGCCGTAGATCTTCGACTGCAGCTCGTCCGGCGTCAGCATCATGACCACGTCCGCGCCGGCGACGGCTTCCGGCACCTCGGCGACCTTCAATCCCGCCCGGGTGGCCTTGGAACGCGATTCGGAGCCCTCGCGAAGCCCCACCACCACGTCCACACCGCTGTCCTTGAGGTTGTTGGCGTGGGCGTGGCCCTGGGAGCCGTAGCCGATGATCGCGACCTTGCGTTCGCCGATGATGGAGGGATCTGCATCTTTGTCGTAATAAACTTGCATGGCTGTAAAGTATCCGCTGTCTTGAATGTTGGTCGGGCCGTCAGCCCGGTATTGTCCCGCTTTCAGGAGAAAGGCACGAGAGCCGTCTTTCCCTCTCGGAGAGGGTTGCATTGAGAAGGCAGCGCCTGAGGACGCATGTTCGCCCTTCCCGGTTCCAAGTACGCGTGCGTACCAAACGGATCGTGCCGGGGCTACATTCCATTGCCCTCACCCTGGCCCTCTCCCGCCAGCGGGAGAGGGAATGAAAGCCCCCTCTCCCTCCGGGAAAGGGGAATCCTTCGATTCGAGATCGCGCCGGGTTCGTGGTACTGCCCGTACTGGCGCCCGCCGGAGGGAAACCTCCGGCGGCGCGACGGAATTTTAAACCGTCAACGCCCGATCCCCGCGCGCAATGCCCGTGCCGCCCGAGCGCACGACCTCGATGATCTCGGTGATCTCCAGGGCCTTCACGAAGGCGTCGAGCTTCTCCACCGTGCCGGTCAGCTCCAGCGTGTAGGTCGAGTTCGTCACGTCGATAATCCGGCCCCGGAAGATTTCCACCAGACGCTTGACTTCCTCCCTCGCCTGATCCACGGCCCTGACCTTGACCAGCATCAGCTCCCTCTCGATGTGGGCGCCCTCGGTGAGGTCCTGCAGCTTCACCACGTCCACCAGCTTGTTGAGCTGCTTGGTGATCTGCTCGATGACCTCGTCCGAGCCCGAGGTGGTAATGGTCATGCGCGACAGGGAATGGTCGTCCGTCGGCGCCACGGTCAGGGATTCGATGTTGTAGCCCCGGGCCGAGAACAAACCGGCCACGCGCGACAGAGCGCCTGCTTCGTTCTCGAGCAGGAGAGAAATGATATGTCGCATCGTCAGGCCAGTTCCCGTTCCTGGGGCGGCGCGCCGACGCCCGGATTCAGGTGCATCTCGTTGTGGCCGGCGCCGGCCGCGATCATCGGGTAGACGTTCTCGGTCTGGTCGGTGATGAAATCGAGGAAGACGAGCTGGTCCTTCATGGCCATGGCCTCGCGAAGCGCCCCTTCCACGTCGCCGGGCTTCTCGATCCTCATTCCCGAGTGCCCGAAGGCCTCGGCAAGGGCGACGAAGTCCGGCAGGGCGTCCATGTAGGAATGGGCGTAGCGGCGATCGTAGAAGAACTCCTGCCACTGGCGCACCATGCCCATGTACCGGTTGTTGAGGTTGACGATCTTGATCGGCAGGTCGTACTGCCGGCAGGTGGACAACTCCTGGATGCACATGATGATGCTGGCTTCACCGGTAATGCAGACCACCGTGTCGTCGGGGTACGCGATCTGCACGCCCATGGCCGCCGGCAGGCCGAACCCCATGGTGCCGAGCCCCCCCGAGTTGATCCAGCGACGGGTCCTGTCGAAGCCGTAGAACTGGGCCGCCCACATCTGGTGCTGGCCGACGTCCGACGTCACGTAGGCGTCGCCGCCCGTGATCGAGTAGAGCGCCTCCACCACGGCCTGCGGCTTGATGAGCTCGGAATCGTGGTCATAGGCGAGGCTGTTGACTCGCCGCCACTCGTTGATCTGGTCCCACCACTGCTTGATGGCTTTTTCGTCCGGCTTGTCCTCACGCGCCTTGATGTCCGCCACCAGATCGGCAAGCACCCGCTTGGCGTCACCCACGATGGGCACGTCGGTGCGCACGTTCTTGCTGATGGAGGAAGGATCGATATCCACGTGAATGATCTTCGCGCCCGGCGAGAACTTGGTCAGATCCCCCGTCACGCGGTCGTCGAACCTGGCCCCGACGGCGAGCATGACGTCGCAGCCATGCATGGCCATGTTGGCCTCGTAGGTGCCGTGCATCCCCAGCATCCCGAGGAAGAGCGGATCGCCGGCGGGATAGGCGCCGAGGCCCATCAAGGTGTTGGTGCACGGGTACCCCAGTGTTCGAACCAGCTCCCGGAGCGCCTCTTCCGCGCCCGCGGTCACCACGCCGCCGCCGGTGTAGATGATCGGGCGCCTGGCCCCGACCAGCAGGTCGGCGGCGCGCCGGACCTGCTTGGGATGACCCTTGCTCACCGGGGCGTAGGAGCGCATGTTCACCGAGGTCGGGTACAGGTACTCGGTCTTGTGGGCGGTGACGTCCTTGGGCACATCCACGAGCACCGGACCCGGCCGGCCGCTGGTGGCGAGGTAGAACGCCTTCTTCATGGTCATCGCCAGGTCGCGGACGTCCTTGACCAGAAAGTTGTGCTTGACGCAGGGCCGGGTGATCCCCACGGCGTCCACTTCCTGGAAGGCGTCGTCGCCGATCAGGTGGGTGGCGACCTGGCCGGATATGATGACCATCGGAATCGAGTCCATGTACGCCGTGGCGATACCGGTCACGGCGTTGGTGATGCCGGGTCCGGACGTGACCATCACGACACCGGGCCTGCCGGTCGCGCGGGCGTAGCCGTCGGCGGCGTGCGCCGCTCCCTGCTCGTGGCGTACCAGGATATGCTTCACTGCGTCCTGCCTGTAGAGCGCATCGTATATATGCAGCGCCGCGCCCCCTGGATAGCCGAAGATATGTTCGACGCCCTCGTCCTTCAGACAGCGCACGAGGATGTCCGCACCGCTCAATTCCACGTTCGTCCCCCGAAACTAATTGATTAAAAAGACAAAAATCGCCCGGACATGGGCGCTCGAACCTAGTATAAACGTCGTCTTTGGGTTAAGCAAAACCGGGGGCGTCGTTGGCCTGCCGGCAAGGGTCGCATATGGAAACAGCGACGCGGGGACGGGAGGCGCAGCAGGCGGCGTGACGCCGTCCAGGCTCCGGCGCTGCCGCCCAACCCCGACCGGGTACCGGGCCTCGCATACCTATTGAATAAAATGGTCCTCGAATGGACAATGGCGCCCGAACGAGGAGAACCATGTCGACTTCCCTCCCCCGCTATTCCACCGTCAAGTTTCACACCACCCACGGCAACTTCACGGTTGAAGTCGACGCCGACAGAACGCCGATCACCACGGAGAACTTCCTGCGGTACGTACGGGACGGGTTCTACAACAACACCCTGATCCATCGCGTGATCGACAACTTTGTCATCCAGGGCGGAGGATTCGAGCCGGGCATGATTCAAAAGACCACGCGGCCGCCGATCGTGAACGAGGCCGAGCACGCCATCCGCAACGAACGCGGCGCGATCGCCATGGCCCGGGTCGCCGACGATCCCGATTCCGCGACCTCCCAGTTCTTCATCAACACCCGCGACAACGACGTGCTGAACTACAGCGGCGAGGCGCAGCCCGGCTATTGCGCCTTCGGCCGTGTAGTGGACGGCATGGAGGTCGTCGAGCGCATCGAGGGGGTCGTGACGCATAAGGTCAATCAATACCACTACGTGCCGCTCCAGGAGATCATCGTCCATGAGGTGACCGTCGAGGAGCCGAAATGACCACGCTGTTCATTTCGGACCTCCATCTCACGCCGCGGCGGCCCCATATCACCGAGCTGTTATTCGACATGCTCCGGGGCGAGGCCAGGGAGGCGGACGCCTTGTACATACTCGGTGATCTGTTCGAGTACTGGATCGGCGACGACGCCGCCGACAGCCTCGGCTACGCGCCCGTAGTCCGGCGCATCGGCGAGCTGGCGGAAGCCGGCGTGCCGGTGTATTTCATGCGCGGCAACCGTGATTTCCTGGTGGGGGAACGGTTCGCTGAGGACAGCGGCTGCGAAATCCTCGATGATCCGACCGTCATCGAGCTGTATGACGAGCCGGTACTGCTCATGCACGGAGACTCTCTGTGCACCGACGACGTCGCCCACCAGAAGTTTCGCACCACCGTCGACGATCCCGCGTGGCAGCGCTCCTTCCTGGACAAGTCGATCGCCGATCGCATGCAGATGGCCGAAGCCGCCCGGGCGCAGAGCAGGGAGCACAAGGACAGCGTCTCCATGGAGATCATGGACGTCAATGAGCGCGCCGTCAGGAGGACCTTCGACGAATACGGCGTGCGTCTGATGATCCACGGCCACACCCATCGCCCGGCGATACACGACGGCAATCCGAACGGAACCCGCCGAATCGTGCTCGGGGACTGGTACGAGCAGAGCAGCGTCCTGCGGTGCTCGCCCGGCGTGCAGCGGTTGGATCCACAGCCGTAACCCCAGGCCGCGATCGCCGGAATGATTTCCTGCACGCTTCGGAAACAGGGGGTGCAGGAGATCGCTGGAAAGCGCAGAGCAATCCAAGCGGCTTCGCCGCTTCCCCCTCATCCTGTCCTTCTCCCCCAAGGGGGAGAAGGGAACCAAGGTTCTCTGTCGGAGCTGACTGAAAGCTGTCGGAGTCTTTGGTCGGGCCGGATCCTGATGCCACCCCACTCCCAAACGCAGGGAGCGGCGTGTGGGCATGAAGCGGGGGCGGTCTTTGTCGACCGTCTCGAGGCAGGAGCCGAGAGCGAGCCTACATGGAGGTACTTGCGGCGTGTCGACAAAGACCACCCCCGGTCCATGTGGGGCACTC
>JBAUWJ010000223.1:0-1838 GCA_049583715.1 Arenicellales bacterium | reverse complement strand
GGCCAATTCGTAGTCGAAATCGTCCTTTTCCAACAGGTGTGGAGCCTCCGCATAGAGGCAGTCGGCATTTTCCCCCGCGAGGTAGTTGACCAGGATGAGAAAGAGGTCGCTCGAGTCCTTTCGCGGGGCCCGGGTGTGTCGATCCTTCCAGGCAAGCAACTTCAACAGCGCGAGCATTGGCAACGAAACACAAAGGAGCATCTGCTCGTTAGGAAGCACCACTTTGATACTCGATGCCCACGCCTCGCGGTATCCCAGGACACCCATCACGCTGTCATCGGCTGGCCAATGAATGGTTCCGTCCGGGCGCTCTACGCCGTTAAAAGGAATCAAGTCGATCGGCATGGCGCCGCGGTGAACCAAGCGATGTTCGGAACGTTCCAGCGGAGCGAAACGCGAAGACGCGAGCAGAGCTTCTCTCAGCGCACCAAAATCCTCCCAATCGCGGACGCCGAACGCGAGGTCCACGTCCGCTGTGGCGCGCCCAATCGGCACACCCAGACCGTAGTGGAGCAGAAGATCGCGGGCTGCAGCGCCTACGATGAGCGGTTCATAAGCCGGCGCGGCCGCCCTTAAATCCTCAGCCAGTCCGGCCAGCCATGTCAGGCCCTTTTCGTTCGACAAATCCATCGACTATCTCCTTGTAGATCAGGTCGGCCGTTTCGAGACAACGGGCGTCACCGTTGACCAGCAGGTCCGCGTACACGAGGGGTAAAGGCACGATGTCCCTGTGACGGGTTTCGAATTTCCAGAATCTTTCGAGAATCTCGACCCCACCTTGCGGATCCTCTCGCAGCTTGCAATCCAGAAGCAGGCGCGGCTCGACCCCTGCCGCGTACAGGGTGACGGTTTCCGGCCGCAGGTGACGGGTCAGCCGGGCGGCTGCGGGTTCGCCTCCCCACATCGCACCGTACTTGGCGGGTTTGAGCTTTGTCCAGAAGGTCGGGTTGTGCGCTCGATAGCGGCCCAACATGAGCTTCGGCCGCAGGGTCCGGGCGTAGGCCTCCGCCCATTGCTTCAACAGCAGCTCGGGTTGAAGCAGGCGGCGCTCGCCGGCAACCTCGGCGGCATGACCGAGCTTCGGAAGCTCGGCCATCACCCACCCGACGGTGCCATGGGCAACGCCGGTCAGCTCGCCCAGCTTGCGGTAGGGCTGGCGGACCCATTCGGGGTGACACAACAGCGCGAACAGGATCTTCAAGCCGGCGGCTTGGAAAGCGCGCCCCGTCGCGCGCGTCGTGGTCAGATGTTCTTTGGGTTTCTCGCCCTTGACCCAGATGTACAAAGGCGGTTGATCCACAAACGCGTTACCCGCGGCGTCCAGGAACGCCACGCCGCGGTCCTTCAGTTGCTCGGCAAGCGGCGGCGTCACGTAGTCCGCGATCAGGAGCGGGGGTTTCCCCGCGTCTTCGAGCTGATGAAGCGCGGCGCCCAGGGTTGCCGGTCGAAGGCCGCGCTTCACCTCGGCGGCGTAGGTGCGCGCGCGACGGCCGCGCCCGATGCGGATGAATGCATCGACACGCTTGTCGCCCACCGCAGGGGGCAACTCCTCGACGATCTCGCCATCGATGCCGAGCCCGCGGGCCGCCGCCAGTGCGGCCTCCAAGAGATTGTGTTCTTGCCGGGTGTTCACAAATCTATAGTGTCCACGTTACGTGGACGTATGTCAATTAGTGGACACCGATCAAGTGGAGGCCGACTTCCCTGCGCCCGCAGTCGTCGCGCTACGCGGGGACCGTATCTAACGACGCAGGCTTCGCAGAGGCACCCAGTTTCCCTTCGTATCCTTGAAGTGCCAGAAGGTCCATCCGCCCTTCCTGCGTTTCACCGCGGCAGTA
>JBAUWJ010000222.1:0-20248 GCA_049583715.1 Arenicellales bacterium | reverse complement strand
CGAGACGGAGCAGTGCAGGATCAGATCGACGCCAGCGTGAAAGACGCCGTCGACCTTGCCCGAAGTCGCCTGCCGCGAGGCGAGAGCCTCGTGCACTGCGAGGAATGCGGGAGCGAGATCCCCGAACCGCGCCGCAAGGCGATCCAAGGCGTCCGCCTGTGCATCACCTGCCAGGCCGAGCTCGAGAAGACGCAGTCTAAACCTGCGGGCTACAACCGGCGCGGCAGCAAGGACAGCCAGCTTCGGTGAACGCAGGCCGTTGCGCCGACCGACGCCCGAAGTCTAGTCGAAGCTGCGTCGATGCCGCCGGAAATGGCTCACGTGGCGCCAGACGTACCAGCCGGCCAGCGCCAGGATGGCCAGTGCTATGACCACCTCGAACTTATGCCAGTAGTGCTGGAACGCTTCGAGGTTACCACCGAAAACGACGCCCACCCACACCAGCGCGTAGCACCACACCAGCGAGCCGATGAAAGTGAAGATCACGAAGGGCCAGAAGCGCGCCTTGAGCACGCCGGCCGGCAGCGAGATGAACGTGCGCACCACCGGCAGCATGCGGCAGATGAAGAATGCCCAGTCGCCGTACCGCTGCACCCAGCGATCGGCCGCGTCCAGGTCGTGGTGCGTGAGCAGCAGCCAGCGACCGTGCTTCTCCAGGAACGGGCGCCCGCCGTACCATCCCAGCCAGTAGGAAGGCACCGACCCGAGCACGCAGCCGAAAGCACCGGCCCACGCGGCGAGGTGGAAGTTCATCATGCCGCGCTGCACGAAGTACCCGGCGTAGGGCATGATCACTTCGCTGGGCAGCGGTATGTTGCACGACTCGATGGCCATCATCAGGACCACGCCGGTGTAGCCGAGCAGGTCGACAGTGTCGTGCACGAAGGCCAGCAGCCAGCCGAGAAGCGTGTTCACGAATTCGACTAGCAGGTGCATACGGGCTCCGTCATATCCTCGAGGAAAGGGCGACTCAATCCGCGGCGCTCTTCTTCATCGTGTTCAGCTCCGCCACGTCCTGCTCCGCCGCCTGGCGAAGCAGCATCGTATCGGCCCCGGACAGGACCAGGTGATGGCCGTTGCGATACAGGCGCCGGGCGTCCCAATCGTGGAACGCTATGCAGCCCAGCCACTTGCCCGAATCCAGGATGGCGCGCTCGACAGCCGTGAACGCGTCGACGAACCTGGCGCTGGCAAAATCCCCGAGACCACCCAGGGACGCCGACAGGTCGGCGGGGCCGATGAAGAGCATGTCGAGGCCTTCCACCGCCGCGATGTCCTCGATGTTCGCCGCACCCTCGGTGGATTCGATCTGCCCGATCAGCAGGAAATCCTGCTCGACGCGCTCGAGGTAGCGCTCCAGATGCCGGCCGTAGGCGCTCGCCCTCACCAGGTTCGGGGCCGCGCCCCGCCTGCCGCCCGGTCCGTAGCGGCAGGCCGCGACCACCGACCGGGCCTCGTCGGCGGTCCGTATATTGGGAATCATGAGGCCGGCCGGCCCGATATCCATCGCTTTCTTGATGACGTTGACGTCGCCCGACGTGACCCGAATCAACGCGGCGGTGTCATGGGCGGCGATGATCTGCAATTGTCGAAGCGCGTCCATGATTCCGCCGGGACCATGCTCGAGGTCGATCATGGCAACGTCGTAGCCGCACTGGGCCATGATCTCCGTGGTCACGGGAGAAAACGCCTCGATCCAGCACCCGTGCAGGCGCTCACCCGCGCTCAAGCGCTGCTTGACGCCAGAAGGTTTATACATCGCAACAGGCCGATTCACCGAAAGCCGGATGATAGCAGGCCGCCGGGGGGGGGTCAGTGGAAGGAAGCTGGACAGGAATGCCGGACAGGCGCTACCGTTGCAGGCCGAAGCCGGAAGAGCCGCGTGATCTGGTCAGTCAAGAACGTATCGATTATCCTCGTTTTCATCGCCCTCGCAGCCTGGTTCCTTCGCTACGAGTACGTAACGAGGACCATCAACAACATCGCCTGCGTGGAGCGCATCAACCGCTTTACCGGAGATCGATGCCTGTTCTCGACGGACATCCCGACCTGCACCCATATCGTCGCGTCGCGCCCCTGCGAAAAGTAGGCAGTTCTCCGGCCCCTACTCTATGGGCCAGCCCGGGCGTTCCATGGTGAAGACCTCCGTCACCGGTGCATACTCGTTGTAGCCGAGCCGCGAGATCGGCTGCAGGCGGGCGATGTCCACGCGGCCGTCGACGATCGCATCGTCGGCGATATGGACGCCCACGACCCGGCCGAACACGACGAGGTTCGGGCTTTCCGGGTCGTCGGTCAGGAGCTCGACCACCTTCACCAGGCGGCATTCCATATTCACCGGGCTCTCCGCCATCCGCGGCGGCCGGACCAGCTCGCAGGGCGCTTCGGTCAGGCCCGCCACTTCGAATTCGTCTATGCCGTGCGGCGCCGGCGTGGACGTGAGGTTCACCTTCTCCCTGAGCGGCCAGGTCGCCATGTTGACCACGAACTCCCCTGTCGCCTTGATGTTGGCGACGGAATCCTTCAGCCCGCTGCCCTGCACGTGGTTGGCCGTCGACGCATACATGACCTGGGGCGGGCGGTAGGCGACGGCGTTGAAGAACGAGTACGGCGCGAGATTGACCGCCCCGTCCGCGTCGACGGTGGAGATCCAGCCGATCGGCCGCGGCACCACGATCGCGTTGAACGGATTCGCGGGCAGACCATGTGACTCGTCGGTGCGGTAAAACATGGGGGTTCTCCGGGTGGTCGGTCAGGGGACACGAAGCCCCGTAATGATACCGGACGAGCCGGCTCGAGTGGAGGAGCGCTTCGCGGGAGTTGCATTAACCCGCTCGAGCACGCAGCATAGACCTTCGGCCGCACCGGCAACCCGGCGCCTGCCCCGACCTTCGCAAAGCGGGGGTCCGGCGGTTGCCGGTCCCCTGGAACCGCCACCAGACAGATTGAGAGGATCACTGGTATGAAGAAGATTCTGGTTGGGGTCGACCTGAAGGCGACTTACGTCTGGCTGGTGGTCCGGGCCGGCGATCTTGCTCGAAACATCGATGCCCGCGTGGACCTGCTGTACGTGTCACACCAGGAATCCGGCAAGCAGCAGGCGGAGCGCAGGCGGGCCCTCGAAGACCTGCTTGCACGCCTCGGCGAAGAGCAGCGCGGCGAGGTCATGGTGATGGAGGGGCAGCCGCAGGACGTTCTGGCGGGAGAGTCGGATAAGTACGACATACTGGTCGTCGGTCCGCGCGAGCCGACGGGGTGGCGCAAGCTGCTGGAGGACGCCATGGCGGTGCAGGTGATCGGCCGCGCGCGCTGCCAGGTGTTCATCCCGCGTACCGAAGAGCCAAAGACATCGTTTCGGCGGATCCTTCTGGGTCTGAATCTGTATCGGCAGGAGACCGAGGCCTACGTCCGGGCCGGTGCAAGCCTTGCCGTCGCCATGAATGCCACGCTGGACATCGCGTTCTGCGAGCGCAATCCGGCGCACTACGTATTCGAAGAAGCGGCGCTTCAGACCATCGAGGAAGTCAGGTACGCCCAGCATGAGCAGGACGAGCAGAAGCTGCGACAGCTCCTCGATGACATCGTGCCCGGGCCCGCCCGGGGCAAAGCGTTCCTGTACGAGGACGCTCCCGGCAACGGCTTGGTCGAGCTGTCCAGGGACTACGACCTCGTCATCGTGGGGACCGCCGACGTCGCCAAGGCGGGCATCCTTCTGGGCTCGGTGGCGATCCATATCGTCCGCCGCGCCCACTGTGACGTGCTGACCCTGCCGCAATAGCGGGCTCCCGGTCCTGCCGACGACACCAGGCCTTGATTCCATGACCCGCTCGTCATCGATATTGATCACCGGCGCTTCCGGTGGCATCGGCCGCGCGACGGCCGTCCAATGTGCGGACAGGGGCGCCCGTATAGGTATCCACTACAACGGAAACCGGAGGGCGGCCGAGCAGCTTCTGGGCGAGCTGCGCGGCGACGGTCATCGCATATTCCGGTGCGACCTCGCCGACCCGGATGCCGCCGCGTGGCTGATCAATGAGGCGAACGAGGGCTTGCATGGATTGGACGTGCTGGTCAACAACGCCGGCATCTACGAGGGCCGCCGGATCGATGAGATCGACTACACGACGTGGCTGGACACCTGGCACCGTACGCTCGCCACCAACCTGGCCGGCCCCGCCAATCTCAGCTTCCTCGCCTCGAAAATCATGGTCGAGGGCGGTGGCGGACGAATCGTCAACGTCTCGTCCCGGGGCGCGTTTCGGGGCGAGCCGGGCGCACCCTGGTACGGCGCGGCGAAGGCGGGGATGAACGCGATGGGGCAATCCATGGCCCAGGCCCTCGGCCCCCGCGGCGTATTCATCTACACGGTGGCTCCCGGCTTCGTCGAAACCGAAATGGCCCGGCAGGTGCTCGCCTCGCCGCAAGGCGATGCCATCCGCAAGCAGAGCCCCATGGGCCGGGTGGCGATGCCCGAAGAGGTGGCAAGCGCGATCTGCTATCTCGCCTTCGACGCCCCGGCGTTCATGACCGGCTGCATCATCGACGTGAACGGCGCCTCTTACCTGCGGTCGTGACTCAGCGCTCCCCCGGCGGCACGAGCACCAGCTTGCCGGGATACTTCTTGGCGATGAAATCCCGCTGCGCCTCGACGATCTCCGCCAGGGAATAGGTCCGCGACACCAGCGGCCGAATCCGTCCCTCCTCGATATAGCGCACGAGATTCCCGAACACGCCGGACTCCTGCCAGGTGCAGCCGTGGAAGCTCAGGTCTTTGAGGTAGAGGGTGCGTATATCGAGCTCGACCATCGGGCCGGCGATGGCGCCCGAGGTCGCGTAGCGACCGCCGCGGCGCAGCGCGTCGAGCAGCCGGGCCCAACGGGGGCCTGCGACGAGATCGATCACGACGTCGACCGAATCCCGCCCCACTGCGGCGACCGGATCTTCGTCCCGGTCGATGACGCGACCGGCGCCGAGGCGGTGAACCCACTCGGCCTTTGACGCGCCGGCCACCGCGGCGACTTCGGCCCCGCGGCAGCGTGCGAGCTGGACGGCGGCCGAGCCGACACCACCGCTGGCGCCCGTGATCAGCACCCGCTCCCCGGATGCGACGCCGCTGCGATGCAGCAGGTTCTCCGCCGTGGAGTAGGCACAGGGAATGGAAGCGAGCTCGACGTCGGTCCAGTCGCAGTCGACGGCGAACGCGTCGAGAGACGGTACGCAGACGTACTCGGCGAACGCGCCGTCGTGCTCGGAGCCCAGCCAGCACGATTCGAAGGGGCGCGAGTCCGTATATCCCAGCATGCAACTTCGGACGATCACCCTATCCCCGACGCGGGCGGCGTCCGCGCCCTCCCCCACGGCCACGATGCGGCCGCAACAGTCCGCACCCTGAATCCGGGGGAACGACAACGGCGTTCCCGCCCAGCTCCCGTCCTCGCCGGCAGCCTCGGCGAAGCCCGCGTCGCCGCCGGTGTTGGTCGCGCCGGTCACCTGCTTGGAGTACCACCCGACCCGGGTGTTGATGTCGGTATTGTTGACCCCGGCTGCGGCGATCCGGATCAGCACCTCCGAGGCACCGGGCGCCGGGACCGCCACGTCCCGACGGTACTCGAGCTTGTCCACACCACCGTGGCCGGTGAGCAGTACGGCCGCCATCGTTTCCGGGATGCTCGTCGACATGCGTCCGGCCTTACAGTCCGGTGGCGAAGTGCGCCATGATCACGATGATCACGATCTGCAACAACCCCTGCATACCCACCACCCGCACGTACAACGCCATGGCGCGCCCCACGCGCTCGATATCGGGCTCGTCCTTGCGCATTTCCAGGTACACGCGCAGGTTCGTGGGCAGCAGGATGCCCAGTCCCTGGATCGTGAGCACGGTGATGATGACCAGGGCCGAAAGAACCCAGACGAAGGCCGGATACGGCAAAGCGGTAAAGCCCAGCCGCTCGGCCAGGAACCAGCCGCTGGTGCCGGTGGAGATCGCCAGCGTGGGCATCAGGTAGAGCATCCTGGGCATGAGCTGGCGCACCACCTGGCGCCTGGCAGCGAGGTCCGTGCGCCGCAGCACCGGCCCCACCACGAACCCCATGAAAAGATCGATTCCCGTCCACAACAAGCCGGAGAAGACGTGAACGAAATCGAGAAACCACATGCTGGGCGCGACGGTGGCCCAGGCCATCACCGCGAGCGTCACCAGCGCCGCCGCCAGGTAGCGGCCATTGACCAGCGGCGGTGCACCGGCGGGGACGACTGCGGCGGGCGTTGCCATATGCTGCTGCGGCTCTGAGCTTCCCGGGCGCCCGCTTCTATTCTTTCGGCGGCGCAGGCCAGGTCACGACCGGCCCCTTCGGCTCCTGGCCCGGCGGAACGAACGCCGGCGCCGGCGCTCCGGCCGGCCCGTGCTGCCGGATGAAGGCATAGATCGAGCCCAGGTCGGCGGCGGTCATGGCATGCAGGGCCCAGTTGGGCATGGGAGGGCGCAGATGCGCATTTGCGTGCCTTCATTCATTGCGATGTCTCCGCCGGGACGGCCTCCAATCGTGGCGCCGGGGCTGCACGAAGCGCATCGGCGTGAGTCGCCAGCACATCATCAAGAGCTGAGACGAAACCGTCGATTTCGGCATCCGAAAGGGCCAGCGAAAGGCTCATGAATCCCCGCCGCGCGGTGACGTAGCCGCGCTCGATCAACTCGAGATGGGTCAGCTTGCGCACGGCACCAGGGGTCGCCTCGGTGTCTTCGGGCCGAGCGATGGGAGTCGACTGGTAATGCAGCGACATGATGGAGCCCGCGCCCGTCACCTGAACCGTCACGCCGTTGCGCTCGCCGCAGGCCCGGAGCCGTTGGCGCAGGGCGTCCCCCCGCCCACTCAAGGCATCCGCCGCTTCCTCGGTGAACACCTCACCGAGTCCCGCAGCCCCGGCCGCCATGCTGAGCACGTTGTTGTTGAAGGTTCCGGCATGGGGCAGCGCGTCGGGCCGGCGAGGGTCGAAAAGTCCCATGAACCGCTCGCCGCCCCCGAAGGCACCGAAGCTCAGGCCGCCCCCGAGATACTTGCCGAAGGTGGTGAGGTCCGGTGTGATGCCGAGCTTCCTCTGGAGCCCGCCCCCGGAAAGACGGGAGGTCATCACCTCGTCGAAGATCAGGGCGATGCCGTGCTCCGACGCCGCGTCCCGCAGTCCCTGGAGGAATGACGGGTCTCCCGGGATGCAGCCGCCGGCGCCCATCATGGGCTCCACCAGGATGGCCGCCAGCTCCTTTGCGTGCGGCCGCATGCGTTCGAGCGTGGCATCGAGATCGTTGTAGCGCCCCATCACGCAGGGAAACGGCGCGTTGACCGGACTCGGACCATGCGCGAAATAAAGCACTCCTCCGTGATAGCCGCCCTCGAACACCATGACGTGGCTGCGCCCGGTCGCGGCCCGCGCAGCCCCGATAGCCATCAGGTTGGCCTCGGTGCCCGAGTTGCAGAATCGAACGAGCTCGCAGGAAGGGAAACGCCGGCACAGGTGCCCTGCCAGCTCGGCCTCGAAGCGGTTCGGCGCCCCGAGCACCAGGCCTCCGTCCAGGGCCGCACGCAGGGCCCTCACGATAACCGGGTGCGAGTGGCCATAGAGCCCGGCGGTGTATTCGCCGAGGAAATCGGCGTAGCGGTGGCCGTCGACATCCCACAACCACGGACCGTGTCCACGTCCCATGGTCAGCGGAAACGGGGAATAGTGCAGCACGCTGCGGGTATTCCCGCCCGGCATGAAACCGCACGCGGTATCATACCGCCTCCGGCTGATCGGGTTCGCCTTGACGTAACGCCGCTCGACTTCGGCGACGGCGGCGTTCAAGGCAGCGTTCGGTGAATCGTGTGACATGTTCGCGCCCAGGACAGACTGTGATGGTGTCATGTCATTTTACCCGTCGTAGAATACTCGAAAAGCCAAAGAGGCACTATGGAGTATGACTACATCATCGCCGGCGCCGGCACGGCCGGCTGCGTGCTCGCCAATCGCCTGTCGGCGAACCCGGATCACAGCGTCCTTCTGATCGAGGCGGGCGGCAAGGACGACTATTTCTGGATCGACATCCCGGTAGGCTACCTGTACACCATCGGCAATCCCCGCACCGACTGGTGCTACACGATCGAGCCCGATCCCGGATTGAACGGGCGCACCATCGGCTATGCGCGCGGCCGCGTGCTCGGCGGATGCTCTTCAATCAACGCGATGATCTATATGCGCGGCCAGCGCAGCGACTATGATCACTGGGCCGCGCTCGGCAACCGCGGCTGGTCCTGGGACGACGTGCTGCCGGTGTTCAAGCGCTCGGAGGATTACCAGCACGGCGCCGATGAATTCCACGGCACAGGCGGCGAGCTGCGCGTGGAGGAGCGTCGCGTGAGCTGGGAGATCCTGGACGCCTGGCGCGATGCCGCCGAGCAGTGCGGCATCCCCAAGATCGCGGAATTCAATCGCGGCGACAACTTCGGCAACGC
Organism: Arenicellales bacterium; assembly: GCA_049583715.1. Taxonomy (GTDB): domain Bacteria; phylum Pseudomonadota; class Gammaproteobacteria; order Arenicellales; family JAANXG01; genus JAANXG01. The sequence continues at coordinate 11,759 of JBAUWJ010000222.1, read as the reverse complement.
CTACTTCCAGGTCAACCAGCGCCGGGGCGTCCGCTGGAGCGCGACCAAGGCCTTTCTGCGCCCGGCCCTTGCCCGCTCGAACCTGACGGTCATGACGAACACCCTGGTCGAACGGTTGCAGATCGAATCCGGCGACAACGGGCTTCGCGCCACCGGCATCGTCGCGGGACCCGGCCCGGGTCCCAAGGCGAAGGGCGGGCCCGTCGAAAGCGGCACACGCATCACAGCACGCCGTGAAGTGATTCTCGCCGCCGGTGCCATCGGCTCGCCGCAAATCCTGCAGGTATCGGGCGTCGGTCCGGCCAGGCTTCTCAAAGCGCATGGCATCGAGGTCGTCACCGATCTGCCGGGGGTTGGGGAGAACCTGCACGACCACCTTCAGGTGCGGATGATATACCGGGTGTCGAACACCAGGACCCTGAACCAACGCACCCGCACCCTGGCCGGCAAAGCCGCCATGGCGCTCGAATATCTCCTGTGGCGGACCGGCCCGCTGACGATGCCGCCCTCACAGCTCGGTGCTTTTGCCAAGAGCGAGCCGCAGCGGGACAACCCGAACCTCGAATGGCACGTGCAGCCACTGTCTCTGGACAAGTTCGGCGACCCTCTGCACGAGTTCAACGCCATCACGCCCTCGGTGTGCAACCTGCAGCCGACCAGCCGCGGCTACGTGCGCATCAAGAGCCCGGATGCGCGTGCCTATCCCGCCATCGCGCCGCTGTACTTTTCCACCGAGGAAGACCGGCGCACCGCGGTCGCCGGCATGCGCTTCACGCGCCGCATCATGGAGGCCCCGGCGCTACGACCCTTTCAACCCACCGAGTGGAAGCCCGGCAATGACGTGCACAGCGACGAGGATCTCGCCCGCGCCGCCGGAGACGTCGCCACCACGATCTTCCATCCCGTCGGAACCTGCAGGATGGGCAGCGACGACATGGCCGTCGTCGACGACCGGCTCGCGCTGCGGGGCGTTGCAAACCTGCGCGTTATCGACGCCTCGATCATGCCGCGCATCACGTCCGGCAACACCAACGCCCCCACGGTCATGATTGCCGAGAAAGGCGCCCAATATATTCTCGAGGATGCCTGAATCGCGCGGCGTGACAGGCCGCGCCGGCTTCAACAGGCACCGATTTCGACGAGCACACGACCCGGCTCGGGCCGCATGCTCGTCGCCACGGTGTCAAGTCACATATTGAAGGTCTTGCACACGTCGCTGGTTTCGGCGGGGCGATGCTTCTCGACGTGGGTCATGTTGCTCCCGTCCACTTTGCCCAGCGACACGTTCCACTGGTGGTCGTGGGACTTGTCGTCACAATGCCCCACGGTGCCGCCGCCGAAGTTGGAGTCGATCCAGTAGTGAACCTCGTATGACTTGCCCGCCTCCAGCACGCCGGGGAACGTGAACGAGAACGCAGGATCGGCTGTCTTGGAGACGGTGCCCGACTGCTTGGCGACGACTTTGCCGCTGTCGGACTCCACCACGGCCACCTGGATTGCTTGTCCGCCATGGGCGCCCTGGAAGCTGGCGTCACCCTGGAAGACGAGATCGCCGGCGCTGGCGCTCATGACTGCGGAGCTGCCACCCACCAGCAGCACCGCAAGCATCAGCGATCGCACTACATTAATAGAAGGAATACGTTTCATGCTGGTCCTCCCGAAAACGCAGTTCGGTCGTTTGAGGGAAGGGCATTGTAGTCACAATATCTTCCAGTGTCGCCCGCTGTCCGTACAGGCTTTTCCGGCGCAGACAGACGGAATGCAACGGCAGACGGACCGCCTGCTCTCCTCGCCACCGGCCTGCGGCAAGCGATCCTGGACAGGGGGCGGCACCCGACGGAAAATTCGAGCATGAGCACGAACGCCAGCACACCCCCGTTTCGCGCCGACCATGTCGGCTCCCTGCTCCGGCCACAGGCGGTGCTCGACGCCCGCGCGCGGCGCGCGCGAGGAGAGATCGCCGCCGAGGAACTGCGGGAGGTCGAGGACGCCGCGATCGCGAAGACCGTCAAGCAACAAGAAGACGTCGGCCTCGAGTCGATCACCGACGGCGAATTCCGCCGCCGCATGTTTCACGTCGACTTCCTGAAGAACCTGCAGGGCGTCGCGGTCACCGGCGGAATGCCTGTGAAGTTCCACAACCGGGAAGGCGAGCGCGAGTTCTCTCCGCCGCGCCTGACGGTGGTCGGCCGTATCGAGCGCAGCCGTGAGATCGCGGTCGCGGACTTCGCTTATCTGCGCGGCCTCACCACCCGGACGGCCAAGCTGTGCATCCCGTCGCCGACCATGCTTCACTTCAGGAGCGGGCGCCGCGGCATCAGTGAGGAGGTCTACCCCGACATCGAGGACTTCTTCGCCGACCTGGCGCGCGCCTACCGCGAGGAAATCGCCGCCCTCGGGCGCGCCGGCTGCACCTACCTGCAGCTCGATGACACCAACCTCGCTTACCTGTGCGACCCCGCGATGCGGGAACGAACCCGCCGGATCGGTGAGAACCCCGACGAGCTCCCGCGCCTGTATGCGCGCATCATCAACGATTCCATCCGCAGCCGACCCCCCGGTATGACCGTGTGCATCCACCTGTGCCGCGGCAACTTCCAAAGCTCCTGGGTCGCCGAAGGGGGCTACGAGCCGGTGGCGGAAGTGTTGTTCAACGAGCTGGACGTCGACGGCTATTTTCTCGAGTACGACGACGAGCGTTCCGGCGACTTCTCTCCCCTGCGCTTCGTCCCCGGCGGCAAACGCGTCGTGCTGGGCCTCGTATCCTCCAAGGTGCCGCGGCTGGAGCGCAGCGAGGACCTCGAGAAACGAATCGACGAGGCTGCCCGGTTCGTGCCGCTCGATCAGCTCGCATTGAGCCCCCAGTGCGGTTTCTCCAGCACCGTCGAAGGCAACATGTTGAGCGAGAGCGACGAGCTCACCAAGCTGCGCCTGGTCGTCAGCACCGCGGCAGAGGTGTGGCGCTGAACGGCTACGCCATGGAAGACGGCCGCGAGGAGCGTCCTTAGCCGCCGCCCGTGTCCGAGCACCGCAGGCAACTCGAGATCATCTGGAGCAGCCCCGTCCGCTTCCTCGTGGAGGTGGCATCGGAGTTCCGGGAAAACCAGGGCTTCCTGCTCGCCGGCGCCGTGGCCTACTACACTCTGCTGTCCATCGTGCCGATGTTCGCGCTGATGCTGATCGTCCTGTCCCAGGTCGTCGACCAGGGCACCCTCATCGAAACGACGCGTTCCTATCTGTCCCTGATGATTCCCAGCCAGGCCGGCCTGGTCACGGATCAGGTCGAGACTTTCCTCGAGAACTGGCGCCTCGCGGGGGGCCTGGTGTTCATCAGCCTGATCTTTTTCAGCGCGCTCGCTTTTACCGTGCTGGAGAACGCCATGTCCGTCATCTTCTTCCATCGCGCCGCAGTGCGCCGCCGGCACTTCCTCGTCTCCGCCATCATCCCCTACCTGTATATCCTGTTGCTGGCGATCGGGATGATCGTCGTCAGCACCGCCAGCAGTGCGCTGAATGCGCTCGCCCAGGACAAGCTGGCCGTGCTCGGTGCCCGGATCTCTCTGAGCGGCGCATCCGCCACCCTTCTCTACCTCCTGGGTGTGCTGGGCGAGGTCCTGCTGCTCACCTCCCTCTACATGGTTCTCCCCGTCGGGCGCCTCAGCATACGAAAGGCTCTTGCGGGTGGCATCACGGCGACGGTGCTCTGGGAAATCACCCGCCAGTTCCTCGTGTGGTATTTCTCCACCCTCTCGGCGGTCAACTTCATCTACGGTTCCTTTGCCACCGCGATCATCATCCTGCTGACCATCGAGGCCGGCGCCGTCATCGTTCTTCTCGGCGCCCAGGTGATCGCCAACTACGAGCGACTCAGCCCGGGCGCATCCGGGTGACGCTGAACGCCTGCGTCAGTGTCACGTCGGTACCGGCGCCGGTAATGAGGCCGGCGGCGAGACGGGCGATGCCCGGCGCGCACTGAATCCCGAAACCGGCCTGACCGGCCAGCCAGAAGAAGCCCTCAGCCGACGGATCGAACCCGATCACCGGGTATTCGTCCGGGGCGACGGAACGCAGCCCTGCCCAGCTCCGCGTCACATGCGTCACCTCGTATCCCGTGTCCTGGCTGAAACGATGCAACCCCTCGGCGATCGTCATGTCGTCGGCAAAAGCGTCATGGGGCGGTACCGGATCTTCGTCCGCTGGCGATACCAGTAAGGCGGTGTGCTCGCCCTTGGCGTACCACCTGAGCGGTACCGCGACCGTCAACGGCGGAGGGGGACGGTTCTCCAGCGCCGCCGGCAGGGGCAGCGCGGCCATGCTGCGACGGCAGCTCTCCAGTCCGATGAGCTGCAGGTCCGCGAGCTGTGCCGTCTGGTTTGCCCAGGCTCCCGTGGCGTTGACCACGGTGGAGCACTGTATGGTCCCGGCCCGGGTCGCCAGCGACCAGCCGCTTCCCGCTCGCTCGATCCCGACCACGGGATTCTGGAAGAGTATCTCGGCACCGCGCTTGCGCGCCTTGCGCAGGCAGCCCCGGAGCATCGCTTCGACATCGATGTCGTGGACGTCTTCCTCGTATGAGGCGCCCAGGATTCTCTTCGGATCGAGAAGCGGAAAATAATCCGCGGCCTCGGCGACGGTCAGCGTCTGAATCCCCGGCATGCCCGTGATCGTCGCCTCATGCTGGGCGCCTCCACCCCGCAGGATCACGCGAAGCAGGCCCCGCTTGGAGAGCAGGGGATTCGGAAAGAACTCCGCGTCGGGGTGATCGTAGAAGCCGCGGCTCATGGCCGTCAGCCTGCGCAGGAGTCCGTGCCCGTAGCTCGGCACGAACACCGCGGCCGAGCGGCTGCTGGCGTGGTAGCCCGGCTGGCTCTCCGCCTCCGTGACGACGACCCGTGCCTCGTCGGCGAGCTCCAGAGCCAGGGTCGCCCCGGCCGCGCCGGCCCCGACGATGGCGATATCGAAGGTTTTCATTCGGCTCCCGTCCCGGCCGCCGAGTCCCGGTTCCTCAGGCCGGGCAGAACCCCCAGCCGCCAAACGCTGATGAGGGCAAGACCCAGGAGAACCAGGGCGATCGGATAGTGCCCGAGCGCCAGCGGGTCGCCGTTCAACAGCACCAGGCTCTGGGACAGGGAGATCTCGAAGCGGGGTCCCAGAAAGAACGCGATGACGAAGATCACCACGGAGAAACCGCATGCCGTCATCAGATAGCCGATACCCGCGAACAACAGCATCACCGCCACGCCGAACAACCCCCCCGTCGAGAGCGACACCCCAACGATACACAGTAGCAACGCCGAGGAGAAGATCACCGACTCCGGGGCCCTGACGACCCGGGACCACAGCCTCAGGCCAAGGTGGCCCATCGCCAGGTTGACGCCGTTGGCCATGATCATGGCCCCGAACAGGCTGTAGATCAGGCGTCCCTGCTCCTGGAAGAGCAGCGGACCCGGTTCTATGCCCTGGATCATCAGGGCGCTGATGATGAGGGCGGCGCTCACGCTGCCGGGAATGCCCAGGGTCAGCAACGGGATGAGGTTGGCACCGACCACCGCTGAGTTGGCGGATTCGGCGGCCGCGATCCCATGCAGGTTGCCCTTGCCGAAGCTGTCGGGGTCGTCCGAGGCGCGCTTGGCCGACGCGTAGGACATGAATGCCGCCGCCGTGGAGCCGATGCCCGGCATGGCGCCCAGGAAGGTGCCGATCAGCGCACCGCGCGCGATCGTGTAGCGGCAGGCCCAGTACTCCGCCAGGCTGACGCGCCGGTCCGCCGGATCCTCGGATTGCGGCGCCTCGATGGCGGGCTTCGGCTTGCCTTCGATGGCGGCGAGGCGCCTCAGGATCTCGGCGAGGGCGAGCACGCCGATGGCGACCGGCGCCAGCGGCAGGCCGTCGTAGAGCTGGAACCAACCGAAGATCAGCCGCGGCGTGGCATTCTGCGGATCCAGGCCGACCGTCGCGCACAGAAGACCGAACGCCATGGCGATAATGCCCTTCCACACGGAATCGCCGATCAAACCCGCGATCACCGAGAAGGCGAAGATCATCAGCGCGCAGATCTCCACCGGTCCCATGCGAAGCGCCACCACGGCGAGCGGCGCGGACACGGTGATGAGGACCAGGTCGCTGAAGGTGTCACCGGTGACCGAGGCGTAGAGCGCCATCTTGGTGGCCTTGAGCGGCTTTCCGCTCAGTGCCAGCGGATGGCCGTCGAAAGCCGTTGCCGCCGCGTCCGGCGTGCCGGGCGTGTTGATCAGGACCGCCGGCACCGCGCCGCCCACCAGCCCTCCCTTGTTGACGCCCACCAGAAACGCGATGGCCGGCAAGGGATTGAGAACGAAGGTGAACGGGATGGCAATCGCCATGGCCATCACCGGTCCGATGCCCGGCACCGCGCCCACGAACTGCCCGGTCATCACGCCCGCCACCACGAACAGGAAGTTGACGGGACTCAGCGCATCCCCGATACCGGCCAGGACGGTGTGAAGCTCAACCACGGCCGGGGACGGTCACGGCAAAGGCCGGCCGAGCAGGACAGGCACCGCGACCCAGATTGCGAAGGGTATGCCGGCGACCCCGAGCACCAGCCACCAGGGCCGCCGCTCTCCGATCAGCAGCATGATCGCCAGCGCCATCGAGGGCGCAACCATCTCGAAGCCGAACAGGCTGATGAGGTACACGCCGGCGCAGACCAGCCCCAGGTACAGCGCCGCCCGAACGGCCTTGCGCCATTCGAAGGAGACCTCGCCACGCGGCCGGATCGCCAGGACGAGCCCCGCCACGGTGATGACGACGGCCATGGCATCCGGCAGCGACTGAGGCTTCATCCAGCCCGAGTTGACGACCTCGGTCTGCCAGGGAATGACGGCGAACAGCATGAGCAGACCGAAGACCGCAAAGAACAGCCCCAGCAAACGGTTCGCCATGCGGTTTCTACTGTCTTCTTGAATACGGGGAACGGGCGCGTCGCCGCCGGACGACGCGCCGCTTTGAAAAACTCTACTTGCCGAACAGCCCCTTCACGCCATCCATGCCTTGGAGAAACATCTTCTTCGTTCCGTCGGGGCCCAGGTCCACTGGCTGGGTCGACAAGGTGTTGGAGATGATCTTCTTCACTTCATCCGTCTTCAGAGCCTTGGCCAGCGCGCCGGCGAGCGCCTCCTTCGCATCGTCAGGCAGACCCTTCGGCGCGGCGATGTAGAACCAGGGATCGGAGAACAGGTCGTAACCCTGCTCCTTCAGCGTCTTCACGTCCGGTGCGTAATCCTGCCGGGTGCTGTTGGCGCTCGCCAGCATCTTCACGTCACCCTTTTTCATGTATGGAATGTGCGCGCCTGATGAGAACGACGCCTGGACCTGGCCGCCGAGCAGGAACTGGAGCTGCTCCGCCGAGCTCTTGGTGGCAATCAGCTTGAACCCCGCGCTCTCCTGCTTGTCGATGGCCCGCATGATCATCTCCTGGGGCTTGGCGTCATAACTGATCGCCGCGCCGCCATTCTTCTTTGACCACGCGACCAGCTCCTTCACGTCGCTGTAGGGCGCGTCGCTCTTGGCGATGATCACGAGCGGTGCGCGCGCCACCGTTGCGAGGTAATCGAAGCTGTCGATGGTGAACGGCAGCTTGTCTCCGCGCAGCACCAGGTTGATCATGACGGGCATGTTCACGCCCATGCCGATGACCGATCCATCGGCCGGCATGGCCGAGAGCTGCGTGAACATCGCGATGCCCCCGCCGCCGGGCTTGTTCTCGGCGACGATCTGCCAGCCGGTCTCCTTCTCCAGAGCGTCGGCGATAACGCGGCCGATGGTGTCCGTCTCGCCGCCGGCGCCGAACCCGATCTCCAGCTTGACGGGCCCTTTCGGTTCCCACGCCGAAGCGGTCCCGACCATGCCGGTCGAGAGGATGAGCGCAAAAAAGGCGGTGGTGAAAAGTTTCCTGAATCGCATAGGCCTCCCCCTGTTTGATGTTCTCACTTCAGTGCATTGATTATTCGCGTGCCGGGGATACGGCGCTCGCTGTGCGTGACTGGATTCTATCGTATACGGGTAGCCTGATTAAGCCGCCCGAAGGCTTCCCTCCCCGCTGGCGGGTCGGGGTGAGAGTGCTCCCAAGCATCGCCCCCTCACCCCGGCCCTCTCCCGGAGGCAGAGGGAGTGGAGTCCCCTCTCCCGCTGGCGAGGCGACCCCAGGGACGGAGGGAGGTAGAACGAAGCCGGGAGCCAGAGTCGAGAGGCATAGGGTTAGGGAAGCTCTGATTAGTACTGTCATTGCGAGGAGCGACGCGACGAAGCAATCCAGAAAGCGAGGAATAGCAGGAATCCTGGATTGCTTCGCTGCGCTCGCAATGACAACGTAAACGATTAATCAGAGCTTCCTTGGGATGGTTCCAACGACGCAAGCTGGCTCTATGCCGGCAGCGTCATCACATCGCAACGCGCTTCGCGGATGACGTCGACCGCCACGGGGCTCATGAAGAAGCTGGGATGCACGGCGTCTGCGGTTCCCACGACGACGAGATCGTAGCTCGCGGACAGCTCGATCAGCCCTTTTGCGGGCCGCCCGAGGCGCACGAACGCCTTGCCGCGCGCTGCGGCCGGCACGTTCTCGCGCAACATCCTGGCGAGTACCTGCTCCTCCTTGTCCCGGTTGGTGTGCCAGGTATCCTGGGTGGCGTGCCGCGGAGATTCCTTGGGGAGGTAGCGCGCCGGATTGAGCTCACAGTACGCCGCATCCAGCCTGGCATTCATGGCCGCCGCCCAGCTTCCGGCCTCCTGCAGACGAATGGTCGGATCCCCGTGCCGCATGTCCAGGCCCAGAACGATCCGTTGAAACGACGTCCTCGGCTCCTCCGTGCGTGGGATGAACACGGGACAACGTGCGCCGCCGATGACCTGCACCGCCATCGCGTCCTCCACCAGCCTGCGCCACCCCGCGGGCTCGTTGGGGCCGACCACCATGATGTCGTAATTGCGGGACTGCTCCCGCAGGACCTTGCCCGGATCTCCCGAGATCACCATCAAATCTCCCCGCCGCTGCTCGTCCAGGTGGTCGCGCAGGCCCTCGAGGGTCTTCCTGCGCCCCGCCTGCTCGCTGTCCGGCTCCTTGCGCGAGACATACAAGAGGTCCACCCGGCCGTCGATGCAGCGCGCCAGATCCGCCGCCCGCGTGACCAGCCAGACGTATTTCGCCCTCAGATCGACCCCGACCAGTATCTTCTTCAACCCGCCGACGCTCTCTGTTTGTTGGTTGCTCGATGCACGCGAATCCTGTGCGTATCCATACCCGGAACGGTCCGAGGATTATACGACAAGGCAACACGCGGCGATCTTTCGCTCGACACACCCACGCTCTCCCGGCTGCTCAGTTCCTGGCCCGCAGGTACTGGTCCGGCCAGGGACCATCGACGCGCAGCTCCCTGGCGGCGCGCAGCGGCCAGTAAGGATCGCGCAGCAGCTCCCGGGCCAGGCAAACCGCGTCCGCCTGGCCGGTACGCAGAACGTGCTCGGCCTGCGCAGGCTCGGTGATCATCCCCACCGCGATGGTGGCGATACCGGCATCCCGGCGAATACGTTCGGCAAACGCCGTCTGGTACCCGGGACCGGCTGGAACGACAGCGTCGGGGACCATGCCGGCGCTCGAGCAGTCGATCATGTCGATGCCGAGCCTCCCGAGCCGCCGGCAGAGCGCCACGGATTGGTCGAGGTCCCAGCCGCCCTCCACCCAGTCCGTGCAGGAGATACGCACGAACAGGGGCAGATCCGCCGGCCAGGCCTCGCGCACGGCGCCGACCACCCGCAACGGGAGGCGCATCCGGTTCTCCAGGGAGCCGCCGTATTCGTCGCCGCGGCGATTGGCGAGCGGGGACAGGAACTCGTGCAGCAGATAGCCGTGGGCCATGTGCAGCTCGAGGCACCGGAAGCCGGCGCCTCGCGCACGTTCGGCCGCGGCGGCAAAAGCTTGGACAAGCTCGTCGATCTCACGGAGATCCAGTTCACGCGGCGCCGGGAATTCACTCGCAAAGGGGATCGCGCTGGGCGCCACCGGCATCCACGCCCCGGCCTCCTTCGTCAGCGGCTTGCCGCCCAGCCAGGGCGGTTCGACGCTGGCCTTGCGCCCGGCATGAGCGAGCTGAATGCCGGGCACCGCCCCCTGCCCGGCGATGAAACGCACGATGCGCGTGAAGGCCTGTGCGTGGTCGTCGGACCAGAAACCGGAATCCCGCGCCGAGATCCGCCCCTCGGGCGTCACCGCGGATGCCTCCACCATCACCATGCCCGCGCCGCCCACCGCGCGGCTGCCCAAGTGCACCAGGTGCCAGTCATCCGGCATGCCGTCCCGGCTGGAGTACTGGCACATGGGCGAGACGAAGATGCGGTTGCGAAACGTGACGTCGCCGATGGTCAACGCCGTAAACAACTGACTCATTGAGCTGGCTCCCGTAACAGATTCGAAATCCGGGCGAGCGCACTGGCCGGCCGCCTTCACGAGTGTCGAGTATGGCGTCCGGCCGGAATCAGTTAAAGGTCCGCCGTGACAGGGTCCCTCATACCGGTTTACGACAGATGAGCTCTATGGGATGCGTACGGCCTTCCTCGATGTTCCGGCACGCATTGCGGGCCTTCTCCAACGCCGCCTCGCCGAGGAGTATGTGCACGCCAAGAGGAGGCAGGCCACCGCTCTCCGCTTTCTCGACCATCGCCTTGTAGGCGGCGACGTATTTGGGCCCGGTGTCCTCGACGGCGATATCCTGGAATCCCGCATCCTCCAGAATCCCGCGGGTGTAGGACGGCGTCGCGAGATGAGCACCGGTGCCGTCCATGGACCAGGGCGCGGGATAGTGCGGGTCACCTTTCTCGCCCAGCCCGTGCTCGGTGAGGGCAAAGAAGGCGCCGGGTTTCAGTACCCTGAACGCCTCCGCGAAGAACCGCGGGCGGTCGTCGACGTTCATGGTGACGTGTTGCGTGTAAGCGCCGTCGAAACCGGCATCCGGAAACGGCAGGCTGTGCCCGTCCCCGTGCTGGATGCTTACCCGCTCCTCCATATGAAGCAGCGCAGTCAGCTTGCTCGCCGCCTCGACGAAAGGCGGCGTGATGTCGATGCCGCTCACATGACAGCCGAACCGGTCCGCCATATAGCGGGCGGGACCGCCCAGGCCGCAACCGATGTCGAGAACCCGGTGGCGGGGCTCTATCGGGAGCCGGTCGGCGAGGTCCACCGTCGCCGGGAAGCCCCGGGCGTGAAAATGATCGACCGGCGCCAAGTCTTCAATCGTCAGACCGTCCAGGGGCTTCGATATTTTCTCCAGGGCGGCCACTATCCGGCCGTAGACGTCGCCCCTGCCCCAGTGGTCAGCAATCGCGTTTGCCATGCAGACCTCCCGCTTACCGTTCTACATGTCCGACAGACTCTACTCCGGCCGGCATCGGGAAACCTTACCGCCGCCTTTATTTTTCCTTAACATTGTGTCGCCGCCATCGACGACCATGGCTTCATTGGAACAGCATGCGTGGATTGTCGACTCTTCACCGGGCGTTCGTCTTCCCACCCGACGATCGGGCCACCCCGCCGCTTCTAGCCCGCATTTCTCACTGGGATCCGGGATTTTGGGGCAAGCTGGCAAAGCAGGTTGAACGATCGTCCGCCGAGCCATAGCCGTAGCTATGGCTGAAGGGGGATCGTTCAAGAGGCACAGCCAGATGGTTCCACAAACCGGATAGGACATACTGTTATTCGCTCCGCCGCCCGACAACGCATGCAAGGG
>JBAUWJ010000221.1:0-2022 GCA_049583715.1 Arenicellales bacterium | reverse complement strand
AAAGGAAATCCGAAAGGCCAGGACCACGAGGGCCAGGATGAGAAGAAGAAGCAGAAGAAAGCCATGAGCGGCAAGGAGCTTGCGCAGAGCCTGAACGAGCGCTGGCGGGGCCGTTTCTTCGTGGTGTCGAAGTACTCACTGGATACGCTCATGGTGAAGCGCTCGGACCTGGTCAAGGCGCCGAAGAAGTCTTCCAAATCCGATTGACCCTGGTTTTGCCCTCCGTTCGGCGCTGTCCGGCGGGGCGACCGTTCACAACCCCCTTGTACTCAGGGGCGGGTCGCCGGTGTCCTCCAAACACGCGGCTTGCTGCTACAATTCCCCCGCCAAGCCCGTATCAAGAGACTCGAGACCAATGCCTGAAAAACCGCTGAACAAGATCAGCTCCCGAGTGACCCAGCCGAGGTCCCAGGGAGCTTCCCAGGCCATGCTCTACGGGGCCGGCCTCACCGAATCCGACATGGACAGGGCGCAGATCGGCATCGCCAGCGTGTGGTGGGAAGGAAATACCTGCAATATGCACCTGAACGGTCTGGCGGCGCACGTCAAAGAAGGCGTGTCCGATGCGAACCTGGTGGGGATGCGATTCAACACCATCGGGGTGTCCGACGGCATCTCCATGGGCACCGAAGGCATGAGCTACTCCCTGCAATCCCGGGATCTCATCGCCGATTCGATCGAGACCGTGGTGTCCGGGCAGTGGTATGACGGTGTGATCGCCATCCCCGGCTGCGACAAGAATATGCCGGGATGCATCATGGCCCTCGGCCGCCTGAACCGCCCGGGCCTGATGATCTACGGCGGCACCATCAAGGCCGGCCACTGGAACAACCAGACCCTGGATATCGTGTCGGCGTTCCAGAGCTACGGCCAGTATCTCGCCAAGGCCATTGACGATGAAGAGCGGCAGAACATCGTGCGGCACGCCTGCCCCGGCGCCGGGGCCTGCGGGGGCATGTACACCGCCAACACCATGGCGAGCGCTATCGAGGCCATGGGCATGTCGCTGCCGTACAGCTCGTCTACTCCGGCCCTGCATCCCAACAAGATCGACGAGTGCAAGGCGGCAGGGGCGGCGGTTCGCCACCTGATGGAGCTCGAGATCAAGCCAGCGGACATCATGACCCGGGAGGCGTTCGAGAACGCCATGGTCATCGTGTCCGCCCTCGGTGGGTCCACGAATGCGGTGCTTCACCTGATCGCCATGGCCCGCTCCGTGAATATCGAGCTGACGCTGGCTGACTTTCAGAAAGTCAGCAACCGGGTGCCGTTCCTCGGCAATCTCAAGCCCAGCGGCATCTTCGTGATGGAAGACCTGCACAATGTCGGCGGAGTACCCGCGGTCATGAAATACCTGCTGGGAGCCGGCCTGATGAACGGGGATTGTCTGACCGTCACCGGGCGAACGGTTGCTGAGAACCTGCGCGAGCTGCCGGGTCTCAGTGAAGGCCAGGAAGTGATCCGCTCCCTGGAGAACCCCATCAAGCCCAGCGGTCACATCCAGATACTGTGGGGCAACCTGGCTCCCGGGGGCGCCGTCGCCAAGATCACGGGCAAGGAGGGCGAGTGGTTCTCCGGTCCCGCCCGGGTGTTCGACTCCGAGGAAGAGATGCTCACATCGCTGGAGCGGGGCGGGATCCGGAAGGGCGACGTGATCGTGATTCGATACGAGGGGCCCAAGGGCGGGCCGGGGATGCCGGAGATGCTGACGCCGACTTCGGCTATCGTAGGCGCGGGTCTTGGCAAGGACGTCGCGCTGATCACGGACGGCCGGTTCTCCGGCGGGTCGCACGGTTTCATCATGGGGCATGTCGTTCCCGAGGCCCAGGAGGGCGGTCCGATCGCCCTGATCAGGGATGGGGACCGGATCACGATCGACGCCGCCAAGAATCAGTTGTCGGTCGACCTCGGCGATTCGGAGCTCGAGGCGCGCCGCGCGCAGTGGCAGATGCCGCCCTACAAGGCGACCCGTGGCACCTTGTACAAGTACATCAAGAACGTTCAGGACGCCTCTCATGGCTG